>JADCGG010000125.1 GCA_020249125.1 Roseomonas sp. | reverse complement strand
GGCACCACATCCACATGGCCTTGCAAGGCCAGGCTGCGGCCCTTCTTTTCACGCGGCGTAAAGACGGCAACCACGTTATCGCGCCCCTCATAAGGAATAAGCGGTGGCGAGAAGGCTGGGTGGCTTTCCAGGGCGCTTGGGTCTGTTGGCACACGGCGCGGCGCCAGGCCGAGGCTTTCATAAATCCGCGCCATTTCATTCAAGGCCGAAGCCTCATTGCCCAATGTGGAAGGGCAGCGCACCAGGCGCGATAGCATGGCGATGCTTTCCGCTTGCAGTTCATCCACCGCTGCCAAAATGGCGCGCCGCGCGCCGGGGTCGAGGGGCTGCATCGGGCCTGAATCCTTCCGTGAAATCGGGGTGACGCTAGCCAGCCATGGCAGGCGCAGCAAGCGCCGCGCCTTCGCAGCCGCGCCAAAACTGGTTAGCCTGCCCTCCATGAAAACCTTCGCCCATCCAGACCATGCCGGACATCACCCGGCCTTTTTCCTGCAACGTGGCCGCACGCGCGCGAATTTCGAAATCCCCGCCCGCGCCGCGGCTTTGGAAGCGGCGCTGCATCGCATTGGGCTGGCGCCCGCCACGCCAGAAGCGGTGCCGGTTGCGGCGCTGCAATCAGTCCATAGCGCGGATTATCTGACGTTCCTTGCAGATGCCGCGCGGGATTGGGCGCTGCTTGCCGATCCGGGGCCGGAGGTTGTCGCGAATATGCATCCCTCGCCGGAAATGCTGATGCAGGGCGGGGCGTGCGGCGATAGCGTCATCGCGCGCGCCGGCTGGTTCATGGCCGATACCGCCTGCCCGATTGGCCCCGGCTCCTGGCAGGCGATTCAAGGTGCCGCCGCTTGCGCACTCGCCGCCGCGAAGGAAGCCGCTGCTGGGCGCAGCGCCTATGCGCTGTGTCGCCCGCCGGGACATCACGCCTATGCGGCGCGTGCCGGCGGGCATTGTTATGTGAATAATGCAGCACTTGCGGCGCAGGCTTTGGTGGATGCGGGGGCGAAGCGCGTCGCGGTGCTGGATATTGATAGCCATCACGGCAATGGCACTCAGGGTATTTTCTGGGAACGCGGCGATGTGCTGACTATTTCCATCCATGCTGATCCTGACAAATACTACCCCTGGTTCGTGGGCCGCACGCGCGAACGCGGCGCGGGCGCGGGCGATGGACGCAATATGAATATGCCGCTTGGCTTCGGCACGGGTGATGAGGGCTGGCTGGATGCAATCCGCTACGCCATGGCCGCGATCCGCGACCAGAAGACGGAAGCGCTGGTACTGCCGCTTGGCTTTGACGCTTCCGAACATGAACCGCTTGCCGCGCTGAAGGTCACCGCTGAAGGCTTCGCCCGCGCGGGTGCGATGATTGGCGGCCTGAAGCTGCCCACCGCCATCACTCAGGAAGGCGGCTACAACGTAGATATCATCGGCGATTTATTGGCAAGCTTCCTGCAAGCCTGGGGAGATGCAGCATGAGTGAAGCCATCCACGCGGCAACGCTGACACTTGATACCCATGTGGATATCAGATGGCCCGATCCGCCTGACGCCACAACGGAAACCGACCGCTGCGTTGATTTCCCGAAAATGCAGCGCGGCGGGCTGAAGGCGGTTGTCTTCATTGCCTATACACCACAAGGCCCGCGCGATGCGGCGGGGCATCAGGCCGCTGCTGACCGGGCTGAGGCCATGCTGCGCCATATCCGCACGCGCGCTGATGGCGTGGCGCGCCGCTTTTGCACCAGCGCCGATGAATTGGAAGCCGCGCATAAAGCGGGTGCGCTTGCGGTGCTGAGCGCGGTTGAAAACGGCAATGCCATGGGGCGCGATTTGGCGCGGCTGAAACTCTGGCGCGACCTCGGCGCGATCTATCTGACGCTCACGCATGATGGGCATAATGATCTGGCCGATGCCGCGCGGCCCAAGCCCGCGCTTGGTGATGGCACGGCGGAACATGGCGGGCTTTCCGATCTCGGACGCCAGGCGATTGCCGAGATGAATCGCATCGGGCTGATCATTGATGTCTCCCACGCCGCGAAATCCTCCATGATGCAGGCCGCCGCGCTTTCCCGCGCGCCGATTGTGGCAACCCATTCCTGCTGCCGCGCGTTATGTGATCATCCGCGCAATCTGGATGATGAGCAATTGGATATGCTGCGGGCGCGCGGCGGCTTGGTGCAGATCACGGCACTTGACGCCTTCCTGCGTCCGCCGGGGGCGGATGGGAAATCGCCCGCCACTGTTTCGGATATGGTGGATCATGTGGATTACGCGGTGCGGCGGATTGGCTTGGATCATGTTGGCCTGTCTTCCGATTTCGATGGCGGCGGCGGCATTCCCGGCTGGGCCAATGCCAGCGAGACAATGAACCTGACCGCCGAATTGCACCGCCGCGGCTATGGCGCGCGGGAGATTGATTTGCTCTGGTCCGGCAATTTCCGGCGGCTGATGCGGCGGGTGCAGGGGATGGCGGGGTAGTTGGCTTTGGGAGAACCAAACATGAGCGGAGACGAAACCAAGGCTATTACTGAAGTCGCTAAGGCCACCGGGGAGGTCGCAAAACTCAGCGGCAAAGCGATTGATGCCGCGACGGGCTTCGCAAATTGGGTGGGTAAAACCATCGGAACGATCCCCGAAGACCTTCTTGGCATCGCGGGAGGCGATTGGCTGCATGAGCAACGTAGGCGGAACCTGATCTCATTACAGGCAAAGACAGCGGAAATCCGAACGCGTATCTATGCTGGCCCGCCGCAAGAGCCAAGCGTCTCCGTCGTACTGCCACTTTTAAGAGCAGCATCTGACGAAGCGAGGCCAGAGCTACAGTCCCTTTGGGCCGGTCTGCTAACAGCGGCGCTTCAGCCTGACGGGGGACGACGTGTCAGACGAGCATATTTTGATACCTTGGCCCAAATGGAGCCGCTCGATGCGGTTTTATTTGAAGCAATCATGCATTTAAGACGGGACAAGCAGGGGGGTAGAGTTGACGCCAACCTTGCCGGAGGGAAAGCCGGGATTGGCGGAGATGAACGTACAGTGAGCATCAATGCATTGGAAAAGCTGGGCCTCATCGTCTTTGGGCATCATGACGGCCTGCATGCCGTTAAGCCGTATGGTCTGGCGTTCTGGGAAGCCTGCAACCCGCAACTTTTTTAGCGTACTGGCTGGCCTGTAATTTGTTCATCCGCTTGCAGCTTTTATAGATCCCCTTCTGCGGCACACCTTTTGGTTTATTTCAAAAAATAATTAAAGCCTATGGTTGCATTTCGGGTAGGAATGCGCCACTCATACAGCCATGACCATCGCGCGCATCGCCACCTTCGCCTTTGCCGGGATCGAGGCCCAGGCGGTCGAGGTGCAGGTGCAAATCGCCCCCGGCCTGCCGGCCTTCCTCGTGGTGGGCCTGCCGGATAAGGCGGTGGCGGAAAGCCGCGAAAGGGTGCGCGCGGCCTTGCTTGGCCTGGGGTTGTCTATGCCGCCCAAGCGCGTGCTGGTGAATTTGGCGCCGGCTGACATCACCAAGGAAGGCAGCCATTTCGATCTGCCCATCGCGCTTGCGGTACTGGCGGCGATGGATGTGCTGCCGCGAGAAGATTTGGCGGGCTTCGCCGCGCTTGGCGAATTGTCGCTGGATGGCGCCATCATGCCGGTGGCGGGCGTGCTGCCGGCCGCACTCGGTGCTTCGGCGCGCGAATTGGGGCTGATCTGCCCCGCTGTTCAGGGTGGCGAAGCCGCCTGGGCCGGGCAGATTGAAGTGCTGGCCGCGCCGGACCTGCCAGCGCTGCTCAATCACTTCAAGGGCGTGCAGCTATTGCGCGCGCCAGAGGCGCCAAAGCTGGATGCCGCGCCACTGTCAGGCCCCTGCCTTTCCGAGGTGAAGGGCCAGGAAACCGCGAAGCGCGCCTTGGAAATCGCCGCGGCGGGCGGGCACAACTTGCTGCTGATCGGGCCGCCCGGCGGCGGCAAATCCATGCTGGCCGCGCGCCTGCCCGCGCTGCTGCCTGATCTTTCGCCGTCCGAGGCTTTGGAAGTCAGCCTCGTGCATTCCATCGCTGGTCTGCTGCAAGGCGGGCGGTTGGTAACGCGCCCGCCGTTTCGGGAACCGCATCATTCCGCTTCCATGCCCGCCCTGGTGGGCGGAGGTTCCCGCGCCAAGCCGGGTGAAATCAGCCTGGCGCATCGCGGCGTCTTGTTCCTGGATGAATGGCCGGAGTTTCCGCGCACGGCGTTGGAAGCCTTGCGCCAGCCGATGGAAACCGGGCGCACCACCATCAGCCGCGTGCATTCGCATGTGACCTATCCGGCGCGGTTTCAGTGCATCGCCGCGATGAACCCCTGCCGCTGCGGCTATCTGGGCCAGCCGGGCCGCGAATGTGGCCGCGCGCCGCGCTGTGGAGAGGATTACCAGATGCGGCTTTCCGGCCCGCTTTTGGATCGGATGGATATCACCATTGAAGTGATGCCGATTGCGCCCGCAGAATTGGCCCGCGCGCCGGCGGGTGAGGCCAGTACCGCGGTCGCCGCGCGTGTGAAGGCAGCGCGTGCGGCGCAACGCGCGCGTTATGGTGCGGATGGCCCGCCCAACAATGCCGAAGCAAACCTCGCCCAATTGCAGCAGGGGCTGGAGGCTGAAGCCGCGCATTTACTTGAAGTCGCGGCGACGCGGCTTGGGCTATCGTCGCGCGGACAAGTTCGCAGCCTGCGTGTGGCGCGGACCATCGCTGATCTTGCGGGAAGTACCATGATCCGCCGCGCCCATATCGCCGAAGCGCTCGCCTTTCGCCATCGCATGCCGGGGCGGGTGGCGGCTTAAAGAGAAGTTTTCGGATCAAGCCGCAACACATAGGAACGCCAAGGCGCGCGTGCGGCGATACGCTCATAAAGCGCGATGGCCGCCTGGTCGGTCTCTGGCACGATCCAGCGCAGATGCGACCAGCCGCGCGCAGTGCCGAGCGCGGCGAGCGCTTCAATCAGCAGCCGCGCAACACCCTGCCGTCGCGCAGCGGGGCCAACGAACAGGTCATCCAAGGCGCCGCAACGACGGGCAAAGACGATTTCGGGCAGGTCAAAGAACAGCGCGAAGCCAAGCGCTTCCCCATCGCGAAAGGCGGCCAGGATTTCCGCGCGCGGGTCGTTGGCGATCAATTCCAGCACCGCTTCCGGCGTGGCCGGCGCGGCGCCCGCCAGATGTGGCGCCATCTCCGCGCCATAGGTGGCAAGCAATGGCAGCAGCAGATGATAATCCTGCGGCGATAAAAGACGCGTCATCAAGGGCATCAGGCTCGCCCCCTCCAAAAACACTTAGGGCGCCGCATGACTTGCATGCGACGCCCCAGTGCCGGGATCCGGTAGCTGATCAGCTCGCCGGGGTATCGGTGGGCGCCGGAGCAGGAGCGGCAGCGGCCTTGCGGCGACGCGGCGCAGCGGCCTTCTTCGCGACGGGCTTGCGACCGGCCTTCTTCGCAGCAGGCTTCTTCGCGGCAGCCTTCTTCGCAGCCGGCTTCTTCGCAGCAGCCTTCTTCGCAGCCGGCTTCTTCTTGGCGGCAACCTTCTTCGCGGCGGGCTTCTTCGCAGCAGCCTTCTTCGCAGCCGGCTTCTTGGCAGCGGCCTTCTTCGCGGCAGGCTTCTTCGCAGTAGCCTTTTTAGCAGCCGGCTTCTTGGCAGCAGCCTTCTTCGCAGCCGGCTTCTTCTTGGCAACGGCCTTCTTCGCGGCCGGCTTCTTGGCAGCTGCCTTCTTCGCAGCCGGCTTCTTCGCAGCAGGCTTACGCTTCGCAGGCGCCTTCTTCTTCGCCGCAGCCATGGCCATCGCCTGGGCGCGCGGGGTTTCTTCGGTTTCGGTAGTCTCGATGATATCAGTCATCAGAGGATGAATCTCCATGTGTTCCTGTTGAAGGCGGTTATGGGAAGGCAGCGCTTGGCGCGGCAAATTCCCAATTCCAACCCGGGGTACAGCAGGTGAGGTCGGTGATGGCGGCGACGCGCGGATCCCGATGCGCGGACCGACAGGACTGAAAGTCTCCGCGAAGCGCAGCCGCCACAGGCTTCACGGCGCGCGGCATTCCAGCGCGGCGTGTTCCCCCTGGCCTCTCTCCCGCCCCTTGCACACGCCATCACGGCGGCTTGGGGTGGTGTGGAACCCTGATCGCGTGAAGCGAAGGGCTCCGTGAGTCTGCGGTCCATGGACCGTCCTTCCCTGCTGCGGCAATTCTGCCTTGCCGATCGCAGCACCTTCCCGCTTCACCGCGCCTTCATTCAGGTGATGCACCTGGATTTTGAAGCGAAGTTTCGCAGCGTTCAGGCAGTGCGAATCGCGCAAAAGAATCACGCGCAACGCACGCTATCTTCATCACCATGAGTCGTGTCAACAAAATCCGTCACATATCGCAAAAAAAAATGCGCGCATCGTGAGGCGATGCGCGCAGTGTGACATGGATGTCGCGGTTTTGCGCCCGCGATGCGCCTTCACCATTTCTGAAAAAATGATGAAGACGTCTGCAAACTATCGTGCTGACAGCGGCGGGACAGGGCGCTGTTCCGGCCCCGTGTACCAAGACAGCGGACGGATCAGCCGATTATCCGCGCCTTGTTCAATCACATGCGCCGACCAACCCGTGATGCGCGACGCGACGAAGATCGGCGTGAAGAGCGGGATCTCAAAGCCCATCAGGTAGTAAGCGGGACCTGCCGGGAAATCGAGGTTCGGGTGGATGTTCTTCTTTTCCAGCATCTCACCGGCCAGGATGCGGCTGATCTCCATCCAGGTCTTATCGCCCACAACTTCCGCCATTTTCTCGGCATATTTGCGCATGGTGGGCACGCGGCTATCGCCGGATTTATAGACACGATGGCCAAAGCCCATCACCAGCGCCTTATGGTCAAAGCGGCTTTGGATCCATTCGCGGGCCAGCTTCGGGTCGCCGATTTCCTTCAGCGTATGCATCACCGCTTCATTGGCGCCGCCATGCAGCGGACCCTTGAGCGAGGCGATGCCCGCCGTGATCGCCCCATGCATATCGGCGCCTGAGGAGGTCACCAGCCGCGCCGTATAGGTGGAAGCGTTGAAGGTGTGCTCCGCATACAGGATCATGGAAACATCAAAGGCCTTCAGCACTTCCGGCTGCGGCACCTTGCCCAGGATCAGGTTGAAGACATTCTCGGCGAAGCTATGCGCGGGGTTCGGCGCCACCACCGGCAGGCCGCGGGAAGCGCGATAGGCCGCTGCAATCGCGGTTGGGATCTTGGCGAAAAGGCGCTTGGCCTTCCGATATTGCGCCGGCTGGGAGACATCGCCCGCTTCAGGGTCTTCCATCCCCATGAAGGATACGGCGGTGCGGATGGCATCCATCGGGTGCGCATCCTTCGGGAATTCCTGGATAACGCGATGCAGCGCCGGGCTGATCTCACGCTCGGCAGCGGTTTCAGCCTTGAAGGCAGCAAGCTGCTTCGCATTGGGCAATTCGCCTTCCCAGAGCAGATAGGCCACTTCTTCAAAGCTGCAATTCTCCGCCAAATCCTGCACCGCATATCCGCGATAGGTGAGGCTATTGGTTTCCGGCATCACCTTGGAGACGGCAGAGACATCGGCATAGACGCCGACCAGGCCCTTATAGATTTCGGGTTTCGTGGTTTCGTTCATTGGGTTTCGTCCCTTGCTTGCTGGCTGCGGGTCGGCGCCACGCATGGCACCGACCCTGCCTTCCTCATTCAACAGTTCAGAAGATGCCGGGCTTGCTGTCCAGCAGGCCACCGGCGGGCAGCGCCACATTCAGCGCGCTGAGTTCGCCCGCCTTCAGCTTGGCCAGATCCTGCACCACTTCCAGGAAGCGGTTGGACTCGCGCGTCGAGATGATGCCATCCGTGATGGTTTGGAACTTGCGAATGTAATCCGCCCGGCCAAAGGGCTTGGCGCCATTCGGATGGGCATTGGCCACACCAAGCTCATCCACCAGCTTCGATCCATCCTTGAACAGGATTTCCACGCGCCCGCCGAAGGAAAGCTCATTCGGGTCGCGGGAATGGTATTTGCGGGTCCATTCCGCATCTTCCCGCGTTTCGACCTTGTGCCAGAGGCGCACGGTATCCGCCCGGCCCGCCCGCTTCGGCGCGTAGCTATCCACATGATGCCAACGGCCATCCTGCAGCGCGACCGCGAAGATATACATGATGGAGTGATCCAGCGTCTCACGGCTCGCCTTCGGGTCCATCTTCTGCGGGTCATTCGCCCCGGTGCCGATCACGTAATGCGTGTGGTGGCTGGTATGGATGATGATCTTCTCAATCGCCTCCATATCCGCGATCTGCTCCCGCATGCGGAAGGCCAGGTCAATCAGCGCCTGGGATTGGTATTCGGCGGAGTGTTCCTTGGTGTAGGAATCAAGGATCGAGCGCTTGGGTTCGCCCGCTTCCGGCAGCGGCACCTCATAATAAACCGGGCCATAGACATCCTTGCGGTTGGAACGGCCGGAAAGCACCCAGGCAATGACGCTGTCCTCGCCTTCATAAATCGGCGAAGGCGCACCCTCACCGCGCATGCAGCGATCCACCGCTTCCACCGCCAGCTTGCCGGCATGGGCAGGCGCATAAGCCTTCCAGGAAGAAATCTCGCCCTTGCGGGATTGGCGGAAGGAGACAGAGGTATGCAAAGCCTGCTGGATGGATTGGAACACCACTTCCTGCTTCAGGCCGAGCAGCGTGCCGATGCCAGCGGCTGCGGCAGGGCAAAGATGGGCGATATGGTCCACCTTGTGTTCATGCAGGCAAATCGCGCGCACCAGATCAATGTGCAGTTCATAGCCGGTGGCAAGGCCACGGATCAGATCGCGCCCGGAGTTCCCCATGGCCTGAGCGACCGCCAGGATCGGCGGGATATTATCGCCGGGGTGGGAGTAATCGGCGGCGAGGAAGGTGTCGTGCATGTCCAATTCGCGCACGGCGGTGCCATTGGCCCAGGCGGCCCATTCGGGCGAGACCGTTGTGACGGATTTCACGCCAAACACCTGCGCGCCGCCCGCCTTCTTCGCATGGCCAAGCGCCATGCCGCGCGCCGAGACGACCGGGCGGCGATTAATGGCGGCGATGGCGACCGAGGCATTGTCAATGATCCGGTTGATGATCATCTCCTGCACCGGCTTTTCGACCGCGACCTTATCCACGGCGACGCCGGCCATTTTCCAGGCGAGCTGGTCTTCGCGCTTCAGCAGCGCCTTTGATGGGTGAACTTTTACCGGGTGCAGTTTCATTGGGGCATTCTCCCTTTGTTGCTGGCAACTTGCCTAATGGGGTGATCTTGTGCGCCCATCGCGCGCCATCGTCCAATCCAATTGACGTGGCGCGCTGATAGGTTTTCCGTATGGGCGGAACCGTATTGGATAGCTCATGGATTTTCGCCTGATCCGCCGCCTGGGGCATTTTCTGGCCGTGGCCGAAGAAGGTCATTTCGGCCGCGCCGCCGCGCGGCTTGGCGTCTCACAACCGCCGCTGACCGCACAAATCCAGTTGCTGGAAAAGGAACTCGGCGTGAAGCTGCTGGAACGCTCCGGCAAGGGGGCGCGACCGACACGGGAAGGTGAGGCGCTGCTGCCACTCGCGCGCCGTGTCGCCGGCAATGCAGCGGATCTGGAAAGCCTGGCGCGCGAATTGCGGATGGGCCATCACGCGCCGGTTTCCATTGCCTGCGTTACCTCGGCACTGTTTGATTACCTGCCCCCCATCGTGCGCGCCATGCAGGCAGCGCGGCCCGAAGCCGCGATAGGTGTGCGCGAGATGGATACGGCGGAGGCCTTGGAAGCGCTTCGCCGTGGCGAGGTTGATTTGGCTTTGCTCCGTTCAGACCGAGACCGCGCGCCGATCAGGCTGCGCCCTTTGGGTGAAGATCGGCTCGCCGCCGCTTTGCCGGAAGGGCACCCGATTCTCGCCGGCCCTGATCCCTTGCCGCTAGCCGCCCTTGCCGAAGCACCCATGCTGATGCTGCCGCGCGCCATCAGCCCGGCCTATTCCGATGCCATGACGGCGGCCTGCCACGCGGCGGGCTTCACGCCGCGCGTGGTGCGCGAAGTGGGCTCGGCCATGGCGCAGCTTGGCTTTGTTGCGGCGGGATTGGGCGTGGCGCTGGTCTCGGAAGGCATGGCGCGGCTCAATCCACCAGGCGTCGCGTTTCGCATCCTGGCCGGGCCCATTCGCGGCGTTGGCGTGGCGCTGGCCTGGAATGCGGAACGCGAGAATGAGGCGACGAGGCTCGCGCTTGAAATCGCCGATGCGCAATTCCCGCCCGCAGCCCTGGCCCGCAACACGGCACTGCGTTAGCTTCGCCAAGCCTGGAAGTCACACCTACGGAGTATCCCATGCCCGCCACCACCCCTTTTGATCGTGTCATTCGCGGCACGCTTGTGCTGCCTGATCGCATCCTGCCCAATGGCTGGGTCGCCACGCGCGGTGAGGTGATTGCCGGCATTGGCGAAGGGCCTTCCCCCGTTGCCACATCGGTCGAAGATTACGGCAGCAAGCTGATCATGCCGGGGCTGGTGGATGGGCATATGCATACCTCATCCTCTCGCGGCTGGCCGGGGATTGAAGGGGCGTCCAAAAGCGCCGCCGCGGGCGGGGTGACCACCTGTGTTGACATGCCCTATGACGTGCCGCGCCCGGTGACGGATGCAGGGATTTTCAAGGAAAAAATCGAATATGTGAACCGCCTGTCCCATGTGGATATGGCGCTTTACGGCACCATCCTGAAATCGGGCGGCGTGGATGCCATTGCGGGCTTGGCCGAAGCCGGCGCCTGTTCCTTCAAGCTTTCCACTTATGAATATGACCCGGTGCGCTTCCCGCGCATTGACCACCCAACCATGGTCGCGGCCTTCCGCGAAATCGCCAAGACCGGGCTGATGGTCGCCGTGCATAATGAGGATCAGGAAATCGTCGTGCGCCTGACGGAAGAAGCCAAGGCCGCCGACAATACATCCCCCATCTGGCATTGCCGCACCCGCCCGCCGCTCTGTGAAACCATGGCGGATTTGGAGATTTTCGAAATCGGGCTTGAGACCGGCGCGCATGTGCATATCGCCCATTCATCTTTGGCGCGCGGCTTTGAAATCGCCGAGGTCTTCCGCCGCATGGGCGGCAAGGCATCGGGTGAGGCCTGCCTGCAATATCTGTGCATGACGGAAGAAGACATCATCCGGCTTGAAGGCTTCGGCAAATGCAACCCGCCCTTCCGCACGGCGGATGAGGTGGAACGCATGTGGGGCGCCTTTGCCAAGGGGCAGATCGCCTATGTCTCCACCGACCACGCGCCCTGGCCGCGCGACCGCAAGACCTATACGGGCGATATCTTCACCGTCGGCGCGGGGCTGACGGGGATGCAAAGCTTCGCGCCCGTGATGTTCTCGCTACTGAAGCAGCGCGGGCTTTCGCCAAGCCTGATGGCGCTTTACTGCGCCGAACGCCCCGCGCGCTTCCATGGGCTTTATCCGAAGAAGGGCGCTTTGCGCGTTGGCGCGGATGCCGATTTGCTGGTGATGGAAGAAGGTGATTTCACCTTCGATGCGCGTGACATCCAGGATCAGGAAGATGCCAAATGGTCGCCCTATGATGGCATGAAGGTCAAGGGGCGCGTCGCTGCGACCTGGCTGCGCGGGCAGCAGATTTGGGATGGCAAGCAGGTGCTGGCCAAGCCCGGCGCCGGGCGCTTCGTGCCGCGTCAGCACAAGGAAACCTATGTCGGGGAATAAGGAAAAGCAGCGCCCGGAAGGGCACTGGATCAAGCGGCCCCCGCGGCCATCCAAACCCGCCGGACCATCGCCGCGGCGCAAGCCCGGCCTGGTGCAGGCGCTGATCGCAGGGTCGGTTGGCATCATGCTTGGAATGCTGAATGCGGCCGTAACCGGCGCCGGCGGCATGCCCGATCCGGTGCCCGCCATTGCCGCCGGCATCGGGCTTTGCATCGGCGCCATCGCCACTTGGCGGCTGTTTGGTGGCACGCGGCAGGATTTCCGGGATTTGTTTTTCTGAAGCCTGCCTTGCTGCCAGGTGACGCTTGGCCCATGGATGGGCCTTCAATTTTTCGCAGGGAGAAACGCGATGAATTCCGCAGACTATTATGTGAAGCACCTCGCGGTGGATTTGCCTTTGGCGACGGCTGACAAGATCGCCGATGTCACGCTGGCGACGGGCCGGGCGGCGGGCATGTTGCCGCTGACGGTGGTGGTGCTGGATGCTGGCGGGCATGTTGTTGTGCAAAAGCGCGAAGATGGTTCGGGCATTCTGCGTGCCGAAATCGCGCGCGGCAAAGCCTATGCCGCGCTTGGCATGGGCGTTGGCAGCCGCATCCTGCGGGATCGGCTGAAGGAACGCATTGCCTTTCAGGCCGCCGTGGCCTCGGCTTCCGATGGCAGCTTTGTCCCCGTCCCCGGCGGCGTGCTGATCCTGAATGCCGCCGGCGCCGTGATTGGCGCCGTTGGCGTCAGCGGCGATGCGTCAGACCGCGATGAACACGCGGCGTGTGAGGGCATCAAGGCCGCCGGGCTGGCTTCTCACCCAGATGCGGCGGTTGAGAATTGGCGTGATGCCGCGCTTTGAAATGCGCCGCCGCGCCGCGCTGGTTGGCGCTGGCGCGGCGCTGTTCAGCGGCGCGGTGCGGGCGCAGGAGGCTTTTCCCTCCCGCCCGATCCGCATGATCATCCCCTTCCCCGCCGGTGGTCCCACCGATGTTTATGCGCGGCTATATGCGGAACGTCTGGGGCGCGAATTGGGCCAGCCGGTCGTCACCGAAAATCGCGGCGGGGCGGGTGGCGCGATTGGATCGCTTGAAGTCTCTCGCGCGCGGGCCGATGGCTATACATTGTTATTTGGTACGGCTTCGACCCATGCGCTTTATCCGCTGGTGACGCGCCAGCCGCAATTTGATGTGGTGCGCGATTTCACGACCATTGCGGAATTGGGCGGCGGGCCGCTGTGTTGGCTGGCGCATCCATCACGCCCGGCGACCTTGCGCGCATTTCTGGCGGCGGCACGCGCTGCCAATCCGCCGCTTTCCTATGGTTCGCCCGGCAGCGGCACCATGATGCATCTGGCGACTGAGTTGCTGAAGCAGCAGGCGGGCGGGGTTACCATCACGCATGTACCCTATCGCGGCGCGGCGCCGGCGATGAATGATCTGGTGGGTGGCACACTTGCCCTTGCCGTGAATACTTTCGGCGGCGGCCTGCCACTGCATCAGGGTGGGCGCGCGCGCATGTTGGCGGTGGCAACCGCGCGCCGGCTGGACGCCGCGCCCGAGGTGCCGACGGTTGCTGAAGCGCTTGGCCTCGCCGACTTCGAAGCCGTGCTGTGGCACGCGGTTTTTGCTCCCCCTGCCCTGCCCGCGCCGATCCTTGAACGGCTTTCGGCTGCGACCAATGCGGCGCTTGCCGATCCTGCCTTCCGCGCCAGCCTTGCCGCATCCGGCATCACCGCATCCGCCCCCGGCACGCCCGCCAGCGCCGCCGCCTTCATCGCCGCAGAGACCGCGCGCTATCGCCCGGTGGTCGAGGCCATTCGTCCGGAGCTTGAACAATGACCCGCAGCCTGCGCCTCGCCGGCGCCCAGATGGGACCAAACCAAAAAGCCGATAGCCGCGAGGCGATCCTGGCGCGCATGGTGGCACTTTTGGAACAAGCCGCCGCGGCGGGTGCCAAGATGGTGGTGTTTCCGGAATTGCCGCTGACCACCTTCTTCCCACGCTGGCTTTTCACGGATCAGGCGGAATTGGACAGCTATTTTGAGCGCGAAATGCCCAATCCGCGCGTGCAGCCGCTATTTGATCGCGCGCGCGCATTGGGCATTGGGTTTTATCTTGGCTATGCGGAACTCACGCCTTACGGCAAGCGCTACAATACCGCGATCACCGTTGGGCCGGATGGCGCCGTACTTGGCAAATATCGCAAAATCCATCTGCCCGGCACGGTGGAACCGCGCGTGGGGGATCGCTTCCAGCAATTGGAAAAGCGCTATTTCGAATATGGTGACCTCGGCTTTCCCGCCTTTCGTGGCCCGGAAGCCTGGGGCCGACCCGTGCTTGGCATGTTGATCTGCAATGATCGCCGCTGGCCGGAAGGCTGGCGCTGCTATGGCTTGCAGGGCATTGAATTGATGCTGATTGGCTATAACTCGGCGGCCTATGATCCGATGGGCGGCGATAGCGAAGACCAATCGCTACGCACCTTTCATTCGACGCTGGCCGTGCAGGGCAATGCCTATATGAATGCGACCTGGGCGATTTCCGTCGCCAAGGCGGGGGTGGAGGATGGCTCCGGCCTGATTGGCGGTTCCGTTATTGTGGACCCGAATGGCCGCGTGGTGGCGGAAGCCAAGACGCTGGGGGATGAGATCATCGTGGCGGATGTGGATTTCGATGCCTGCCGCCAGGGCAAGGAGAAGATGTTCAACTTCGCCGCCCATCGCCGCCCGCAATGGTATCGCGCCATTATTGACCAGGTGGGGGCGGTGCCGCCGGCGTGATCATCAAAGCCCCTCGGAATCGCCCATGCCAAGCAAAGCCCTTTTGTCGCGTCGCGCCTTGGTGGCAGGTGCCGCCATCATCGGCGCATCCACCGCGAGCGCACAGGAATCCTGGCCGGCGGGGCGGCCCGTTTCCATAATCGTTTCCTTCGCGCCAGGCGGGTCAACCGATGTGGTGGCGCGCATCCTGGCGCAGCAATTAAGCCAGCATATCGGCACGAATTTCGTGGTGGAAAACCGCCCCGGCGCCAGTGGCACCATCGGCATGGCATCTGTCGCGCGTGCAAGGCCGGATGGGCATACGCTGGTGTTCTCCGGGGGCGGCACCTATTCGATGGTGGGCCATCTTTATCCGCGCCGCGGCTATGATGAGGAAACCAGCTTCGATCCGATTGGCGCCGCCACCACATCTTCGATCTTCATGTGCGTCAATCCACGCCTTGGCATCACGGATATTCCGGCCTTCATCGCCCGCGCCAAGGCGGAACCCGGGCGCATGTCTTATGGTTCTTCGGGTGCGGGCGGCAGCGCGCATGTGGCGACCGAACTTTTCTTGGGCGATGCGGGGATCGAGGTTGAAAGCGTCACCTATCGTGGCGGCGCACCGGCCTTGCAGGCGCTGGTTGCCGGTGAAGTTCAGATGGCCTTTGTTGAAGCTGTCTCTGCCCTGCCGCTGATCCGTAGCGGCGAAATTCGCGCCCTTGGCGTTTCCAGCACGGAACGCAATCCGCTGGCGCCGGAAATCCCCGCCATTGGTGAATTTCTGCCGGGCTATGAATGCACCACCATCACGGCGCTTTTCGCCCCTGCCGGCACGCCGGAGCCGATCTTGAAGCGACTCTATCAGGGCCTGGTCGCGGCGATGAATAGGCCCGAGGTGGTGGCGCAGCTTCGCACCGGCGCTGTCTTTCCCAAGCTAATGCCGGCCGAGGAATTCCGCCCCTATCTGGCTGCCGAGCGCCGCAAATGGGGTGAGGTGATTCGCGCGCGCAATATCCGCGTCTGATGATGCGACGCACACCTTATATATATGTCATGGAAGGATGAACGCATGACCCGTTCCCTTGTTCTGGCCGCCGCGCAATTGGGCCCGATCCAAAAAGCCGAAGGCCGCGATGTCGCCGTGGGCCGCATGATCCGCCTTCTGGAAAAGGCGCATCAGCGCGGCGCTGAGGTTGTGGTCTTTCCCGAATTGGCGCTGACCACCTTCTTCCCGCGCTGGTATGAAGAAGACTTGGCCAATGCCGATCATTGGTATGAAAGCGCGCTCCCTTCCAATGAAACCGCGCCGCTATTTGAAGCCGCGCGCAAATACGGCATCGCCTTTCATCTGGGCTATGCCGAAAAAACCCCGGAAGGCAGGCGCTTCAACACCGCCGTCTTCGTGCTGCCCTCAGGCGAGGTTGTGCTGAAATACCGCAAGGTGCATTTGCCTGGCCACAAGGAATTCGATCCAATCCGCCATGTGCAGCATCTGGAAAAGCGTTATTTTGAGCCAGGTGACCTCGGCTTTCCCGTGATCCGCGCACCCGTTTCGGGCCAGCCCGTCAATCTTGGCATGATGATCTGCAATGACCGCCGTTGGCCGGAAGCCTGGCGCGTGATGGGGCTTCAGCAGGTGGAATTGGTCATGCTCGGCTACAACACACCATCGCTGAATATGGAAAATCGCGGCTTTGAGGCGCCTCATCTGCGCGTATTCCACAGCCATTTATCCATTCAATCCGGGTGCTATCAGAATTCCTGCTTTGCGGTCGCGACAGCCAAGGCCGGCACGGAAGATGGGCATGAGCTTTTCGGCCATTCCATCATTGTGAACCCGCAGGGCGAGATCATGGCGCAGGCGACAAGCTGGGATGATGAATTGATCGTGGCCGAAGCCGATCTCGGCAAATGCGAATTGGGCCGGAAGACGATTTTCGATTTCGCGCGCCATCGCCGCCCGGAGCATTATGGGCGCATCGCCGATCAGGTGGGCAGCGTGCCGCCAGCGGAATGGCAGGGCGGCGCCTGATTTCAGACGACGACAACGGATGGCGCCAACGGCAAAAGGCCAAAGGGGTCAAATACCAAAGGCGCGGCGCGCGTCATCGCGGCAAGATCGAAGGCGCGATGCGGCGTGCCGAGCACCAGCGCATCAGGCCGCGCACCATCGGGCATGGTGAGATCCGCGCTGCGCGGCAGTGCCACCGGCAACTTGCTGACCAGCGGATCGTGCCATGCGATTTCCGCGCGCAAATCAGCAAGGCCGCGCAATAGCCTGAGCGGTGCGGCGGCGCGTAAATCAGCGACATCCGGCTTATAGGTCACGCCCGCCATCAAAATCCGTTTGCCTGACAGATCATTCCCAAGCCGCGCGCGGATGGCGGCCAGCACGCGCCCTGCCCTGCCGCGATTGCGCGCCAGCGCCTTGGCCAGCAGCGCGGAAGGCGCCCCCACGCGCGCTGCTTCCATTTGCAGGAATGCCGGGTCCACCGGAATGCAATGCCCTCCTGCGCCAAGCCCCGGCCAGAAGGGCGCAAAGCCGAAGGGCTTGGTTGCCGCCGCCGCCACCACATCGCGTGTCGCGACGCCAAGCGCGGTGAAAGCGGCATGGAGTTCATCCATCAGCGTGATATTCACCAGACGATATGTGTTTTCCAAAAGCTTGGCGCATTCAGCGACCTCGGGGCTCGCCACCATCTCAACCTGATCAACAATATGCCGCCAAAAGGCCAAGGCACGGCGGAGCGAAGCGGGATCGGTCGCGCCCAGCAGGCGGGGAATGCTCCGCGTGGGTGGCGCATGTGGCCCTGGGTTTTCGCGTTCTGGCGATACGGCCAGAAAGACATCCCGCCCCACATGCCAACCCGCTTCTTCCAGGATGGGGCGGCATAACCCATTGGTCGCACCAGGCTGGCAGGTGGAAACCAGACAAACCAGCGCGCCTGGCTTCAGGCCGCGCGCCGCCATGCCAAGCGCTGCGCGCACGGCGGTAAGGTCAGGCCGCCCGCGCGCATCAAGCGGCGTTGGCACGCAAATCAACCAGGTATCGGCACCGGCAAACGCGGCGGGATCGGCGCTGGCTTTGAAGCTGCCCAAGCCAGGATCGCTGGCAGCATTGGCAAGCCAGCGCGCCTCGGGCGCCGGGTCATAGCCAATCACCTCATAGCCGGCAGCGGCGGCGCCAAGCGCCAAGGGCCGCCCCACATAGCCGAGCCCAAGCACAGCCAAGCGACCGCGGCTGAGGCGCGGCGCAGGAGCAAGAATGGGATGTAACAGGCTCAGGTTCACGTCATTATGATTGCATTGTTTTTAAAAAATACAACCTATGGTTATCTTTTTTCTTGGGCTGGCGCCGCGATGAACCATCAGTGCGGCCAGGGGTGGGCGAAACAGCAAGGTTAAACCCTTGTTTTTGGGCCATCTCATGCCGGATATCCCATTTCCCCGGCATGCGATTCTCCCCTAGAAAAGCGCTTCAAACGGGTCGGGGCCAGCCATGGCAATAGTTTCAGGATCAGATGATGACGGCATGCTGACCGTGGTGGGGCATCCCTTGATCCAACATCGCCTGTCGCAAATGCGCGAAAAATCCTGTCCGGTGCCGACCTTCCGCGCCCTGCTCCGCGACATCGCCATACTGCTGGGCGCTACCGCGCTGGCTGATTTGCCCCTGGAAGCGCGGGAGATCGAAACGCCGCTGGAACGCATGGCCGCCCCCAAACTTGCCGGCAAGCCGCCAATCTTTGCGCCGGTGCTGCGCGCTGGCATTGGCTTTCTGGATGGCATGCTGACCCTGCTGCCGGAAGCGGGCGTCGCGCATATCGGCGTTTATCGCGACCACGAGACGTTGGAGGCGCATGAATACTATTTCAAGGCGCCCGAGGATCTCGCCGAACGTTTGGTCATCCTGCTTGATCCCATGCTGGCAACGGGCAATTCAGCCGTCGCCGCGCTTGATCGGCTGAAGGCGCGCGGGGCGACACGCATCCGCTTCATCTGCCTGCTCGCCGCGCCCGAGGGGCTCAGGCATGTGCGGCAAGCCCATCCCGATGTGGCGATCTGGACCGCGGCGATTGATGAAAAGCTTGATGAGAACGGCTATATTCGCCCTGGCCTTGGCGATGCCGGGGATCGCGTTTTCGGGACCTAATGGTCCGGGTGAATCGCACCACCAGACCGGGCGGTGCGGAGGATTTCTGGCTCAAATTCACGCCTCTTGGGGTTAGGATGGGCCAGAAATGATCTGTTGTTCAAAGCGACCATTCAGTCCCATGGGTACTGACTCCGGACAGGCCAAGCGCAAATCTGATTCTCGCTACCGAAAATCCCGGCTCGCGGGCAGCTTGGCGCGCGGCGGGCGGCGATCATCCTGCGGGCGGGCAACCTCATCAGCGCGGCCCAGCGCGGCAGCGGCCCAATCACTGCCGGCTTCACGCAATAGCCCTTCCAACAGATCGGAACGATCAATCAGGCGCCGCGCGATCACATGGATGATCGGCACTTCGGCGTGGCGATCCTCACGCTCCACCCTTCCTTCCACTTCCAAAAGCCGCGCGCCACGCAAGGCGCGCCGATCCCGCGCCGCGATATCGGTATAGACCACCAGATTGGCGGTGCCGTGCTCATCTTCGATGGTGATGAAAATCACGCCCTTGGCGGAACCGGGGCGCTGGCGCATCAGCACCAGCCCCGCCAGGCGCAACAAGCGCCCAGATTTCCATGTCTGCAAATCGCGCGTATCGCGCAGGCCCTCGGCGCGGAGCTGCGCGCGCAGCAGCGACAAAGGGTGTCGCCCGAGTGTCAGGCCAAGGGCGGCGTAATCCTGCACAATATGCTCGCCTTCATGTTCCACCGGCAAAAGCGGCGCGGCTTCGGGCAGGATGGGGGCCTCATCGGCCAAGGCAGCGTCCACACCATCCAAGGCGGCGAAAAGCGGCAAGTCGCGCGGCGCACCGCGCGCCCCACGCGCCGCCCAGGCGGCATCACGCCGCGCCACACCGGGAAAGGCATTGGCGGCGGCGAGTGCGCTGAGTGCACCTTGGGAAAGCCCAGCGCGCCAGGCCAAATCCTCCACACTCACGAAGGGCGCGCCATTGCGCGCGGCGCGGGCCATAAGCAGCGCCTCCGCATCACGCGCGGCAAGCCCCGCCACCAGGCGTAGCCCAAGCCGCAGCGCAAGGCCGCCGGTGCTGTCAGGCGCTTCTTCCAGGCTGCTGTCCCAATCGCTGGCATTCACATCCACCGCGCGTACCACCACGCCATGCTCACGCGCATCGCGCATGATTTGCGCCGGCGCGTAAAACCCCATGGGCTGGCTGTTGAGCAGCGCGCAGGCAAAGGCCGCCGGGTGATGGCGCTTCAACCAGGCCGAGGCATAGACCAGATGCGCGAAGCTCGCCGCATGGCTTTCAGGAAAACCATAGCTGCCAAAGCCTTCGATTTGCGCGAAGACACGTTCCGCCAAATCCTGAGCGTAACCTCGGCGTGTCATGCCTGCCACCAGCTTTTCCTTATGGCGCGTCACCAGCCCCTGTTGGCGAAAGGTCGCCATGGCGCGGCGCAATTGATCCGCTTCTTCCGGCGTGAAGCCGGCGGCAACAATCGCAAGCCGCATCGCCTGTTCCTGAAATAGCGGCACGCCCAAAGTGCGCCCCAGCACCTGCTGCAATTCATCGGGCGGGCCAAAGGCAGGATCGGGTGCGGGGTATTCCACCGCTTCCAAGCCCTGACGCCGGCGCAGATAGGGATGCACCATATCGCCCTGAATGGGGCCGGGGCGCACAATCGCCACCTGCACCACCAGATCATAAAAGGCGCGCGGTTTCAGGCGCGGCAGCATATTCATCTGCGCGCGGCTTTCCACCTGAAACACGCCCACGGAATCCGCGCGCCGCAGCATGGCATAGGTTTCCGCGCAATCGCGCGGCAGGTTTTCCAAAGCGAGCGCCAGGCGCCGATGCCGCGCCAGCAAATCAAATCCGCGCCGAAGGCAGGAAAGCATCCCAAGCCCCAGCACATCCACCTTCATGATGCCAAGCGCATCAATATCATCCTTGTCCCATTCCAGCACGGTGCGATCTTCCATCGCCGCCTGCGTCACCACCGCCAATTCCGTGAGCTTGCCGCGCGTGATGACAAAGCCACCGACATGGGTTGCGGTATGGCGCGGGAAATCCTGTAATTCCTCGGCGAGTTCCAGCGTCATGGAAAGACGCGGATCGTTGATGTCAAAGCCTTCATCCTGCGCCAATTCCGCGAGGCTCATCTCCCGCCCCGGCCCCCAGCCGGCCTTGGCGAGGCGCGCGGTGATGTCTTCAGTCAGGCCCATCGCCTTGCCCACTTCGCGAATGGCGCTGCGTGGGCGGTAACGGATCAATGTCGCGCAAATCGCCGCGCGGTCGCGGCCATAGCGTTCATAAAGATGCTGGATCACCTCCTCTCGCCGGTCATGTTCGAAATCAATGTCTATATCGGGCGGTTCGCCGCGACTGGCGGAGACAAAACGCTCAAACAGCAAATCGTGTTTTTCGGGATCAACAGCGGTGATGCCAAGCACATAGCAAATGGTGGAATTCGCCGCCGAACCGCGCCCTTGGCACAAAATGCCGCGCGCGCGGGCGAAGCGAATAATCTCATGCACCGTCAGGAAATAAGGCGCATAGCCAAGATCATTGATCAGGCGCATTTCATGCGCGATGCGGGCAGTAATGGCATCCGGCACCTGCACCGGCCAGCGCGCGGCCACGGCTTCGGCCACGCGCGCTTCCAGGCTTTGCTGCGCGGTGAGGCCCGGGTCCAGCACCTCATCGGGGTATTCGTAGCGCAGATGGTCCAGCGAAAAGCCGCGCGCGGTGGCCAGCACATCAAGGCTTGCCTGCAAGGCATCCGGGTAGCGCGCGAAAAGCCGCGCCATTTCGGCAGGGGATTTCAAATGGCGTTCGGCATTGGGCTCTGCCGCGTGGCCCAGGGCATCCACGGTGCAGCGCAGGCGAATGGCGCTCAACACATCCGCCAGCCGTCGGCGCGATGGCATGTGATAGCGGATGTTGTTGGTGGCGAGCAGCCGCGCCCCGTTTGCCTCCGCCAAGGCGGCGAGGCGCGCAAGCACCGCCGCGTCATCGCCAAGTAAAGGGCAGGCTGCGGCGATCAGCGGCGGCAGGGCAAGGCGCAGCCCGGCCAAGCGGCGCAAGGCTTCCGGCGCCACGGGCGGTATCGCCGCCACCACCTGCCCTTCCGCCGCGTCACATAGCCCCACGAAACCCAGCCGGCATTCACCCTTGGGTGCGGCCATGCGCGCCGCTGAAAGCAAGGCGGTCAGCCGCCCATAGGCCGCGCGATCCGTGGGCCAGACCAGCCATTCCGCGCCATCTTCCAGCCGCAACCGGCAGCCCGGCGCGAAGGCCAGCCCCGCAGCCTTGGCCGCGCCATGGGCGCGCACCACGCCAGCCAGCCCATTGGTATCGCATAAGCCAAACCCGGCATGGCCCAGCGCGGCGGCCTGTTCCACCAATTCCTCGGGGTGCGAGGCGCCATCCAGGAAGGAAAAATTGGACCGCGCCGCCACTTCCGCATAGCCGGGCGCCTTCACGGCAAATCGCCCTGCACCACCCAGCGCCCGCCCGCATGACAAAGCCAGAGCCTTTCGCCGGAAGCGAGTTGCACCCGGTGATAATCCCGCGCCGGCGGCAGCGCGCCGCCATGCCACCATTCCGCTTCCAGCCTGAGCGGACCCTCCGCGCGGGTCAGCGCGTAATGCCGCCCGCGCCAGGACAGCGCGGCGGGGGCGCCTTCGGCAAAGGCGGTGACTTGCACCGCCTCTGGCCGCCGACGCAGCAGCACCGGCGCGGCGCGGCTACCCCAGCCGGGCGGGGCGGTGATGGGCGCTTCATGAGGTGGAGCAGCGCGCCATTGTTTCTCCGGCCAATGGCTTGGCTGTGGGGCGGGGCGGGCCAGGCGCAGCCTTTGGCCGAGGCGGTCCAACAATTGCGCCAAAACCCCATCCGGACGCGGCGCGGCGCCCATGGGCAAGGCGCCCTGCCCTTCCGCGCCCATCGGGTCGGTTGCCAGGGCTTGCAGGGTGAAGCGCTCAAAACCGAGTTCTGGCGCCAGGCTGGCCAAGGGCTCGGCGAAAAGCCGCGCCAAATGGGCGGGGTCGCGGTTCGGTGCGCCGGTGCCGATCAGCAGGCGCTGTTCGGTGCCATCCACGCGCCAAGCGGTCAGCACCAGCCGACGCGCGCCGAGCCCAGCACGGGCAAGCCGCGCGCAAAGTGCGGCCAGCAGGCGGTCCAGCAAGGCGGCAATGGCCTCGGCGGTCAGGATCGGTTCCGGCAGGGCGCGCATCACGCTTAAATCAGGTGGCGCGGCGATGGGGGTGATGGGCGGCGCGCGATGGCCCGCTGCGGCATCCAGCGCATTGAGCAAAGGCGCGCCAAAGCGCCGAACAAGCGGCGCGCGGGGCTGGCGCAGCACATCACCGATGGAGCGCAACCCCAGCCGGGCAAGGTCTTCCACCATCCCCCCCGGTAGGCGCAGCGCCGAGCCAAGCGGCAGGGGTGCGACGGCTTTTTCTTCTGATCCTGGGGCGATGATCGGCGCATCCCGCCGCACCCGCGCGAGTACCATGGCGCTGGCCGCCGCACTCGCCACAGCACCCCAGGCAGTCAGGCCAAGCGCAGCCAAATCCGCGAGAGCCTTGGCGAGCAGCGCGGCCTCTCCGCCAAACAGATGATCGCAGCCGGTGATATCCATCAGCAACCCATCGGGCGGCAGCGGCGCCGAAAGGGGCGTGAAGCGCTGCGCCCAAAGCGCCAATTCACGCAGCCCCGCCGCCGAGGCTTCCGGCATGGCGGGCAACACCAGCAATGCGGGCAAAAGCGCCTCGGCATCAGCCAAGGCTTGGCCTGGTTCCAAGCCTGCCGCTGCCGCCGCTTGATCCACCGCCACCAAAAGCCGCCGCGCGCCCTGCCGCGCCCAAAGCGCCAGGGGTTGATCCGCCGGCAGATCGGTGTGGCTTTGGCGCAGATGCTCGGCTTCCCAGAAGGGCAGATGCAAGGCGAGGTAACGGCGCGCGGGCTTCATGCGCCCCCCGCTGCCAGATGCAGCCTATTGGTTGCAGCGTTGAAAGCCACATCCCAAGGCCCCGCCGGGGCGCCGCCGCGCTGGCGGAGCAGCGTCAGGCGCCAGCGCGGTGCCCCATCAGCCGAAAGCGGTGCGATATGCCAGCGCGTGCGCGCGGCGGAGGCACCCGCAGGGCCGTCCGGGCGGAGCAGCAGGCCGAAAACACCCCCGGCCTCGGCGGCCAGATGCAGGCGGCGCGTCGCTGTCAGATCAAGCCCCTGCCCGGCGCCCGCCATCAGCACGGCCCCGCCCAAGGCAGGGCAACGCAACGCTTCTTCCATGGCCCAAAGCGCTTCCGCCCAGCGCGCCGCCCGCGCCAGAATCAGCCGTTCCGGGGCCAGGCCAAAGGGGATCAGCCCTGGCGGCCAGACAAGATTCGATTCCTGTTCGGTGGCAATCCAGAGCACCTGCCCACCGCAGCGCGCGAGCAATATGGCAGCAAAAGCCACGCCAGATCCGGGGCTTGCGGCGCAAACTTCATGTAACGCACCACGTGCAAGGCCAGCCCCGATCAAGCCAGGATCAGCGAAAACCGGAATAGGCGCGGCAGCGGCGGCACCCGGCGCGCGGGTGCCAAGCCCGGCCAGGGTCTGGCGCAGCCGGGCCAGGGTGGCGTTGCGGTCGGGGGAAGGGTCGGGAGCAGTCATGGGAAAGAAAGCTTATCAAAAGAACAAAATAAGAACAAGCTATATCTCGCAGTAGCCCTGTTCCCTCTCGCGCCAGGATTTCCCATAGTGCCATCACAGCAGAAAGGAGGCCCCGATGGCCCAACCCCTCGACAAGGCACATTTCGAAGCCCTGATGGCCCAGGCCGGGCTTGATCTGACGGAAGCGGAAAAGGAAGGCATTCGCGCCGCTTCCGCCCATACCCAGGCCGCCGCCGCGCGCGTGCGCACCCCGCGCAAGGTTGCGGTGGAATCCGCCACCATCTTCACCCTGAAAGGGGCCAGCGCATGACCAGCTTCCCGACCATCGCAAGTGCCGCGCGCGATATCGCCGCGAAGCGTATTTCCCCCGTTGAATTGATGAAGGATCATCTGGCGCGGTCAGAAAAGCTCAATCCCGCACTGCACGCCTTCATCCGCTTCACGCCGGAGATTGCGCTGGAACAGGCAAAGGCGGCGGAAGCGCGGCAAATGGCTGGCGCGCTGCGTGGGCCGCTTGATGGTATTCCCAT
Organism: Roseomonas sp.; assembly: GCA_020249125.1. Lineage (GTDB taxonomy): Bacteria > Pseudomonadota > Alphaproteobacteria > Acetobacterales > Acetobacteraceae > Neoroseomonas. The sequence continues at coordinate 1,491 of JADCGG010000125.1, read as the reverse complement.
TGCGCACAAGGATATTTACGAAACTGCGGGGGTCACCACCACCGGCCATTCGCGCGTGCTGGAACACCATGTGCCCAAAGCGGATTCAGCGGTGGTGCGGCGTTGGCGCGAAGCGGGCGCGGTGATGCTCGGCAAACTTGCCACGCATGAATTCGCCTGGGGCGGGCCTTCCTTCGATCTGCCCTGGCCGCCCGCGTGCAATCCCTGGAATACGGAATATTTCACTGGCGGGTCTTCTTCCGGCACCGGTGCGGCGGTCGCCGCCGGCATGATCCTGGGCGGCACGGGGTCTGACACGGGTGGTTCCATTCGCGGCCCGGCATCGCTTTGCGGTATTGCCGGCATCAAGCCGAGCTATGGCTTGTGTTCGCGCACCGGCGTGCTGCCTCTTTCGCAAAGCCTGGACACGACAGGCCCCATGGCCTGGACGGTGGAAGATTGCGCGCTGCTGCTGGATGCCATGACAGGGCATGACCCTGCCGATCCATCTTCCGCCAATCGCCCGCGGCCTGATCTGCTTTCCGGCCTGAATGGTGGCGTGAAGGGGCTGCGGATTGGCGTGATCCGCCATTTCCATGAGGATGACTGCAAAGTCAGCCCCGGCATGGCGGCGGGCATTGCCCATTTGACCAGCACGCTCGCCGCACAAGGGGCGGAAATTCGCGAGGTGAAGCTGCCGCCGCTGGCTGATTTCAACGCTGCCGGCTGGCTTATTCTGGCCACCGATGCCTATGCGGTGCATGAGACATGGATGCGCGAAAAATACCGTGCCTATGGCGAGTTTTTGCGTGAGAGGCTGGCGCTGGCTTCGACCATTACCTCCGCTGATTATATCCAGGCACAGCGCCGCCGGCGAGAGCTTTGCGAAGCCGTCGCCGCCGCCATGACCGAATGCGATCTGCTGGTGACCGCAGCCCAACCAGGCGAGGCGCGGCCCATTCACCAAATGACGAAATGGGCGTCTTTTGAGGTGCCCAATTTCACCATCCCCTTCAACCTGACTGGTCAACCGGCGCTGACGGTTTGCACCGGCTTTGGTGCAGGCGGCATGCCGGTGGGCGCGCAGCTTGTGGGACGGCCTTTTGAAGATGCCACCGTGCTCCGCGCCGGTCAGGCTTATGAATTGGCAGCAGGCTGGCGCGCGCAGCGGCCCGCTTTGGCGGCGTAAGGTTTCATTTGACGCGGCGTGATCCGTTGCAGCGGATCACGCCGATCAGGATTTTACCCCCGCAAGCCAAGCCGCGTCACGCGCGCTTCTTCCTCATCAATCGTGCGCTTGATGAAGGCGGCATAATCCGCGGGGTTCAGATATTCGACCGGCATATCCAAACGATCGAGCGTCGCCAAATGCGATGGATCATTCAGCGCCGTGCGGAAGCCCTGATGCAGTCTTTCGACAATATCGGGGTCCATCCCGGCCGGTCCGACCAACCCATAGGGTGAGGTGATCACCATATCCTGATAGCCAAGATCAAGCAGCGTCGGCACATC
>JADCGG010000124.1 GCA_020249125.1 Roseomonas sp. | reverse complement strand
GCGCAGCCCATCCTTGTAGCGGAGCGTCACCACCTCATCACCCGTGCCGTGCAGAATGGCGTCGCGCACCTTGGCGGGTAGTTCCTGCCATGGGCTGGTCATTTTCACCTTGAAATGCGCTGCCAGGCTTTGCAGCGTTTGGTCGTAATAGGGGGATGAGGCGCCTGTCCAAGGCATGATGGCGCCATCCTTCAGCGCGACATCATCCTGCGGCACGACCAATTGCGCGTCGAAAAAGCTTTCCGTGCCAAGCCCATCACAGGTGGGGCAGGCGCCATGGGGCGAATTGAAGGAAAACAGGCGCGGTTCAACTTCTTCAATGGTAAAACCGGAAACAGGGCAGGCGAAGCGGCTGGAAAAGACGGTGCGTTCGCCGCCATCGGCGTTTTCGGCATAGGCGATGCCATCGGCCAAACCCAGCGCGGTCTCAAACGAATCCGCGAGCCTTTGCATGATGCCATCGCGCACCACGATTCGGTCCACCACCACTTCAATATCGTGCTTGAGCTTCTTATCAAGCTTCGGTGCCTCGGCAATTTGATAGAGCGTGCCGTTGATTTTCACGCGTTCAAAACCGCGGCGCTGGAATTCCGCCAATTCCTTGCGAAATTCGCCCTTCTTGCCGCGCGCGATGGGGGCCAGCAGCAAAAGCCTGGTGCCTTCCGGCATGGCAAGCACGCGGTCCACCATTTGGGACACGGTTTGCGCTTCAATCGGCAGCCCGGTCGCGGGGGAATAGGGCACGCCAACCCGCGCCCAAAGCAGGCGCATATAATCGTGGATTTCCGTGACCGTGCCGACGGTGGAGCGCGGATTATGGCTGGTGGTTTTCTGTTCGATGGATATGGCGGGCGAAAGCCCCTCAATCGAATCCACATCCGGCTTTTGCATCAATTGCAGGAATTGCCGGGCATAGGCGGAAAGGCTTTCCACATAGCGCCTTTGGCCTTCTGCATAGATGGTATCGAAGGCCAGCGATGATTTGCCAGACCCTGAAAGCCCGGTGATCACCGTCAGCGTATCGCGCGGAATATCAAGGTCGAGGTTCTTCAAATTGTGCTGGCGCGCGCCGCGGATGCGAATATGGCCGGTCATGCGAAGGGGGCTCCGACCGCTGACCCTTGGGCGGGGAGAGCGGTTGTTCTAAAAATGTTCTCGTTATATATGCGCCTGAATGGCGCCCTGGGAAGGGTGCGGGATGGCCCGCCTTGGGGCGATGGTCTATCCTGGTTGGCGAAAACGCGGGAGAGCTTTGCCATGGCGGGTATTAATAAGGTCATTATCCTGGGCCGTCTGGGGCGGGACCCGGAAGTGCGCAATTTTCAGAATGGCGGCAAGGTGGTGAACCTGCGCATCGCCACGTCTGAACGCTACAAGGACCGGGAAGGCAATCAGCAGGAGCGGACCGAATGGCATTCGGTCGCGATTTTCAATGATCGCCTGGGCGAAGTGGCTGAGAAGTATCTGCGCAAGGGCAGCGAAGTTTACATCGAAGGCCAGTTGGAAACCCGCAAATGGCAGGACCAATCCGGCCAGGATCGCTACACGACCGAAATTGTGCTGCGCCAATATCGCGGCGAATTGCAGTTGATTGGCGGGCGTGGCGCGGGTGGCAGCATGGATGATCCGGGCGAACCGGCGGGGGATCGCGGTGGCGCGGCGAAGCCGGCCCAGCGTTCCGGCGGTTGGGATGCCAAGAAATCCGACCTGGATGATGAAATTCCTTTCTGATTCAATGGTTTGAACTGTGCATGCCAGTCCAGGCGCGGCGGTGGTTGACGCGGCGCGCCTGAGGGTGCCTATGCGGTTTTCAACCTGTGAGCCCTCAGGAATCGTGGTTTTTAGAATCGGTTTTTAAGCGTGAGCGACATCCAAAACCCCGGCCAACCCCCGCAGGATACGACCCCGGTCGCGCTTGAGGAGGAAATGCGCCGTTCCTACCTCGATTACGCCATGAGCGTGATCGTGGCGCGTGCGCTGCCCGATGTGCGCGATGGGTTGAAGCCGGTGCATCGGCGCATCCTGTTTGCCATGCAGGAAGCCGGCTATACGGCAGACAAGCCCTATCGCAAATCGGCGCGTGTGGTGGGCGATGTGATGGGTAAATACCATCCGCATGGCGATGCTTCGATCTATGACGCGCTGGTGCGCATGGCGCAGCCCTTTTCTATGCGCCTGCCGCTGATTGATGGGCAGGGGAATTTCGGTTCGGTTGATGGCGACCCCCCAGCGGCGATGCGCTACACCGAAGCGCGCCTGGCGCCGGCGGCGGGTGCGCTGCTGGCCGGCATTGATGAAGATACGGTGGATTTCCAGCCGAATTACGATGAAAGCGTGGATGAACCGCGCGTGCTGCCGGCGGCCTTTCCCAATCTGCTGATCAATGGTGCGGGCGGCATTGCGGTGGGCATGGCGACGAATATCCCGCCGCATAACCCAACTGAAATTCTGGATGCCACTTTGGCGTTGATCGCCAACCCAGCGCTGACGCTGGAAGAATTGATGAAGATCGTGCCGGGGCCGGATTTTCCGACTGGTGCGCTGATTTTGGGCCGTTCTGGCATTCGTGCCGCGTTTGAAACCGGGCGCGGTTCCATCCCGCTGCGCGCGCGGGCCGAAATTGAGGAATTACGCGGTAACCGTCAGGCGATTGCGATTTCGGAAATCCCCTATCAGGTCAATAAGGCGACGCTGCTCGAAAAAATCGCTGAATTGGTGCGCGCCAAGGCAGTTGAAGGCATTTCCGATCTGCGCGACGAAAGCGACCGTTCGGGGATGCGGATCGTCATTGAATTGAAGCGCGATGCGACCGCGGAAGTGGTGCTGAACCAGCTTTATCGCATGACGCAGTTGCAGACCTCCTTCCCGGTGAATTTCGTGGCCTTGCATGAAGGCCGGCCACGGCAAATGGGCCTCAAGGATGCGCTGATGGCCTTCATCGCCTTCCGTGAGGAGGTGATTCTGCGCCGGTCTCGCCACCGTCTGGCGAAGGCGCGGGAACGCGGGCATTTGCTGATTGGCCTTGCCATTGCAGTCGCCAATCTGGATGAGGTTATTCGCGTTATTCGCGAAAGCGCCGATGCGCCCGCGGCGCGGGCTGCCTTGATGAGCCGTGATTGGCCGGCAGGTGATGTGGGTGTGCTGCTCGCCTTGGTGGATGATTACCGCAATGCGGTTTCGCCCGATGGCACGGTGCGGCTGACGGAAGAACAGGCGCGCGGCATTCTGGATTTGCGCCTGCAACGCCTGACCGGGCTGGAGCGTGACAAGATTGTCGCGGAACTCGGCGAAGTTGGTGGGCGTATCCGGGAATTGCTGGAAATCCTGGCGAGCCGCCCGCGTCGGCTTGAGGTGATGGACCAGGAATTGCGCGAAATTCGCGCGCAGATTGCCTCCCCACGCATGACTGAGATTATGGATGGCATTGCCGATGTGGATGATGAAAGCCTGATCGAACCCGGCACTATGGTGGTGACGCTGACGCGCGATGGCTATGTGAAGCGCACACCCTTGGAAACCTTCCGCGCCCAGGGGCGTGGCGGCAAGGGCCGTAGCGCGGCGGCGACGCGCGAAGATGATGTGATCATCCGTTCCTTTGTCGCGCATACGCATCAATGGGTGCTGTTCTTCACCGATCGTGGCATCGCCTTCCGCGAGAAGGTTTGGCAATTGCCGGAAGCCGGGCCGCAGGGGCGCGGGCGTTCCTTGCGCCAGGTTCTGCAATTGCAGGAAGGCGAGGGCGTCACTGCCATCCTGCCGCTGCCGATGGATGAGGATTTGTGGGAAGGCCTGCATCTGGTTTTTGCGACCGTGCAGGGCAATGTGCGGCGCAATCGTCTGTCTGACTTCAAGAATGTGCGGTCCGTTGGCTTGATCGCGATGAAGCTGGATGAGGGCGATAGCCTGGTGGGTGTTTCCACCTGCCGCGAAGGCGATGATGTGATGCTGGCGACTCGCGGCGGCAAATGCATCCGCTTCACCGCCGATGCCGATACGCTACGCGTTTTCGCCGGGCGCGATTCCACCGGCGTGCGTGGCATCAAGCTCGCGCAGGGTGACGCGGTGATTGCGCTTTCCGTGCTGCGCCATGTGGAAGCCAGCACGGAAGAACGCGCGGCCTATCTGAAAGCCGCCGCGCAGCGCCGCCGTGCCGCCGGTGAGGAAGCAGAAGCGCCAGCGGTGGTGGATGCCGAAGAAGCTGTCGCGGAAATCACGCTATCGCCGGAACGCTTTGAAGCGCTGGCCGACGCCGAGGAAATTCTGCTGACAGTGACCGATGCCGGCTTTGGCAAGCGTTCTTCCGCGCATGAATATCGCGTCACGGGCCGTGGCGGGCAGGGCATTGCCGGCATTGTGCTGAGTGCGCGCACGGGCCGCGAAGTGGTGGCGACCTTCCCGGCGCGCCCTGGTGATGACATCATGCTCGTGACCAATGGCGGGCAATTGATCCGGCTGAAGGCGGATGATGTGCGGCTCACGGGCCGCATGGCGATGGGGGTCACGCTGATGCGCCCCGCCGAAGGGGAACGCGTGATTTCCTGTTTCCCCGTCGCTGATGAGGGCGGCGATGAGGAAGCCCCCCCCGCGCCGGAGGAGAACGAAAATGGCTGAACGGATTGCGCTCTATCCCGGCACCTTCGACCCCGTGACCAATGGCCATTTGGATATCATTGCCCGTGCCGCGCGCTTGGTGGACCGGCTGGTGATTGGCGTTGCCATCAATATCGGCAAGGGGCCGTTGTTTGAATTGGCGGAGCGTGTGGAATTGGTGCAGGCGGAGGTTGCATCAATCGCGGCGCGTACCGGCACGGTGATTGAAGTGCGCCCTTTTGAAGGTTTGTTGGTGGGTTTCGCGCGGGAGATTGGCGCTTGCATGATCGTGCGCGGGCTGCGCGCAGTGACGGATTTCGATTACGAATTTCAGATGACGGGGATGAACCGCCGGCTGGATCAGGAAGTTGAAACCGTATTCCTGATGGCGTCCGAAACCAATCAGTTCATCGCCTCGCGCCTGGTGAAGGAAATCGCACGGCTTGGCGGTGATATCAGCAGCTTTGTGCCGAAATTGACGTTGGAACGCACCATGGCGCGCGTCAAAGCCGGCGCCTAAGGAAAGGAAAAAATGATGCAACGCCGCCTTTTGCTTGCCGCCGGTATGGGCGCCTTGGCCGCGCCGGCCTTGGCGCAGGCGAGCGATCCGGAAAATACGCTGTTCCTGGAATTGAAGGATGGGCGTGTGACCATCCAATTGCTGCCGGAATTGGCGCCGCGCCATGTGGAACGGATCAAGACCCTCGCGCGCCGGGGCTTTTACGACAATACGGTCTTCCACCGTGTGATTGAGGGCTTCATGGCGCAAGGTGGTGATCCCACCGGCACCGGCACAGGTGGTTCGCCCCTGCCGAACCTGGCCGCGGAATTCAGCCCTCCATCGCGCGCGCGGTTTCTGCGCGGGGTTTGCGGCATGGCGCGTGCGGGTGACCCGAATAGCGCCAATAGCCAGTTCTTCATCATGTTCGCGCCGGCGGCTTCACTGGATGGGCAATATACCATCTGGGGCCGCGTGACCGCCGGCATGGATGCGGTGGACAAGATCAAGCGTGGCGACCCGCCGAATGGTATTGTGCGCGGGCCGGATCGCCTGCGCAGCATGCGCGTGGCTGCCGATATTCGTTGAGACCCGAACCGAAAGACCAAAAAGCGATGTCCGAAACCGAAGCCCCTGCCGGGGATGAAAAAAACACCCTGCTCATGGAAATCGAGCATGGCACCATCACCATCAAGCTGCGGCCCGATCTGGCGCCCTTGCATGTGGAACGCATCAAAACGCTCGCCAAGCAGGGCTTTTATGACAATGTGCCCTTCCATCTCGTGATCGAAGGCTTCATGGCACAGGGTGGCGACCCCACCGGCACCGGCACGGGCGGTTCCGAATTGCCTGACCTGCCGGCGGAATTCAGCGAGCCATCCAAGGCGCGCTTTCTGCGCGGCGTTTGCGGCATGGCGCGCACCAGCAACCCCGATAGCGCGAATAGCCAATTCTTCATCATGTTCGCGCCAATCCCAAGCCTTGATGGCCAATATACCATTTGGGGTGAAGTCACCGCCGGCATGGACGCGGTGGACAAGATCAAGCGTGGGTCTGGCGGGTCTGGCATGGTGCAGGGACCGGATAGGATCCGCAGCATGAAGCTTGCGGCTGATAACGGCTGAAGCCCGAGGTTGGTAAATGCGCGGCGCCGTGCTAAGGCGCCCGCCGTGTTGGGGAGCTCGTAGCTCAGCTGGTAGAGCAACGGACTTTTAATCTGTAGGTCGAGGGTTCGAATCCCTCCGAGCTCACCATTTTCTCCATGCCTGCATTCGCATGCATTGCCCGGCCAGGCGCAGCCTTGCGCTTCTTCGTAAGGCGATATTGCCACAAGGCGCGGGCTTCCATACGCTTCCTGTCATAACGCCAGTTTAGCTGCACCAAGCGGCCGCAACCGCCTTGGTCTCATCTGGCCTGAAGAGGAAGTGAAGGTCATGAAAACCGCGCCGAGCGTCCAAATCCCGGGCGTCTATCATCACCGCGTTGGCGATATCATCGTCACCGCCATCAGCGATGGCTTTCTGGATGGCGGCCTTGATGTTCTGCGCAACATCAGTGAGGACGAGGCGCGGCAAATTCTGACCGAGAATTTCCGCCCGGCGCGCCGTACGCCGGTCAATGCCTTCCTGATCTGGTCCGCAGGGCGGCTTGCGCTGGTGGAAACGGGGTCCGGCAATTACTTGCAGGCCAGTGCCGGCAAGGTGCTCACCAATATTAGGGCGCTTGGCGTTGATCCTGCCGATATTGAGGTGGTGATGCTGACGCATATGCACCCAGATCATTCAGCTGGTCTGACGGATATGAGCACCGGCAAACCCTATTTCCCCAATGCCGAATTGGTAATGCATGAAAATGAACTGAAGCATTGGTTCGATGATGGCGCGATGGCCAAGGGCACAGAGCGTGAAAAGAAAATGTATTTCCAGGCGGGGCGCGAACAGGTGCTGCCATACAAGGATCATTGGCGGCTGTTCCAGCAGGGTGAGGTTTTTCCGGGTGTCACTGCCATGCCCATGCATGGGCATACGCCGGGGCATACTGGTTATCTGGTTGCATCCGGCGAGGATCAGTTGCTGATCTGGGGTGATATTGTCCATGTGCCGGAAGTGCAAACCGCGCGGCCTGAAGTCTGCATGGCTTTCGATACGGATGCCAAAGCGGCGGAAGCGATGCGCCGGCGGGTTTTCGATATGGTGGCGACTGATGGATTGCTGGTGACGGGTATGCATTTGCATTTTCCGGGCTTCGCGCATCTCACGCGGCGCGGCAGCGGCTATCAGTTGATTCCGGCAGCCTGGGAACAGCAGCTTTGACAGGCGGGCTTGTCATGAATGCAGCGGCGACATTGCAGAACAGATTGCAGGCTGGCGGCATCCTTGCCGCCCCAGGCGCGCCAGATAGCCTGAGCGCGCGGCTGATCGAACAGGCTGGGTTTGAGGCCATTTACATGACCGGCTTCGGCGCCACGGCGTCTCGGCTGGGTCGGCCCGATATCGGGTTGCTGACGCAGACAGAAATGACCACCCATGCGCGGGATATGGTGCGCGCCGTCGGTATCCCCATCATCGCGGATGCGGATACGGGCTATGGCGGCCCCGCAAATATCGCCCGCACGGTCGAAGAATATGCGCAAGCGGGTGTGGCGGCGATTCATCTGGAAGACCAAGTGGCGCCGAAGCGTTGCGGCCAATTGGCAGGCATAAAATTGATTCCGGCAGAAGAAAATGTCCGGCGCCTGAAATGCGCGATTGCTTCCCGCCCTACACATGGGCCGCTGATCATTGGCCGGACAGACGCCATGCCGGCGATTGGCCCCGAAGAAGCAGTGCGCCGCGCGCTGATGTATCAGGACGCCGGGGTGGATCTGGTATTTGTTGATGGTATCAAGAAAATTGCCGAGGTTGAGATCGTCGCACGCCAGGTGCCCGGCCCCAAGGTTGTCAGCATTGTGGATGGCAATGAAACGACCGCACTGACGGCGCGCGACCTGGAACAAATGGGCTTTGCTGTCGTGTTCTATGCGGTGACCGCTCTATTCACCGCGGCGCGTGCAGTGGCTGATGCGCTGGCCGTGTTGAAGCGAGATGGCACGCCGGCCAAGGCAGCTTGTGCCATGATGAGCTATGCGGAATTCAGCGCCTTGGTTGATCTGCCGCGCTTTCAGGCGCTTGATGAAAACTTCGGCTGACCCAGTTTAAGGGAAAAGGGATCACACTCATGCAATTCGGTCGTTTGGGCGTTTGGTGTTCCACGGATCGGCTGGATGCAGCAGCTTTGCGCGCCCTGCTTCACCACGTGGAAGGCCTTGGTTATGGCAGCTTCTGGTATCCGGAATCACGCGGCTATGAATCCATGGCGCTGGCGGGGTTTTTGCTGGCGAATAGCCGAAAATTGGTGGTGGGCAGTTCGATTGCGAATATCTACGCGCGTGATGCCTTCACCGCGCGCCGCGGCCTTGCCACGTTGAATGCGCTGCATGAAGGGCGCTTTGCGCTTGGGCTTGGTGTCAGCCATATCCCGATGGTTGAAGGCTTGCGCGGCCATCGCTACGAAAAGCCCATCCCTGCAATGCGCGCTTATTTAGATGGCCTGCGCAAAGCTGGGGGCGATGCGCTGGAAGGCCCTGTGCTGCTGGCAGCGCTTGGACCGAAAATGCTGGCGCTATCGGGCAGCAACGCGGATGGCGCGGTGCCTTACAATGTCACGCCGGAACATACCGCGCAGGCGGCGGCGATCCTTGGGCCTGGCAAGGTCTTGGCGGTGGAACAGAAGGTTTGCGTTGAAACCGATCCAGCACGGGCGCGGGCGCTTGGGCGGCGCGAGCTTGCGCGTTATATGGCATTGCCGAATTACGTGAATAATTGGCTTCGGCTTGGCTTTAGCGAAGCGGAACTCGCCAATGGCGGTAATGATCGTTTCATTGATGCGATGGTGCTGCATGGCGATGCGACCCAGGTGAAGGCCGGGCTGCGCGCGCATTTTGCAGCGGGGGCCACGCATGTCTGCATCCAGCCCGTGACGGAAGATGGCGATACCGCGCATCGAGACGCCATGCTGGCAGCTTTGGCGGATACGTGATGGCTATGCTGAAGCTTGGCTATAAGGCATCCGCCGAACAATTCGCGCCGGCGAAATTGCTGGAATTTGCGGTGCTGGCTGAGGAGATGGGCTTTGATAGCTGCTTCATCTCGGATCATTTCCAGCCTTGGAAGCACACCGGCGGCCATGCGCCGAATTCGCTTGTGTGGCTCGGCGCCCTTGGGGCGCGCACGCATAGGCTTGTGATGGGCACCAGCGTGCTGACGCCAACCTTTCGCTACCATCCTTCCATTGTGGCGCAGGCCTTTGGCACGCTGGGCGCGATGTTTCCGAACCGTGTCATTCTTGGTATTGGCACGGGCGAGGGGCTGAATGAGGTGCCCTCCACCGGTCAGCCTTGGCCTGAATTCAAGGAACGCTTCGCCCGCATGCGCGAAGCCGTGCAATTGATGCGCAAGCTTTGGACAGAAGAACGTGTGAGCTTCGAAGGCCAGTATTATCGCACGGAACACGCGACGATTTATGATCGGCCAGAACAGCCAGTGCCGATCTATGTCGCTGCCGCCGGCGCCATGGTCGCGAAATATGCCGGGCGTGCGGGCGATGGTTTTATTTGCACCAGCGGCAAGAAGCCTGAGCTTTATACCGAAACCCTGCTGCCAAATGTGGTGGCGGGGTTGGAAGCCGCCAGCGCGCCGAAGCCCGATTATGATCGCATGATTGAAGTGAAGGTTTCCTTCGATACGGACAAGCAACGTGCCTTGGAAGATACGCGCCACTGGGCCGCGTTGGCGCTTTCGGCAGAAGAGAAAATGTCGGTCGAAGACCCGGTGGAAATGGAACGTCTGGCCGATGCGCTGCCACTGGAACGCGCGGCCAGTCGCTGGATTGTTTCCAATGATCCGGAAGAACATGTGGAACGTATCGGCTATTATGTCGGCCTCGGCTTCCGGCATTTGGTGTTCCATGCGCCTGGGCCGGATCAGGCGCGGTTTTTGCGGTTATATGGGGAGCAGGT
>JADCGG010000123.1 GCA_020249125.1 Roseomonas sp. | reverse complement strand
GTCGGCCGCTGAAAAGCCCGGTCGTGGTTGTTGGCGCAAGGCAGGCGCGCGGGGGGCGATGATCCAATTTCTGGGCACTCATATCGGCAAATTGGACCGCAAAGGGCGGATTTCCGTTCCCGCGCCCTTTCGTGCCGTTTTGGAACGGGCCGGGGCTGAAGACCTCGTGCTGCGCCCATCCCATCGCGCGCCCTGCATCGAAGCCTGGCCGGTTGCAGCGTTTGAGGCGCTGGCTTCCGGGCTAGATCGGCTGGATGCCTTTTCCGATCAGGCGGATGATATGGCAGCCGCCCTTTTTGCCGATGCCCATCCTGTGCGCGCCGATACTGAAGGGCGGCTTATTCTGCCCGAAGCAATGATTGCCCATGCGGCGCTGACGGACGCCATTGCCTGTGTTGGCGTGGGGCGGATTTTCCAGATTTGGGAACCGGAAGCAGCGCGCCGACGCTCGGAAGAAGCCAGGCTGCGCGCGCGTGAACGGGGCCTGACGCTGCCTGCCGCCGGGGGCAAGCCATGACCGCCACAGGCCATGTGCCGGTAATGCTGGCGGAAGTGCTGGCAAGCCTCGCGCCGCAGGATGGCGCCACCTATCTGGATGCGACCTTTGGTGGCGGCGGTTATGCGCGCGCCATTCTGGAAGCGGCACCTGGTTGCACGGTTTTCGCGATAGATCGCGACCCGGATGCGATTGCGCGCGGTGCGGCCTTGGCGCAGCGCTTCACGGGCCGGCTGCATCTGATCGAAGGCCGCTTCGGTGATATGCTCACGCTGCTGCGTGATCGCGGTATTGCATCGCTTGATGGCGTGGTGATGGATCTTGGGGTCTCCTCCTTCCAATTGGATCAGGCAGAGCGCGGCTTTTCCTTCCGCGCCGATGGGCCGCTTGATATGCGCATGGAAAGATCCGGCCCCAGCGCGGCGGAGCTGGTGAATGGCCTGCCGGAACGCGACCTGGCCGATATCATTTTCCGTTTCGGTGAAGAACGTTTCGCCCGCCGCATTGCCCGCGCCATTGTCGCGCGTCGCGCAGAAGCCCCCTTCACCACCACGGCTGATCTGGCGGCGCTGGTGCGTCGCGCCGTGCCGCGTGATCCTTCCGGCATTGATGGTGCAACCCGCAGCTTCCAGGCGCTGCGCATCGCCGTGAATGATGAATTGGGGGAAGTGGAACGCGCCATCGCGGCGGCCATGGAATTGCTTGCCCCGGGTGGGCGGCTTGTCGTTGTTGCCTTTCATTCACTTGAAGATCGCATCGTGAAACAGGCTATGGCAGCGGCCGCTGGGCGGCGTGGCGCCTCGCGCCATGATCCGGCGGCGCTTTCCGGCCGCGCCAAGCCGGCTTTTCATTTGCTGACACCACGCGCGCTCCGCCCGCAGGATGCCGAATGCAACGCCAATCCGCGCGCGCGTTCCGCAAGGCTGCGCGGCATTGAACGCCTGGTGATGGAGCGCGCCGCATGATCCGTCCGCTTACCCTTGTCAGCCTGGTCGTCGCCGCTGGTGCGGGGCTTTATTTGTATCAGGTGAAGCATTCCGTCTCCATGCTGGATCGCGAATTGCGTGAGGTAAATCGTCAGACGGAAGTGGTGCGGGAGCGCACGCAAATCCTGCGCGCTGAATGGGCGCTGCTGAATGAACCGGATCGGCTGCGGCAAGTGGCGCAACGGCATTTGGCACTGGAGCCCATGGCACCGACACAATTCATTCGTGAAGCGGAACTTGAACGCCGCTTGCCCAATGCACGGCCCTTCGCTGGCCCGCCATCACTTTTTGGTCCTGTAGAACTCCCCGCCAAGGCACCGGAAGCCATCATGGTGCCGGCACCGGTCGCCGCAGCGCCGGCGCCAGCGCCGCAAGTGGTTGCAAGCCAGGCGCCCACGCCGCGCCCCGCTGCGGTTGAACCGCCGCCGCGGGTCAGTGCCGCGGTGGCACCACCGCCCGCGCCACGTCCGGCACCGCCGCCTGCACCACCAAGGGTCACGCCTGCGCTGGATGTCGCGCCCACCGCGCCATCGCCGCCGGCCATTGTTGCCTCGGCGCTTGGCGGTGCCACCGGCGCGCTGCCGCCGCCTGTGCCTCTTTCACGTCCTGTCCCGATGGGAGCCCCGCAAGGGGCCCCCCGCTGAGTGAGCACCGCGCAGCATGAGCGAGGATCCCCACCCTAACCCGCGCCAGCCATCACCCGATGCGCCGCCTGGCAATCGCCCACAGGATGGCACGGTGCGGGAAAGCGCCAGCCGCGCGCTGGTACGCGTATCGCAGCCCGATCTGCTGCGCCACGCCCAATTGGAAAAATCGCGCGGGCGCCTGCTGCTCGCGGCTTGCGGCTTTGCGGTTTTGTTCGGCGCGGTGGCGGTGAAGCTTTCGCTGGCGACCGTGTTTGATCCGGCTGAACCAAAGCGGGCCGCGATTCTCTCTCGCCCGCCCGCGCCGCCGACGGAAGCGCCGGTTTCGCGTGCGGCGGTGACGGATCGCAATGGCGAAGTGCTGGCCGTTTCGCTGCCCATGACGGCGCTTTATGCCAATCCGAGCCAGATTGATGATCCGACTGAGGCTGCCGACAAGCTCCGCCGCGTGTTGCCACAGCTTGATCGTGAGAGGCTGATCGCGCGGCTGACCGGCGAACGCCAATTCGCCTATGTCGCCCGCGCGCTGACGCCGCGCGAAATGCAGGCGGTCAATAATCTTGGCATTCCTGGCTTGAATTTTGAAGATGCGGAGCGTCGCTTCTTCCCGCAAGGCCGCAACGCAGCGCATATCATCGGCGGTGTGGATGTGGATGGCAATGGCATTGCGGGGGTCGAAAAGTATTACGATGAAAGGCTGCGCACGCTGCGCCGCGATCCGTTGCGACTTTCGCTTGATATCCGCGTGCAATTGGCGCTGCGCGATGCGGTGCAGCACGCCATCACGGATTTCAATGGTATTGGCGGCGCTGGCGTAGTGATGGATGTGCATACGGGCGAGGTTCTCGCCATGGTGAGCCTGCCGGATTACGACGCGAATGATGTGGGTGCCGCCACCGCGGATGAGCGCTTTAACCGTGTGACCGTTGGCGTCTATGAACCGGGTTCCACCTTCAAGCTGCTGACCGCTGCCATGGCGCTCGATCTCGGCACGGTGCAGACCTGGAGCGGTTATGACGCATCGCGCCCCATTCGCGTCGGGCGGCATGAGATCAATGATTATCGCGGCAAGAATCGCTGGCTCGCCCTGCCGGAGATCATGGCCTATTCGTCCAATCTGGCTTCGGCGCATATGGCGGCGGCGGTGGGGCCGGCGCGGCATCGCGAATTCATGCAGCGCATGGGCATGACATCGCGCCTGAGCATCGAGATTCCCGAAACCGCGCAGCCATTGGTGCCGGGACAGAAAACCTGGCGCGAATTGAACACCATGACCATTGGCTTCGGGCATGGCATTTCCGTGACACCTTTGCATGTCGCGACTGCGGGCGCGACCTTGGTGAATGGGGGTATTTTGCGCCAGCCAACCATCCTGGCGCAGCCGCCCGGCGTGGAACGCGAAGGGGTGCGCGTGATTGAACCGCGTACATCCGAAACCTTGCGGCGGCTGATGCGTCTGGTCGTGACCGATGGCTCCGGCAAGGGTGCCGAGGTTCCGGGCTATTTCGTTGGTGGCAAGACCGGCACGGCGCAAAAGACCGGGCCGCGCGGTGGCTATCTGGAAAACAAGCGCATCGCTGCCTTCATCGGCGCCTTTCCCATGCAGGCGCCGCGCTATTCCATTTACGTCATGGTGGATGAACCAAAGCCCAATGCGCGCAGCCATGGTTTCGCGACCGCTGGCTGGGTGGCGGCGCCGGCCGCGAATATGGTGATTTCGCGCATCGCGCCCATTCTGGGCATGCTGCCGGAACCCGCGACGCCTGAGATTCAACGCGCCATCGCCATGCCGATGAATGGGCGCGGCGTGCCCGGCGCTGCCCCGCCGCCTGCAACACCCGCCAGCACTCGCCCGCCAGCGCGGCAAACGACTGAATCGCCGCCGCGCGTCGCTGTCACCCAGCGCGAGGCAGCTCTTGCGCCTCGGTGATCTCATGAGCGGATGGGGCGGCGCTGAAGCCGATGCCGCGCTGGAGGTGACAGGCATCACCGCCGATAGCCGCGCGGTGCGCCAAGGCATGGTGTTTGCCGCCTTGCCAGGTCTACGCGCCGATGGGCGCGGCTTCATTGCAGATGCGGTGGCGCGCGGTGCGGCGGCAGTGCTGGCGCCAGAGGGTACTGTGTGGCCCGCTGAGGCACCAGCGCGACCATTGATTACAACCCCCGATCCGCGCCGCGCCTTGGCGCTGATGGCAGCTGCATTTTATGCTGTGCAGCCGGAATGCGTGGTTGCCATTACCGGCACCAATGGCAAGACGAGCAGCGTGGATTTTCTGCGCCAGATCTGGCGTGATGCCGGCAGGAAGGCCGCGTCTCTTGGCACGCTCGGCCTGATTGCGGAAGGCGTGCCGCCTGGGCCATCCCTGACCACGCCTGATCCAGTGTTGCTGCATGAAAACCTCGCGCGGCTTGCGCGCGATGGTGTGGCGGCAGTCGCGATGGAGGCATCCTCGCACGGGATAGATCAGCGCCGATTGGATGGCGTGCGCCTGGCCGCGGCGGGCTTCACCAACCTCACGCGCGATCATCTGGATTATCACGGCAGCATGGCCGCTTATCGTGCGGCCAAGCTGCGATTGTTTGACACGCTGCTGCCGGCTGGCGCGCCCGCTATCGCCATGGCGGATATGGAAGCCGAGACACTCACCGCGCTGCGTGAGATTGCCGCGCGGCGGCACCTTGATCTTCGCTTGGTTGGGGCGGGTGGTGATGCGCTGGCGTTGGAAACGGCACGGCCCTTGCCTGAAGGTCAGGAACTTGTCTTCCGCATCGCGGGCGCGCGGCACGACATTCTGCTGCCTTTGCCGGGACGCTTTCAGGCCGATAACGCCTTGCTGGCGCTGATGTTGGCTCTGGCAACAGATATTTCCGAAAACGCCGCGCTGGCCGCATTTGGTCGCTTGCAGGGTGTGCGCGGGCGCATGGAACGCGCGACAGTGCTGCCCAATGGTGCCGCGATTTATGTGGATTACGCGCATACGCCGGATGCGCTGACGCGGCTTCTGGCCGCACTCCGCCCGCATGTTGCGGGGCGCTTGCATGTGCTGTTTGGCGCGGGCGGGGATCGCGATCCTGGCAAGCGCCCGCTCATGGGCCTTGCGGCGGCGGAAGCGGCGGATCGCGTTTGGATTACCGATGATAATCCGCGCAGCGAAAGCCCGGCCACCATCCGCGCCGCTGTCATGGCCGGTTGCCCAGAGGCGATTGATGCCGGCGCACGAGAGGAAGCCATCGCCAAAGCCATGGGCGCGCTCGGCCCCGGCGATGTGCTGGCTGTTGCCGGCAAGGGGCATGAAGCCGGGCAGGAAATTGCCGGAACGATTCACCCCTTTGATGATGTCGCCGTGGTGCGCAAGCTGGCGGGGCGCGCGCCATGACGTCGCTTTGGACCAGCGCGGAATTACGTGCCGCCACCAATGGCAAGCTTGCGGCGGATGTTGCCGTGACTGGCGTTTCGATTGACAGCCGCAGCAGTGCACAGGGCGATATTTTCATCGCGCTACGCGATCAGCGCGATGGGCATGAATTTGTCGCCGATGCGCTTTCGCGCGGTGCGCTGAGTGCCATGGTGGATCATACGCCACAAGGGGCGGTGGATACGGCGAAGCTGCTGCGCGTGGCGGATACGCTTGCGGGCCTTACCGCGCTGGGTGCAGCCGGGCGCGCAAGGGCTGCCGCGCATGTCGTGGGTGTCACGGGCAGTGTTGGCAAGACCACCACCAAGGAAATGCTGCGTGTGGCGCTGGCTGCCTTTGGTACGACCCATGCCTCCGCCGCCTCCCACAATAATCATTGGGGCGTGCCACTCACACTCGCGCGCTTGCCGCGCGATGCGGCCTTTGCCGTGATTGAAATGGGCATGAATAATCGCGGCGAAATCGCGCCGCTGTCGCGCCTTGCCCGGCCTCATGTCGGCATCATCACCTCGATCGGCACGGCGCATATCGGCAATCTGGGCAGTCAGGCGGCGATTGCCCAAGAAAAGGGGGACATCATCGCCGGCATCGCGCCCGGCGGCACCGCCATTCTGCCCGCCGATAGCGCCTTTCTGTCCGAATTGACCACACGCGCCCGCGATGCGGGGTTGCAGGTGATGACGCATGGGGAAGCCGAAGGCGCCGATGCGCGGCTGCTATCCTATCAGTCGTCAGCGGTGGGTGGTGATGCGGAAATCATGCTGGCCGGCCAGCGGCTTCATCTGCATCTCACGGCACCTGGTCGCCATGTTGCGCTGAATGCCTGCGCGGTTCTGGCCGCGGTCAAGGCGCTTGGCCTTGCGCCCGACATCGCCGCGAAGGCCCTTGCCGATTTCACCGCCGGTGCCGGCCGAGGCGCGCTGCGCCGCATCGCCGTTGCGGGTGGAGAGGCGCTGCTGATTGATGATTCCTACAATGCCTCGGTCGCCTCCGTGCGTGCCGGGCTTGCCGTATTGGCCGCGCAACCCGCAACGCGGCGCATTTTCGCCTTTGGCGATATGCTGGAACTGGGCGCGGAAGGCCCGACGCAGCACGCAGCCTTGGCACAGGATGCGCAGAAGATGTGCGATCTGGTCTTCTGCTGCGGGCCACTTTCAACGCATTTGTTTGACGCCCTGCCGGCCACGCAGCGCGGCGGACATTTCCCGGATTCAACCAGCCTTGCCCCGGTATTGCGCGCCGCGCTCAAGCCCGGCGATGCGGTATTGGTGAAGGGCTCACTCGGCTCACGCATGAGCGTGATCATCAAGACTTTGACGGCAGGAGAGCAAGTTTCGTGATCTATAATCTTCTCCTGCCCTTTGTTGATGAATATGCGCTGGCCAATCTCGCGCGCTATCATACCTTTCGTGCCGGTGCCGCGTGCCTCACGGCGCTGCTGATCAGCCTGGTTTTCGGTTCTGCCATCATCAATTGGCTGCGCGGCTTTCAGCGCGGCGGACAGCCGATCCGCGAAGATGGCCCGGCGCGTCACATCATCGAAAAGAAAGGCACGCCAACCATGGGCGGCGTGCTCATACTGTTGGGCATGGTGGGGTCCACCTTGCTTTGGGCGGATTTGCGCAATGGCTTTGTCTGGGCGGTGCTGTTCATCACCTGCGGCTATGGCGCGCTTGGCTTTGCCGACGATTGGCTGAAGGTCACCAAGCGCAATACCAAAGGTGTTTCGGGCCGTGCGAAGCTTGTGGTGCAGGCGGGCTTGGGGCTTGTCGCCGCGCTCTGGATCACCTGGCTGATGCCGGGCGCGCTTTCCGACAAGCTCGCCTTCCCGATCTTCAAGGAATTGCTGCTGCCGCTTGGTATTCTGTTTCCGCTATTGGCCGCGCTGGTGATGATGGGCGCTTCCAATGCGGTCAATCTGACTGATGGGCTGGATGGGCTTGCCATTGTGCCGGTGATGATCGCGGCCACTGTCTTTGCCTTGATTGCCTATCTGGTCGGCAATCGTGTTTTCGCGGACTATTTGCAACTGCATTACGTGCCCGGCACGGGTGAGCTTGCCGTGTTTTGCGCTGCCCTGGTGGGGGCCGCGCTTGGCTTCCTGTGGTTCAACGCGCCACCTGCCGCGGTGTTCATGGGGGATACCGGGTCGCTTTCACTCGGCGGCGCTTTGGGCGGGCTTGCGGTAGCGACCAAGCACGAAATCGTTCTCGCGATTGTGGGCGGGCTTTTTGTGGTGGAAACCGTATCCGTCATCATCCAGGTATTCTGGTTCAAGCGCACGGGCCGACGCGTCTTTCTGATGGCACCGCTGCATCACCATTTTGAGAAAAAGGGCTGGGCGGAGCCCACCATCGTCATCCGCTTCTGGATCATTGCGATGATCCTGGCCCTTGTTGGGCTTTCGACGCTGAAAATCAGATGACAGCGCCTAGCCCCCCCTTCACCCCCTTTCCCGGCGCACGCATTGCCGTGGTGGGGCTTGGCCGTGCCGGGTTGCCGGCGGCACTACGCTTGGCCGCCTGGGGCGCCGAGGTGACCGTTTGGGACGACAGGCCCGAAGCCCGCGCGGCGGCGGAGAAAGCGGGGCTGACGCTGCAGGACCCCACTGCCGGCCCCTTCCGCGCCGATGCGCTGCTGCTTTCGCCCGGCATCCCACACCATTTGCCCGCGCCCCATCCGGCGGCTCGGGCAGCGGCGGCGGCGGGCGCGCCGATCCTTTGTGATGTGGAATTTCTCTACCGCGCGGTGCTGGCCAGCCAGTCCAAGGCGCGCTTCGTGGGCGTGACGGGGACCAATGGCAAATCCACCACCACCGCCCTGATCCACCATGTTTTGCAGGGGGCGGGTATGGCCTGTGAGGTAGGGGGCAATCTGGGCCCCGCGGCGCTCGATCTCAATATCTTGGGGTCTGAGGGGGTCTATACCCTCGAAATGTCGTCTTACATGTTGGAGCGAATCGCAACTCTGCGCTTCAACGTCGCTGTCATGCTGAACCTCAGCCCCGATCACTTGGACCGCCATGGTAACATGGCCGGCTATGCCGCTGCGAAGGCTAGAATCTTCGCGCGCCAAGGGGCTGGCGATGTCGCGGTGCTGGGCCAGGATGATGCCCTGACAGCGCAAATGGGCGCTGGTTTGGCGGCGCGGCTGGTGCCAATTTCGGGCCTGACACCTCAGCCGGGCGGGGTATGGGCCGAAGGCCGGGCGCTGCGTGATGATAGCGGGCCGATCCTTGATCTGGCCGAAGCGGCGGCGCTGCCCGGCGCACATAACGCGCAAAACGCGGCCGCAGCAGCGGCGGCCTGCACCGCGCTTGGCGTGGCGCGTGGCACGATTGCGGAAGGCATCAGGATTTATCCCGGCCTGCCGCATCGGCAGGAAATCGTCGCCGAGGCGCGTGGCGTGGTTTTTGTGAATGACAGCAAGGCGACCAATGCCGATAGCGCGGCGCGCGCACTCGGTTCCTATGATCGTGTGGTCTGGATTGTGGGCGGGATCGCGAAGGAAGGCGGCTTAGCGCCCTTGGCGCCCTTTTTTCCGCGCATCGCCAAGGCGTTCCTGATCGGGCGCGATGCGCCTGCCATGGCGGCGACATTGCGCGAAGCCGGCGTGGCGCATGAAATCATCGGCACGCTGGAAGCGGCTGTGCCAGCGGCGGCGCAAGCGGCCTTTGCCGGTGCGGCGCGGGTTGTGTTGCTCTCACCGGCAGCGGCTTCCTTTGATCAATTCAGCGGCTTTGATGCGCGTGGTGATCGTTTTCGCGATCTGACGCGCGCGCTGATCGCCGGACAGCAGCGGAGGGCAAGCTGATGGCACTCTCCCGCGCGGATAATTCCATTCTGGGGCGCTGGTGGTGGACGGTGGATCGCTGGACGCTCGCCGCACTCATGGTGCTGATAGCGTTCGGCTATGTGATGATGCTGGCGGCATCACCCGCGGTGGCCGAGCGTATCGGCGCATCATCGCGCCATATGTTTTTTCTGAAGCAGGTTTTCTATCTCAGCCTTGCGGCGGCGGTAATGGTGGTGGTTTCACTGCTTTCGCCACGTGGTGTGCGGCGCTTCGCCCTGCTGGGCTGCGCCGGTGCTTTGGTGCTGACGGCGGCAACTTTGGTGTTAGGCGTTGAAATCAAGGGCGCGCGGCGCTGGCTGCCAATTCCTGGGCTTTCCTTGCAGCCTTCCGAATTCCTCAAGCCCTTCTTCGCTGTGGTCGCGGCCTGGTTGATCGCAGAGGGCATGGCGCCGGATTCGCGTGTCTGGGGGCGCACAATTGCGGTTGGCATGTTCGCCGTGATCGCCGTGATCATGAAAAGCCAGCCCGATATCGGCATGTTGCTGGTGATGACCGCGGTGCTTTTCGCGCAATTCGTGGTTGCCGGGCTGAATTTCTTCTTCGTAGGCGGGCTTGCCGGGCTGGGTATGGGCGTGGGCTTCCTCGCCTATCTGCTGTTTCCGCATGTGCAATCACGCGTGCATCGCTTTTTGGATCCAAGCTCGGGCGATTCCTATCAGGTGAGTGTTGCTATGGAAGCCTTCGCCAATGGCGGGCTTCTGGGGCGCGGGCCGGGTGAAGGGCGCGTCAAGAATGTGCTGCCCGATGCGCATGCCGATTTCATCTTCGCCGTGGCCGGTGAGGAATTCGGCATGGTGGTGTGCCTGGTCATCCTGGCCCTTTTCGCATTCATCGTGCTGCGCGGCCTGATGCGACTTTTGGCGGAGACGGACTTCTTCGTGGTGCTCGCCGCGACCGGCTTGCTGACGCAATTCGGCTTGCAGGCTTTCGTGAATATGGCGTCCACGCTGCATCTGATTCCGACCAAGGGCATGACGCTGCCCTTCGTTTCCTATGGCGGGTCTTCGGTGCTTGCCATTGCGCTTGGCATGGGGATGTTGCTGGCACTCACGCGCAAACGCATTGGTGAACGCGCCGCCGGCACCGGCTTGCCAGGTGGCGCCCTTGCTGCCGGGGGGGCGCGGTGAGGGGCCCCATGGTGCAGCCCATCATCATCGCCGCAGG
>JADCGG010000122.1 GCA_020249125.1 Roseomonas sp. | reverse complement strand
TGGGCTGCGGGTTTCATGTTCGTCGTCAAGCGCTGGCCAGAGGCTTGGCGCCCAATGTTCGAACGCAGCCATTCCCAGAAGCTGCTGATGCCCATCATCACCTGTGAGGTGCCAGACCAGGTGGATGCATTGCTGGCTGAAAAGCCGCGCGCCATACGCAAACTTATTGCCCAAGCCTATCAACACATCCCTGACGCCGTACGCGCCATCAGGGAATATTGGATACAGGATGAGTATCCAGCAAAAGCTACAGAATAGGCCGACAACTTACGTCAAGCAGAAAAGCCAGTGGGCCGCAGACAACGGTTACAGATCGGATGGCATGACGGCGGATGTCTATCCGTTTGAGGCCGCTATCAAGGCATTTGCCGATCACTATAACCACCGATGCTTCCATGAAAGCCTGAACCAGCTGACCCCGGCTGATGTCTGCTTCGGCATGGGCCAGCTACTCCGGCAGCCAGAACGCCAGTTGGTCCCAAATAATGTGACGACGAATAGTCGCGTATGCCGAGGAGAAGGGCACTGCGCCACGTTTCCGGCACCGTGGTCTGGTAGCCGTCAGCCAGGGTGGATTCGACTTCAAGCGCGGTGGGCATGGCGGCTTCGGACTTCAAAATTTGAGCGGCAAGAATCAACGCAAATGCTTTGCACTGTCGCCGCCAAGGCGCCTCACAAAGCCCCCACCCCCACAATCCGATAATCAAACACGCCACCATCGGGTTCCGTCACCGCCACATATTCCCCGGGCCGGATCGGGCTGCTGCCGGGATCGAAATGCGCCTCGGGCGCGTCAAAGCGCTCGGCCAGGCTGCCGCTGAAGCGGATGAACCAGCCATTATCGCCATCATATTGCACATCGCCCTGTTCGGGCGGCGCATCCGGGCGGAAGCGCCGCGCGCGCCAGGGGGCGGGGTCCTCGGCCCAGGCTTTCGCATCCGGGTGCCCCGCCGCATCCAGGGTCAGTTCGATCTCATAGCGATGATCCACGCAGCCCGTGGGGAAGCCCGGCCCCGCCACAAGGGAGAGTGTCACCAGCATCCGCTCCATGCACATCTCCTCAAACCTGGCTGCAAAGCCTTGGGTCAGATCGCGACCTTTACGCCCAATTCCACCACGCGATCCGATGGGATGCGGAAGAATTCGGTGGCCGGCAGCGAATTGCGGCTGAGCACCACAAAAAGCCATTGCCGCCAGCCCGACATTTTCGGAACGGCCGCGGCCACCACTGTCTCCCGCCCCAGGAAATAGGAAGTCTGCATCGGTTCATAAGGAATGCCCAGATCAACCAGGGCTTCAAGCTCTCGCGGGATATTGGGGCTTTCCTGGAAGCCATAACGCAGCGCAACGCGGTAGATATTGGGCGCCAATTCCTCGACCGCGCGGCGCCGATCAGCGCCCACTTGCGGCACATCCTCATTGGTGACGGTCAGGAACAATACACGTTCATGCAAAACCTTGTTGTGCTTCAGGTTGTGCAACAGCGCGCCGGGCAGGAATTCCGCCTGGCTGGTCATGAAAACCGCCGTGCCGGGCACGCGCACGGTGCGCGATTGCGGCAGGCGCGCGATGAAGGATTTCAGCGGCAGGCCATCCTGACGGATGCGCGCAAAAAGCAATTCCCGCCCGCGATGCCACGTCATCATGATGACGAACAGCACAATGCCAAGCACCAGCGGCACATAGCCGCCTTCAGGGATCTTCAGCACATTCGAAAGGAAGAAGGCCAGATCCAGCGCGAGGAGCGGCAGGAAAACACCAAATACGGCAAAAAGGGACCAGCCGAATTTGCGCCGGAACACTACAATGGCCAGCAGCGTGGTACACAAGAAGGTGCCAGTCACGGCGATGCCATAGGCCGCCGCCAAACGTTCCGAATCACGAAACGTCAATACCAGTAACAGAACCCCAATCAGCAGCGCGAAATTCACCTGCGGCAGGTATATCTGGCCTTCTTCGGTTTCGCTGGTATGGCGCACCACAAGCCGCGGCAGAAAGCCAAGCTGCACACATTGCCGCGCAATGGTATAGGCGCCCGAAATCATCGCCTGGCTTGCGATAATGGTGGCAGCGGTCGCAAGAAGCACCAAAGGCAGGCGGAACCATTCGGGCGCCAGCAGGAAGAACGGGTTTTCAAGGGCCGCCGGGTCACGCAGCAAAAGCGCGCCCTGGCCAAGGTAATTCAGCACCAGCGCCGGCAGCACCACCACCATCCAGGCCCAGCGAATGGGCCTGCGCCCGAAATGGCCCATATCTGCGTAAAGCGCCTCGGCCCCCGTCACCGCCAGCACGACGGACCCGAAAGCGATAAAGGCCATCAGCTTATAGTGCAGACAAAAGGTGACCGCCCAATGGGGCGAAAGCGCCCAAAGGACTCCCGGATTATGCAAGACTTCCCAAAGCCCCAGCAGGCCGAGCACCAGGAACCAGGCAGCGCAAATTGGCCCGAACACCGCGCCCATTTTCGCCGTGCCGCGATACTGCACCAGAAACAGCGCGACAAGGATAACCACGGAAATCGGCAGCACCGCCTTTTCAAAATGCGGTGAGACAACCTTGAGCCCCTCCACCGCCGAAAGCACGGAAATCGCCGGCGTGATGATGCCATCGCCAAAGAACAGGCAGGCGCCGGCGATGCCGATCAGCGCCAGGACCCATCTTGCGCGGGGGCTTTCCACGCTGCGCTGCGCCAGGGCCATCAGTGCCAGAATGCCGCCTTCGCCGCGGTTATCGGCGCGCAGTACGAAGGCCACATATTTGACGGTCACGGTCAGGATCAATGCCCAGATAATCAGGCTGAGCAGGCCAAGGATTTCCCACGCCTCCACCCCGCCATCCTCAAAATGGCTGGCCGCCGCGCGCAAGGCGTAAAGCGGCGATGTGCCGATATCCCCATAGACCACCCCCAAAACGCCCAGGACCAGCGAGAGAGAGAGGGCGCCACGGTCGGTGGCGGCGGGATTGGTCATGGCGTTCTTGCCTTCCTGGGGGTCATTGGCGCGCAATCTGCCCCGTCAGCCAAGGATTGCAAGGCATTTGCCCCGCATACCGCGCATGGCGGGCATTCAATGCCCGCGCAGGATCTGGCTCAAGAACAGTTTCAACCGGTCTGTCTTTGGTGCATTGAAGACCTGATCGGGGGTGCCGATTTCCACCACCTCGCCCTGATCCATGAACACCACGCGGTCCGCCACCTGACGGGCGAAGCCCATTTCATGGGTCACCACCATCATGGTCATGCCGGTGCCGGCCAATTCCACCATCACATCCAGCACTTCCTTGATCATTTCGGGATCGAGCGCAGATGTCGGTTCGTCGAACAGCATGATCTTGGGGCGCATGCAAAGCGCGCGGGCAATCGCCACACGCTGCTGCTGCCCGCCGGAAAGCTGGCCCGGATATTTCTTCGCCTGTTCGGGAATTTTGACGCGGGCGAGCAATTCCATCGCCAGTTCTTCCGCATCCTTTTTCGGCATGCGCCGCACCCAGATCGGCGCCAGCGTGCAGTTTTCCAGCACCGTCAGATGCGGGAAAAGATTGAAGGATTGGAACACCATGCCGACTTCACGCCGGATCGCATCCAAGGCGCGCACATCATCGGTCAGTTCAATGCCTTCCACCGCAATCCGGCCTTCCTGGTGAATTTCCAGGCGATTGATGCAGCGGATCATGGTGGATTTGCCTGAACCCGAAGGCCCGCACACCACCACGCGTTCACCCGGCGCCACGGCAAGGTTCACATCGCGCAGCACATGCAGCGCGCCGAACCATTTATTCACACCGGCCAATTCAATGGCGGGGGGCGCATCGGCCTGGGCGGCAGAGGCAAGGTGGTCGAGTTCAGCGGAAGCGCTCATTTGATTTTTCCCGGGTCTCAGCGGCGGCGGTGGCGGTTCAACTCCGCCTCCAACCCGCGGCTGTATTTGGACATGGCATAGCAGAAAACCAGATAGATGGAGCCGATAAAGACATAAACCTCAACGCCGAAGCCCTGCCAGGCGGGCTCCACAATCGCGGTCTTGCCGGCGGTCAGCAGATCGAAAATGCCGATGATCAGCACCAAGGACGTATCCTTGAAGAAGCCGATGAAGGTATTGACCAGGGGCGGGATCACCATGCGCAGCGCCTGCGGCATGATGATGAACCCGGTCTTCTGCCAATAGGAAAGCCCCATGGCATCGGCGGCTTCATATTGCCCTTTCGGCAAGGCTTGCAGCCCGCCGCGCACCACCTCCGCCAAATAGGCGCCGGCAAACAGGATGATGGCAATCTGTGCGCGGAGCAGCTTATCAATATTCATCCCTTCCGGCAGGAATAGCGGGAACATGACGCTTGCCATGAATAGCAGGCTGATCAGCGGCACGCCGCGAATGAGTTCCACGTAAAGCACGCAAAGCACCTTGATGGCGGGCAGCGATGAACGCCGGCCAAGCGCCACCAGGATCGAAAGCGGAAAAGCGAAAGCGAGGCCGAAAGTCGCCAGGATCAGCGTAATCGGCAAGCCCCCCCAGCGTTCCTGCGGCACATAGGAAAGCCCGAAAATGCCGCCCCACATCAGCACACCAATCGCGGTCAGCATCCCAACCCAGATCAGCGCCAATTCCCAGCGCCAGAAGCGCCGCATGGCGGAAATGATGTAAAGCGCCACGAAAAGCACACAGGCCAGGGCCGGGCGCCAATGCTGTTCATAAGGATAGGTGCCAAACAGCATGAAGCGGTGCTTTTCGCCAATCACCGCCCAGCAGGCACCAGAACCCTGTAAATCCCGACAGATTTGCGTCTGCGGCCCCTGAGCATTTGAAGGCACCGCCCAGATCGCCCTGATAAAGGCCCAGTCAATAAAGGACAAAGCGAATTTGATCAGCAGATAGCCCATGGCCAATGTCACGGCCGTGGAAAGCCAGCCGGAAAACAGGTTGGCCCTGGCCCAGGCAATCGGCCCCACCGCCGTGATCGGCGGCTTGCGCGGGCCGGATGAAATGCTTGCGTTGCTCATGGCTGGCCCCCTTACCGTTCAACCAGCGCAATGCGCGCATTATACCAATTCATGAATAGGCTGATCGAAAGACTGATCGTCAGATAGACCGCCATGATGATGGCAATGCCTTCAATCGCCTGCCCTGTCTGATTGAGCGTGGTATTGGCGATGGACACAATATCCTGATAGCCGATCGCGACCGCGAGCGACGAATTCTTGGTCAGGTTCAGATAATTCGATGTCATGGGCGGGATGATCACGCGCAAGGCCTGCGGCATGACAATCAGGCGCAGTACCGAACCATGCCTGAGGCCCAGCGCCTGCGCCGCTTCCCATTGCCCGTGATTGACTGACATGACGCCGGCGCGCACCACTTCCGCAATGAAGCCCGCCGTATAGGTGACAAGCCCGATCAGCAGCGCGAAATATTCGGGGCTGATATTCATGCCGCCACGGAAATTGAAGCCGCGCAGCACGGGGTATTCAATCTCCCACGGCGCGCCGAGCGCATACCAAACCACCACCGGCAGGACCAGCAGCAAGCCAAGCGCGGTGGGCCAAACCTTGCGCGGCTGGCCATCTTCCATCTGCTTGGCACGCGCCATGCGCGCATAAAGCCAGGTGCCCAAAATACCGAGCAGAAAAACAACCAAAGCCGCCGTATGCGCATTTTCCCATATCAGCGCTGGCAACTTCAAACCGCGATTGGATAGCACCACCCCTTCCACGGGCTTCAGCGCCTGGCGGGGGCCGGGCAGGCCCTGCAGGATCGTGTACCAGAACAGCAATTGCAGCAGCAGCGGCAAATCGCGAATGATCTCGATATAGGCGCCGGCAATGCGTGACAGCAGGAAATTCTTGGAAAGCCGCGCTATGCCAATCGCGGTGCCCAGGATCGTAGCCAGGACAATGCCACTCACCGCCACCTTCAGCGTATTCAGCAGGCCCACAAACAGCGCGCGGGCATAGGTATTGGTGGGATCATAGGGGATCAGACTTTCGGCAATCGGCAAGCCCGCTTCGCGGTCCAGGAAGCCGAAGCCCGTCGCGATGCGCCGCACCGCCAGATTGTGGGACGTATTGCTCCAGAGCCAATAGATCAGGCTGCCGACCGCAGCGACGACCACGATTTGCCAAAAAATGCCGCGCACCCGCTCATCCGACCAGGAAAGCCGGAGCGGGCGTTTGGGCGGGCGCCGCTTATAGCGCGGATCGCTCGTCGTATCGGACATTATGCGCCTCTCCTGCCAAAATCCCCGGCCCTTGGGACCTGTTGGTGCCTCGGCAGCAAACAAGATGCTGCAAAAGGAGACAAAGCGTTACCGGATTGCATGCCATTCCCGCAAGCGCCGCGCCTTGGGGGCATTCCCCGCTGCTCACCTGCTATGCAAGGCTTGGCGGCTAATGGCTTGATCAAGCGCGGTTCTCCGGTTGGGCGCGGAAGCTGCCCGTCTGAAACCCAGCAATTCCCGCGCCAGCGCTTCCCAACCCCGCCGGGCAATGCCACATGCCAATGAGGAATCGCGGAGGCAGAAGCATGCGGCAAATGGACAAGGCAGCAATCCGGGCCGCCCTGCCCTGGGGTAGGCTGATCGAAGCCCTGGCCGAGATGTTCCGGCAGGGCTGCGAAGCGCCGCTGCGGCACCGCCACGCTTGGGCGGATGGCGCGGGGGCGCAAAACACCCTGCTGCTGATGCCGGCCTGGCGCGCTGGCGGGCATTATGGCGTGAAGATTGTCCATGTCGCGCCGGGCAATGATGGGCGCGGCCTGCCGGCCGTGCATGCCAGCTATTTGCTGTCCGATGCCACGACTGGCGCACCCCTCGCCATGCTGGATGGCGGCGAATTGACCGACAGGCGCACAGCGGCGGCAAGCCTGCTCGCCGCGCGGTATCTGGCCCGGCCCGAGAGTTCCCGCCTGCTGCTGCTGGGCAGCGGCAAGGTGGCCCATGCCCTAGCCGAGGCTTATGCTGCCTGTTTTCCGATCACGGATATCGCCATCTGGTCGCGCAAGGGCGACAATGCCACGCGGCTTGCGGGGCAACTCACCGCGCATGGCCTGCCGGCCCGGGCAGTGGCCGAACCGGATTTCGGCGCCGCTGATATCATTGCCGCCGCGACCCTGGCGACCACGCCCCTGATCCAAGGCGCGGCGCTGAAACCCGGGGTGCATTTGGATCTGGTGGGCGCCTATCGGCCCGATATGCGCGAAGCCGATGCGCTGGCGCTGCAACGCGCCCTGCTGGTGGTGGATACCCGCGCCGGTGGTCTGGCCGAGGCCGGCGACGTGGTGCAGGCCATCGCGGAAGGCGCCATCACGCCGGCCCATGTGGTGGCGGATTTGGCGGAGCTGTGCCGTGGCGCCCATCCGGGGCGGCAAAGTGCGGATCAGATCACCGCTTTCAAATCAGTGGGCTGGGCGGGGGAGGATTTGGCGGCGGCGGTGTTGGCTTATGAAGGCGCGCGTTTCACGTGAAACTATTCCTAAACCCTAACTCGCGGCCAAAGGCTCCTTCCCAGCCACAAATTGTCGAGAATGCCAAAGCCAAAACGATAAGAGTTGATCTGACATCTTTCTGTTTCGCTTGCCTGGTCCCTTGAACCTTGGCATCCCCCGAAAACGCGCTATCGATTTTTCAATGTACGAGACAGAATGAAAAAGTAGAATAGAACACAAGGTAGAAGCATAATAACGCAAAAATAAGCGAATTGCGCAGAGATATTCCCATTCCAACCCAAAAACTCTAACTCCCGATTGAGCGATCGAGAAAATCCTACGATGACCAGCCGAGCAACAAAAATGAAAAAAACCGAGTACCCCATGAAAGGTATTATTGATTTCCGAATTAAAGTATAGAAACCAACTCTAAAATGTATTGGAGAATTATCGATCGCAGAGAAAATTTTTATGGCTCGGCCGGAAAAAACATAAACAAAAATCGCAAATGAAATGGCGATAAGCAGAGCGCCCAAAACAGTAATGCCTTCCCGAAAGACCTCGAACATCACTTTGGTCCAAAGGAACATGGCAAAACCCCAACCGCCTAAAATCGAACTCATTTCGCCTCCATTCGTTAAAAACAAGCAGGGCGCCCTTAGCCCGGAGCCACCAAGATTCCCGTATCAGCAACGTCTCCCACTCGGGCAGATTTTTCGCGGACGAACTCCCCATTGATTGGCGCCATAGATAACTCGCAGCCACAGAAAATAAAATCTAACGCCCATCCTTTCGGTTTCCCTACCGCCGCCCAAACATCCGCTCCAACCCCGCCCGGTCCAGCTTCAGCACCGTAGGCCGCCCATGGCTGCACGTCGCGGCGCGCGGCGTTGCTTCCATCTGGCGCAGCAGCGCATCCATCTCCGCCGCGTTCAGCCGGCGCCCGGCGCGGATGCTGCCATGGCAGGCCAGCCGCGCAATCGCCGCATCCAGCTTGCGGTCCAGCGCGGTGGTTTCCGCGTCTTCGGCCAGTTCTTCCGCCATATCGCGTAGCAAGGGCGCGGGATCGGCGGCGCCGAGCAAGGCGGGCAGGCTCCGCACCAGTACCGCGCCGGCGCCGAAGCCCTCGATTTCCAGGCCAAGGCGCGCCAGGGCGTCCGCCGCCCCCAAAAGCCGCGCGGCATCAGCGGGCGGCATATCCACCACGGCGGGGACCAGCAAAGGCTGGGCGCGCACGCCGCCATCACGCAATTGCGTGGTCAGCGCCTCATGCGTCAGGCGTTCATGCGCGGCGTGCTGGTCCACCAGCACCAGGGCGCCATCGGCGGCCTCGGCGATAATATAAGTGTCGAGTATCTGCGCCACGGCGCGGCCCAAGGGATGCGCGGCATCGGGCGGTGCTGCGGCAGGCGGCGGCGGCAGGCTGGGCGGGCGGAAGCCAAGCGGCAGGCGCGGCTGCGGCAAGCCTGGCGGGCGCGGCATGGATTGGGGCAAAACCGGCAGGGCCTCGCTGAAACCCGCCATCGGCGCGGCGCCATTCAGCGCGGGCACTGCCACCACCGTCCCCGCGCCAATAGCCAAGGCCTTGCGCAACGCCGAAATCACCGCGCCGCGCACCGCATCGCCTTCACGGAAGCGGAGTTCCGTCTTCATCGGATGCACATTCACATCAACGGACTCCGGCGGCACTTGCAGGAACAGCGCCGCCGCCGGGTGGCGTCCTGCCGGGATGATGTCCCGATACGCCACCCGCAAAGCCACGCGCAGCAGAGGGTCCCTCACCGGGCGACGGTTCACCACCAGATGCTGGCCAAGCGTGGTCGAGCGGTGGTGGGAAGGCAGCGCGGCCAGGCCGCTGATATCGAGTGTTTCGGAAACCGCTTCCACCGGCACGGCGGCGGCGGCGAAATCCGGCCCCAGCACTTGCCGGATACGCCCTTCCTGGTCGCTGGCCGGGAGCGACAGCACTTCCCGCCCATCGCTTTCCACGCGAAACGCCACTTCAGGCCAGGCCAGCGCCAGCCGGCGCACCGCTTCCACCGCATGCTCGGCCTCGGTGCGCGGATGGCGCAGGAATTTCCGCCGCGCCGGGGTGGCGAAGAACAGGTCGCGCACCTCAACCCGCGTGCCGGGGGCGCCTGAAGCGGGCGCGACATCCCCCTTCGCCCCTCCTTCCACACTGATGCGATGCGCCGAGCCATCCCGCGGGCAAGACGTGATAGCCAGCCGCGCCACGGCGCCGATGGAAGGCAAGGCTTCCCCCCGAAACCCCAGGGTCGCGATGCGAAACAGGGTGGCTTCTTCCGGCAATTTGGACGTGGCGTGGCGTTCCACAGCCAGGGCCAGATCGTCAGGCCCCATGCCAATGCCGTCATCTTCCACCAGAATGCGGTCCATCCCGCCGCCTTCCAGCGTCACGGCGATGCGACGCGCCCCGGCATCCAGCGCGTTTTCCACGATTTCCTTGAGCGCGGCGGCGGGGCGTTCCACCACCTCACCAGCCGCGATGCGGTTGGCGGTGATCTCCGGCAGCAGGCGAATGGCCGGGCGCGGCGCGGTGATGGGGGCGGCGAACATGCGC
>JADCGG010000121.1 GCA_020249125.1 Roseomonas sp. | reverse complement strand
GCGGCTTTGCAGAAAGAACAGCATGGCACCATTGTCGTTTTCGCCTTCGCCGTCAGGTCCACCGTCAAACAAGTTGCGGATCGGGTCGATGCAGATGATGTCGGGCAGCGCATCGGGAAAGGCGCTGCGGATGGCGGCAGCCACCAGGGGCACGCCTTGTTCGTCGAGCAGCATGCGAAGCTTGGGCGTGACCACGAGCGTATCGCGCGCGCGGTTCAGGATGGCCGGATCAAGTCGCAGCTGCTGCAAGCGTTCGCGCAGGTAGTGATATTGGATTTCCGCCTGAAGGTAGAAAACCCGCAAAGGGCGCGGCGCGGTATAGCGCAGGAATGGCGCACCGGCGGCGGCATGGATCAACAGGCTGATCAGGAAATCTGATTTGCCGACCTTGGGTGCGCCGCCCAGTACCAGCATCCCGCCCGGCGTCAGCACGCGCGGCCCGATCAGGTCATCGGGCATGGGCGAGGTATCATCCAGCAAGGCGCCAAGCGTATGCGAGGTAACCGCCAGGGGCGCGGCAGTCTCAGCCCGCAGCGTGGCAGGCCCATTGCGCGTGACATGGCGTGCCCAAATGGCGTCTGCCTCGGCCTTGAGCCGTTCCACCGGCCATGTCGGGCGCAGGCAGGCGGCGTTGTAGCCGCAGATGGCTTCCCAGCCCTCATCGGGCGTCATGCGGCCTTCATGCACCTGGCGGATGAAATGCCCGATGGCGGCACTGGCGCCCTGAAAGCGCGTCCAGGCGTCTTGGGCGCCCTCACGCACGGGTGTGGTGAGGATGGCGTCCAGCCCCGGCCTATCGGCCTGTGCGCCCGCCTGTGGCCGTTCCTGGCCCGGCAGAAAGGGCATGGCGGCAACCGCCTCGGCAATGTCGCCAAGGTCCATTTCCTGCCTGGCGTTGTGGGCGCGAATGGTGACCAGCCGCTCCACGCCCGCCTTGCGATAGATGGTGCCCGGCACGCGAATGGGCTGGTGCGCCGAGCGGAAATGCGGATCGCCGCCGACCTTATCGGCGATCTCGCCGCGCAAGGCGCAAAGCCGCGCAAGTGCCGCGCCTTCGGCGGGCTCGGTCAATTTCCACCAGACATGCAGCTTGGCGGCACCTTCCGCTGTGCGGCCGCCACTTTCGACCACCAGCGTCGGCTGCCCGAGATATTGCGTCAGATGGGACAGCTTGGCCGCAATATCCCCGGTATCGAGATCCACAACAATCGCCTGCATTTGCAGCACATGTTCGGCGCGGGCCTGGCCCTGTTCGGCAACGGTGCCGGGGATGACATAGACGGCACTGCCTTCGCGCGCGGCCCAGGCGGCATAGGTGCTGAGCAATTGCGGCGCGGTGGCATCGGCCGGGATCCAGATATTATGCGGCTTGGTATCAAGCCCCTGGCCCTGATCGACAAAGCCGCGCACCGGGATGAGCCCTTCGCAATAGCTGAACACCACCGACAGAAAGCAGGCGATCTGATCCGTATCAGGCGCGATGGGCGGTGCGATCGAATGCCCAGCGTCGGGCAGTCGATCCTCCAGCACCGGCGCGGCATCGTTGAAATCATCCCAGCGCATCATGCCGGCTACTCCCAACAGCGCCTGGCCCAGGGGCAAAACCGGCATTCGAAGTGATCCGACGCCAGGGCGATGCGCGGCAGCAATTCGCCGGCGTCACTCGCACTCAGGATACGCACCGCGCGGTCCGACATGCGCTGCGCCAGTTCGGCATTGAACGGCACCAATTCATGATGCAGTTCGGCGGTATCCTTGTTGATGGCCGTGAATAGCGCCGGGTTATCCGCCACACCTGGAATGGCCGCGTCCATATAGGCCTGATAGATCGCGATCTGGGCTGCATAGATCGGCTTGGCGATGGCCACGCCCTTGCTGGCGGTCTCGCGCCAGGTCTTGGCGTTCATCGTCTTGCATTCCCAAAGCGCGGGGAATGCCATGCCGGGAATGGCGGGGCCGCCGGCAATCACACCATCGACATGACCGCGGATGCGCCCGCCCACGATGGAAAAGCCGAATTGCGGCGCCTCGGGCTGATCGCCCTTGCGCGTGAAAAGCTGAAAGCCCGCGCCGCGCAGCCAAGCCACGGCCAAATCCTCCAGCGCATGGCCAATGGCAAAGATGCGCAGCAGCCTGCCATCAAAGCCGGCACCCTCATCCTTGGGCGCCTGGAGGTATTCGAATTGCAGCGCACGCTCACAGGCATGGCCAAGGCGCGAGCCACCGAGATAGTTACGCGGTGCCTGGGTCGCGTTATCCTGCTCCAGCGCCGCATCAATCGCGGCGTTGATCACAAGGCCAGCCTGACTGCGGCTATTGAAATCCAGCATCAAAAGGGCATCTCCCCGGCGGCTTGAATGGCGGTGGCCCGCATGGCGTCCTGAAAGGCGCCGACGGCAACCTCGATCAGCGTCAGCACCTGTGCCTCGCTCAAATCGCAAAGGCGGGTGTTCCAGCCGATTTCCTGCATGGCCTCGCCCAGGTTGCGCATGGCTGCGCGCAAGGCGGCTTTTTCCTGTTCGGTAAGGTCAACCATGGCGGGCGATCTCCGCGCCATGCGGGACCAAAAGCCCTGGCAGGGCCGGCTGCAGAACATGACCGATGGGCGGCGCTGTTTCTGCGGCACGGGGTCGAACCAGCCAAAGCCAAGCGCCGGGCGCGTGCAGACGGCGCAGGGATATTGGGCGCGCATCATGGTTCATGCTGCCCTCGCCAGAGTGGCGCCCTGCGCCGATTGGATCAGGTGGCGGATGTTCCTGCGATTGAATTTGAAGGTCAGCAGCGCCGAGGCGTGATAGCGCGTCAGGCTGTAATCGTGACGGCGCTCCGGTTGGAGATGCGCCAATTGCCGATCGGTCGCGGGCTCGCGCAGCCAGCGCCGGGTTTTATGCGCGCTTTCATCGGTTTCGTGCTCATTCAGCCAATCATCGGCGGCGGCCAGGGCGACCATGCGTTCGCCGATGGAAAGCAGCCTTGTCTGTTCGCCCCGCGCACCACCGACCGCGTGCCAGGCACCGTTCAGGAAAAAGATGCCAGCCCAGCCATGAAAGCCATTGGCCAGCAGTGATGCGTCATCGCCAAAAAGGTCGCACCACTTGAAGCTGGAGCGCGAGAGCAGATCGACCTCCGTCATGATGAAATCGGAAAGCGGTGCCGCCGCGTGACCGCCTGCCTCAAAGGCGTGACCACAAATGGGGCATTCCATCGCCGCGATAGGGATTTCCGCCTCGCAGGAGGGGCAGGTCTTGCTGGGTGCCTCACCAGTGCCGGGCCGGCTGTCCAGGTCCACATCCTGTTCCAGACAGCCATGGATTTGTGACGAGGTGCCGAAGTCCAGCACGATGCAATCGCGCTTGATGATGCCGGGATGCTCCACCGGATCGACGGTGCGCAGCCCGCGCCCCACCATCTGGATCATGGTGGCCTTGTAGGAACTCGGCCGCAGCAGCACGACGCAGGAGGTGGGCGGGTGGTCCCAGCCTTCGGTAAGGACGGCGACATTGACGATGACGCGCGCCTCACCGGCGGCATAGGCGGCAAGCACGGCGCGGCGCTCTGCCTCGGGCATATCGCCGGTGACCATGACGGTCGGCACGCCTGCTGCGTTAAAGGCCGCCGCAACATTCTCGGCGTGGGCGATGGTGGAACAGAACACCACGGTCTGGCGGTCGCCGGCTTTTTCCTGCCAGTGGCGCACCACCGCATCGGTGACCGGGATGGTATTCATCACCCGGGCGACTTCATTCATGTCGAAATCATCACCGCTGCGACGGACATTGCGCAGTTCATCCTGCACGCCGACATCAATGATAAAGCTGCGCGGCGGCACAAGATGGCCGGAGGCGATCAATTCGCCGAGCCTGATCTGATCCGCCACATTGGAGAATACCTCCCGCAGCCCGATCCTGTCGCCGCGATTGGGCGTGGCGGTGACGCCGTAAATGCGGCATTCGGGGTTATGGTCGCGGGCGCGGTCAATGATGCGCCGGTAGCTTTGCGCGATGGCGTGATGGGCTTCATCAATCACCAGCAGGTCGAGCCTTGGCATGGCGTCCAGATTGGCCGCGCGGGTCAGTGTCGGCACCATGGCGAAGGTGACCTGACCGGCCCAGGATTTCTGGCTGGCATCGAGCACCGAAGTAGTAATGCCGGGGTTCACGCGGCGAAACTTGGCGTGGTTCTGGGCGGTCAGTTCGTCCCGATGCGCGAGGATGGCGGCCTTGGCGCCATTACCAGAGAGATGCTCGCCGACAGTGGCGGAGAGCATAATCGTCTTTCCTGCACCGGTTGGAGCGATACCAAGCGTATTGCCGTGCTTGTTGAGCGCAGAAAGGCTGCGCTCAACGAAAAGCTTCTGGCGGGGGCGAAGCATCATGCCGGGGGCGCTCCTGCCTCAGCGCGCCCAGTTGGGGCGCGGATCGGCACCGGCGGCTTGCGGCGGTGGTGCGGCGGGAAAGGCCCCTGGATGCGCGGCGGGCGGAACAATGCCCGCAGGGGCTGTTGCCGGCGCCTGCGCCGGAAGGCCAGGCAGCGCCACGCGGCCCATGATTTGCGCGTAGTCCCGATGATCGGGAGTCAGCGCCGTGCGGATTTCGTTCTTGTCCTCACCATTGCTGTCAGGCGCAATGTCAATCTTGGCAACGAATTCGATCCCATCCAGATCGGCAAAGCTGGTGATGCGCCGCGCTGCCTGGGCATTGGGCGAGACATCCTTGTCGGAAATGCCGCGCGCCGAATTCAGCATGCCGCGAATGAGGCTGCGGCCCATATTGGCCCAATCAGGCCCCTTCGGGCTGTAGAGGCCAATCATCGAGAACACCTTGCGCTTGGCGTATTGGCCCTCAAGCAGGGTGAATTCGCAATTGAGGTACACCGCACCTGTCGTGCTGCGCGTGGCAAAGCCGCCATGCCAGCCCTGGCTTGCATCATCAAAGCCGCCCGGGCGGATCGTCAGGCGCACCTTGGCGATGGTGCCCTTCGGGATCAGGTTCGGGTCCTGCCGCGCGTCATTATAGTCATTCCATGTCGCCATGGTCTTTCTCCTTTATTGGCTGTTGGTGAGGGGAGTGGTTTCGGATGCTTCGGGGCCGGGCGGTGGAAGCTGCAGCCGTTCCGCAATCGGGCGTGCCGGGGCACGGATTTTCGCGAAAAGCCTGCCGAGATGGGGTTCCTCGACCATCTCAAGCCGCCCGCTGCGATCCTTGGCGGGATAGCCCCAGGGGTTCAGCGTTTGGCAAACCAAGGCGCGCCGTAATTGGCCTTGCTCATCCTTGAGCGCGGTGAGCGTCAGAACCTCATCGACGATGCCCGGCAATTCCAGCCCGGTCTTGCTGCCATCGATCTGCGGCACATAGATCTTGCGATTGAAGTCATCGAGCTTTTCGTCGAGGATGCCGACAAAGATGATGTTCTTGCCACGCGTGTGCTGCAGATGCGTGAGCCAGGCGATCATCTCCCGCCCATGCAGGCCATAGGCACCGCGAATATCGGGCTTGCCGCTTTTTTCTGAGAAGGCTTCGGGCTGGCCACGGCACCACTGAAAGCACAGCCGCCCGGCGACGCTGATGCTATCGACAAACAGTGTCTCGTAGCGATCAAGCGTGGCGGGATCGCCGAATTGCTCGCATGCCATGGCGTAATGCGCCGGCGAGTAGGACTGCTCATCACGCAGCGCCGGGTTGGGCCCGCCAATGAAGGCAGCGAAATCCCGACATTCCTGCCAGGTGCGCGGACGGATGGTATCGCCGGTCCAACCTTCGACGGCGAGATCGCCTGCCTCCAGATCCATGAAAATCGTGCGGTCGGCAGGGAGCGTCCAAAGCAGGCTGGTCTTGCCCTGACCGCTACCGCCAAAGATCGCGGCCTTGATGCCGCGCGATTCCGCCAGGCGCTCCTCGGCGCTGATGATCTTGAGGGCCATTACACTTGGCCCTTTGTGATGAGGCGATCAGTCGGCGGGCTGAGCGCCGCGACATCACGCGATGGGATGAATTGAGTCATTGCTGACCTCCGATCCGGGGTTGGTTGTGGGGGGAGCGATGGCGTGCGGCGGAACTGTTCAAGCCGGGTGATCCGCCGAGGCTGCTGGCGCGATGCACGTCGCTTTACGGCGCGGCCGCACAATCAAGACGTAGGCGAAGCATTCCGTAGCCATCCGCTGCTGCATCAGATGGCAGAGGCCCGCCTCGGCCATCGACCAGGCACGGCGCGCGACCAGATCCAACTCGTCGCGCTGCGCGGGCGGAAGCATCGTCGCAACCTTGTCGCGGTCACGGGCGAGCATGCCGATATGATAGGTGATGGCATCGCCGGGCTTGGCGTCCGCGAAGCGATCACAAAGGCTGTTTTCGGTGAGCGCAGCATCAGACGAAGTCACGATGTCCATCCGCGCCAGCGATAGGTCGAGGTGACAATCCATCACTGCGCCCCCGCCGCTGCCGGCTGGTGCACCGCGTCGCGCTCGTAAGCCTCGATATCCTCCAGCCGATAGAGAACCCTGCCGCCGATCTTGAGGTAGCGCGGCCCCTGGTTGAGCCAGCGCCAGCGTTCCAGGGTGCGGGGGCTGACATTCCAGCGCCGCGCCAAATGGATCTGGTTGAGGTGGTTTGTAGGACTATTAATCATGGGAGTTTCGTCCTCTTTCCTGAGGCTTGGCGGTTCTGCCTCACCTTTTCCATGAAGGCGCAGACCCGATCAGCAGTCGCGAGGCTTGGTGATCGTCCTTTGCGTAAATGCCTGACAAAGTTGGAATCACCCATGGATTCTCGGCCAAAATCAGTGGCTTTCATCCGGGTGGATGCCAGGAAGTCTTCAACTTCCGTGATGAATTGATCGGTGAAACGGGTCGTCATGAGCGCTAGGATTGACAGCCCAATTTGCATGCGTCAAATAATTAAAATAGGCTATTACCTATCAATGGCAGATCAAGGAGTTAGGCACCATGGACCTCGATCCAACGCGTCTCAGGGTCATGAAATTGATCCAGCAAAGGCGCACGGACCTGAAAAAAGCCTCGCTCGCGATCGGGCGAAACGCCGCCTATTTGCAGCAGTATCTCTATCGCGGGATTCCAAAGACGCTGCCTGAAGATGCGCGTGAAGCGCTCGCGACGTTTCTTGATGTGCCAGAGGAAAGTCTGCGTCCTGCAAAGAAAGAATCGACAGGCGAGGCCACGCTGCCTGCCTTGCCACCAGCAGTTACAGCCACTGCGCCGCTGGCGCTGGCTGCGGCGGTGCCTGGATTCTCGCAGATACCGGAATTGGATGTGCGTGCCTCGGCGGGGCATGGCGCATTTCATGAGGGGGATGAGGAAATAAAGGCGGTCTGGATGTTTCCCGATGCCGTAATTCGCCATGAATTGCGTGCACGATCTGCCAATCTCAGGATGATCACCATTGATGGCGATTCGATGGAGCCGCTTTTGGCCTCGGGCGATCGGGTACTGGTGGATACCGCGCAGCGTGTGCCGGCGCCGCCAGGCATTTTCGTGATCTGGGACGGGCTTGGGATTGTGGCCAAGCGCATTGAGCATATCCCAACTGCGGAGCCGTCACGCGTCGTGATCAAATCGGTCAATCCGCTTTACGGCGATTACGAGCGCCCGACCGAGGATGTGAACATCATTGGCCGCGTTATCTGGGCGGGAAAGAAGCTGTGATGCGCAATAGGATCCTTTCGGCATACGTGGTGCTGCTGGTTCTCGGCATTGCGGCATTACCTGTCGCTGCCAAGCGCATGGAGCCCGTTCTGCTGCAGGGCGAGGCGCGTGCGGTTGATGGCGATACGCTGCAGGTGGGTGAGACGCGGCTACGCTTGCATGGCATTGACGCGCCGGAGCTTCGGCAGACATGCGAGGACCAGGCAGGGGAGGCTTGGGCCTGCGGGCGCCGCGCGGCATCCGAATTAGCGGCGGCCATCGTGGGCGGGGAAATCCATTGTGTCAGCCGCGAACGGGATCGCTATCAGCGGCTCGTGGCGACGTGCTGGTCGCAGGGCCGCGACATCGGGCAAGGACTTGTCGCGCATGGTTGGGCCGTGGCCTATCGCCGCTATTCGGTGGATTATGTGCGCGACGAGGATTTGGCGCGCTACCTGACGCAGGGGATGTGGGCCGGACGATTCGAGATGCCCTGGGAATGGCGGCAGGCGCGGCGGCGGCAGTAGGCCTGTTGCAAGGCAAGGTAGTTTGCCGGATCGTTCTCTCGATCACTTATAGCAATCGCCCCAAATTGATGCTGTCATGGGATCAAAGAAACCCGTGCTCTGAGCGGAAGTTGGCCGTCAAAACGCCACTGAACATCTGCAGAACACGAATGACATATTTTTGGGAGTAACTTGGCTGTGGCTTTATCTCGCAGATTTTTGGTCTCCGCTGCCGCGCTTTCTGCCTTGGCGGGAAACTCAGCATCTTCCCAGCCGCGCCAGTGGCCCAATCGACCAATTCGCATCATCATCCCCTACGCGCCAGGCGGGCCAGTTGAGATACCTGGGCGCTTTATCGCTGACCATCTAACGCAACGACTTGGCCAGCCTGTCATCATTGAGACCCGTCCCGGCGCGGGCGGTGCTCTTGGCACCAAACAGGTGATTGCGGCGCAAGATGACCACACCTTTTTGATGATCACCGGCGCCGTGGCTATCCAGCCTGCGGTACAGCCTGACATTGGCTATGATCCGTTGACTGACCTCCTGCCCGTATCGCTGGTTTCAGAATCCAGCATGTGTTTTGCGGTAAGGCCGAATGCGCAATTTCAGGACCTGCAGGGACTGCTCGCGGCGGCCAAAGCCAATCCGGGAAAGATCACCTACGGGACCTCCGGAAATGGTACGACGACGCACATGGCGCCCGCCCTTTTTGGTATCAGGGCAGGTATCTCTTGGCAGCACGTTCCCTATCGTGGCGCTGGTCAGCTCATCAACGGATTTCTTGCCGGTGATGTGGACGTCATGAGCGCTGATTTGGCTTTGATGTTACCGCATATCCGTGAGGGACGAGCGGTTGCCCTCGGTGTCACCGCACCCAAGCGTTCTGAAGCTTTGCCTCAAGTCCCATCAATTACCGAGGTGGTGCCGGGTACTGGCATCATGATCTGGTTTGGCATTTGCGCCGCGCGCAATATGCCTGGATCAAATATCGACAAGTTGGTGAATGAATTGGTGCCCCTTCGTTCGGGCTCGGTCCTTGGACAAAGGATGGCCGCGTCTGGCGGTACGCTGTTGCTGAGTGGCCCGCAGGAATTGGCTGATCGTCTGCGCCATGAATTACCGCTCTGGCGTCAGGTGGTGGCTGAGGTTGGAATTAAGCCAGACTGAGCCTCGCCCAGAAATCTCTAACATCTCAACAACGATTCGCCTTGTTCGTTCGCGAACAGGGTGTAGAGTATCTGCATCATCTTCGCTCTAATACTTTCTTTGTATCAGTAGCTCCGCTCATGGCAGAAACCTATTTTATCTGCCGCAAAGTTGCGTAGATGTTGTGGGCATGCCGCTCGAGAATGTAAGCCCCGCCACCAATCCTTACCTCCCACCGCACCTGCGCGAGGTCTGTGACATCCTCGCCCGCGGGCTACTGCGGCTGCAGAGCCGCGCTGCCCCGCCCGAAGCACTGGCGCCGGTGGATACCGGAGACATTCGCCTACACTTCCAGGCCCCCCAGCGCCGTTATGCGAACCCCAAAAGAAAGGGAACCGCATGAAGCAT
>JADCGG010000120.1 GCA_020249125.1 Roseomonas sp. | reverse complement strand
GTCCGGCTTGACCCGCGCAATGGCGAATTATGGCGCCTGCTTGGGCGTATGCAGCGTGTCCTGAACAATGCCGAAGCCGCGCGCGCAAGCTTCCTGAAAGCCTTTGAATTGCAGCCCAAGGATCAGAATACGCTGCAGGATCTGATGGGGCTGTTGATTGATGCCGGCGATATCGAAGCCGCCATCCCCGTGGTGGCGCGCGCGCGGCAATTCCGCCAGGGTGATCGTTCGCTTGATGTGATGCATGCGCGCATGTTGCTGCGCATGGGAAGGCGCGAGGAATCCCGCGCCGTGATTGATGGCATCCTGGCCCAAGACCCGGGCGACAGGCAGGCCAATCTTTTCCTTTCCCGCATGGCCGGCGATGGCGATCGGCGCTTGGCGAATGAGGCGCTGAAGCGCGCCCATGAAGCGAACCCCGATGCGGCGGATGTGCAGGCGGCCTATATCGAAAGCCTCTCACGCGCGCGCTATGATGATGAAGCCGCACATTTGGAGGAATCCTATCGGCTTTCGCTCGATTTCATGAAGCGGCATCCCGATCAGGTGGCGCGCAATTCGCGGTCGCTCCGCACCGTTTTCCAGCGCGTGATGGATCTTGAGCAATTGGAAGCGACCGGTTCCATTCCAAGCCTTTTGCCGCATTGGCAGGCGGAAGGGCGGCATTCTTCCGTGCATTATGAATTGGGCCAGGTGCATAGCCTGGAAGAACGCATCGGCATTGTGGAATGGCACCGCAATTGGGGGCGCGGCGTGCAAAAGCGCATAAAGCCGCTACCGCCCGCCCCGGCGCTGCACATGCCCCGCAAATGGCGCATCGGCTTTCTGTCCAGCGATTTGCGTAACCACCCTGTCACCTATTTCTGCATGCCGCTGCTTGAGCAATATGATCGTGATCGGTTCGAGGTTTTCTGCTATTCCTTCTATGAAGGCGAACGCGATGTGATCCAGGCGGAGCTTGAAAAATCCACTAATTTTCGCTGGTGGCCCTATCGCCCGGATGATCAGGTGGCCGCCGATATCGCCAAGGATAATCTCGATCTGTTGTTCGAATTGGGCGGCAGCACGGCGATGAACAAGCTGGAAGTCATGGCCTATCGCCCGGCGCGGCTGGGCGGCAGTTGGCTTGGCTATCCGCATTCCGCGGGGCTTGAGACGATAGACTACATTCTGGTGGACCCTTACATCAAACCAGAAGACCCCAGGCTTCTGATTGAAAAGCCCTTTGAATTGCCGGAAACCTGGGTCACGGTGGGCGGGCGCCTTGGCTTTTACGAAGTGCCGATTGATCTTGAGATTCCCGAAGATCGGTGCGGCTATGTCACCTTCGGCACCGCGAATAACCCTTATAAATACACCAAGCTTTGCATTGATACCTGGGCCGCGGTGCTCAGGCGCGTGCCCAATTCGCGCTTCATCTTCATCCGCCCCGAAGCGGGCGGGCCTTCCTTTCTGGAAAATACCCGCGCTGCCTTCGCCGCACGTGATGTGGACCCGGATCGGATCGAATTTGTTGGCATTCGCGGCAAGCATTTGCCGCATTACAATAAGATGGATATTTCGCTGGATACGCTGCCCCATGTGGGCGGCACCACCACCTGCGAAAGCATCTGGATGGGTGTGCCTTGCATATCGCTGGTCGGGCCAGGCTTTGCCGAGCGGCTTTCCTATTCCAACCTGTCCAATGCAGGGCTTGGCGATTTGGCGACCTTCAGCATTGAAGACTACATCGAAAAGGCCGCTGAATTGGCCGCCGATGCGCCGCGCCGGCGCGTGCTGCGCCATGGGCTGCGCGACATGATCCGCGCCATGCCGCTGGGCCAGCCCGCGCGCTTCGGCAAGGCGTTTTACGACAAGGCGGCCGAGGTCTGCGCCTTGTGATTTTCAACGCAACCGCCATCCCCGGCATCATCAGCATCGAAGCCAGCCCCGTGCGCGATGAACGCGGCGCCTTCATGCGTAGCTGGTGCCGCGAAAGCTTCACCGCTGCCGGCATTGATTTTACCCCAATCCAGGCAGGCCTTTCGGAAAACACGCTGAAGCACACCCTGCGCGGCATGCATTTTCAGGTGGCACCCGCCGAAGAACAAAAGCTTATCCGCTGCGTGCGCGGCGCCGTTCATGATGTGCTGTTGGATTTGCGCCCCGATCAGCCAAGCTATCTGCGCCATGTCGCCATCACACTGGACAGCAAGGCGGCCAATGCGGTGTTTGTGCCGCGCGGCATCGCTCATGGCTTCCTGAGCCTGACGGATGATGCAGCTGTGGAATATTTGATTGACACTCCCTATGCGCCCGCATTGGCGCGCGGGGTGCGCTGGAATGATCCTGCCTTTGGCATCGCCTGGCCGGCGGAGCCAAAAGTGATTTCCGCGCGCGATAATGCGTGGCCGCTGCTCCATGGCTGAACGCGTTCTGGTCACGGGCGCCACAGGCTTCATCGGGCGACATATTCCGCCGCTGCTGCAAGCGCGCGGGTTCGAGACACACATCACGGCGCGCAGCACCGCAA
The DNA here is from genome assembly GCA_020249125.1 of Roseomonas sp. GTDB lineage: Bacteria > Pseudomonadota > Alphaproteobacteria > Acetobacterales > Acetobacteraceae > Neoroseomonas. The sequence goes on along the minus strand of JADCGG010000120.1, from coordinate 3,577 downwards.
CCGCCCCCCCCGGCATCACCGCGCATCAGCTTGATCTGCTGCGCCAGGATGACGCTCGGCGCCTGATCGCGGATCTTCGCCCTGACATCATCATCCACACCGCCTGGTATGTCGCGCATGGGCGCTTTTGGACCGCGCCTGAGAACACCGATTGGCTGGAAGCTTCCACCGCGCTCGCGGCCTATGCTGCGGAAGCCGGCACGCGGCGCTTCGTTGGGCTTGGCACCTGCGCTGAATACGCAACCGAAGCCGGCGATGATGCCTTCCCCTGGCCGGAACACCGGCGCATCGCCCCCGCCACACCCTATGGTGAGGCGAAGGCCGCGCTGGCGCGGCGCCTTTCGGAAATCGCAGAAGCCCGCGCGCGTTTCGGCATTGCCTGGGCGCGGCTGTTTCACTTGTTCGGCCCCGGCGAGAACCCGGCGCGCCTGGTGCCTTCCATCATGCTCGCGCTGCGGGAAGGCCGCGAAGCGCAATGTTCTTCCGGCAGGCCAGTGCGGGATTTCATCAGCACGCCAAACGCCGCCGCTGCCATTGCGGCACTCGCGACAAGTGATGTCACTGGCCCGGTGAATATCGCCTCTGGCGCGCCGATCAGCATTGCCGCCATGGCGCGCCTCATCGGGCATGTTTCTGGCCGGCCCTATCTTGTACGGCTAGGGGCGCTGCCTGATCGGGCGAATGAGCCGCCCTATATGGTCGCGCATATCGGGCGGCTCAGGCGCGAAGTTGGCTTCACCGCGCCGGTGTCACGCGCGGCGGATCTACGCCACCTTCAAATGCGCCTTTAGATTCTTTGATGGAGCGCGCAGACCAGTGTGAACAACTGCCGCGCGGTATCAAAATCAAGCGCGACGCGCCCCGCCAGCCGCGCGCGCAGCAATTCTGCGCCTTCATTATGCAGCCCGCGCCTGCCCATATCTATCGCCTGCACACGGGATTCCGGGCCGCTTTCCGTGACCGCCTGTTCATGCGCTTCCACCACCATGTGGTAGTCCTTGATCAGGCGCCGGAAGGGACCAAGGGCGAGTGCGAGCACATGCAGCGTCGCGCCATCTGTATTACGGATGTCAAACACCAGCCGGCCTTCACGCACCGCAAGCCCCAGCACATAAGGCCCGCGCGGCAGGCCCTCGGGGTCGAAGCGGTTATGATGCAGCAAATCCGCAATCGCCTGGCGCCGATCAGCCTCAGCATAGGCCGAAGGGGCCGGCGCTTCTTCGGGCAATTCAACGCGGATCAGGCGCTGTTCAGGCATCCGGCTTGCTACCCCGCAGCACCACGCCGCCTTCATCGCCTGTCATGCCAAGGCGCATCATCCAGCCCAGCGTCGCGCCCTTGATGGGGCGCAGCAGCAGCGTGCAGATAATGGAAAATAGCGGCAGCCAGATCACCATATGCAGCCAGATTGGCGGCATATAGGCCTTTTCGATCCACAGCACGCCCGGCACCAGCACATGGCCTGTGATCAGAATGGTGAAATAGGGCGGCGCATCATCGGCCCGCAACCGCCCGGTGGGCGCGCCACAGCTTTCGCATTTATCAGCCACGCGCAGATATCCGGCGAATAGCCGCCCTTGCCCGCAAACCGGGCAAAGCCCTTTAAGCCCGCGCAGCAGACCATCCCGCGCGCTTGGCGGCTGATAGGGCAGGGCGGGGGGCTCTCGATCCGGTTCCCAACGCATGTTTTCCAATCCTCGCCGGGCAGTCCCGGCGTTGTGCGGCGCAGCAATAGGCCCGAAGTGCCGCCCAATCAAGCACGGCTTGCACCTTTGCTGCCCAAGGATGCAGCATATCATCCATGAATGAACGCATCCTGCTGATCAACCCGAATTGCAGCGTCAGCTGCACTGAAGGCATTGCCGCTGCCGTGGCCCCTTTTGCTGCCCCCGGCCTGCCGCGGATTGACGTCACGCGGCTGGAAGAAGGCCCCCCGGCCATCGTGACATGGCGGGATTGGTATGGCGTGGCCGAACCACTCTGCAGGCGCGTAGCCGCCGAACCGGCTGACGCCTATATCATAGGATGTGTATCGGATCCGGCGATTGAGGCGGTGCGGATGGTGACCGACAAGCCCGTTTTCGGCCCCTTGCGCTGTTCCATCGCCGCCGCGCTGAACCGAGGCGATAATTTCGGCATGATCGCCTTCACGGATAAGTCCAAGCCGCGCCAGCGCCGTGTTTTGCAGGGCATGGGGGTGGAGGCGCGGATGGTCGCTTCCATCGCGCTTAATCTGGATATGGAGGTGCTGACAGACCCGGTGGCGCCGCGCGCCCGCATTGCCGAAGTGGCGCGGGAATTGGTGGCGCTGGGGGCTGAGGCGGTGATCCTTGGCTGCGCCGGCATGGCGCATCACAGGGCGGCAGCGGAAGATGCCTGCGGCGTGCCTGTGATTGAACCAAGCCAGGCGGCGGCGGCGCAGGCGCTTCTGGCGGTGCTGTCGGGGCACCTGGGGCGAGTTTTAGAAAAATAATGCAGCCCTGGGTTGTATTTTTTGATTTGCAATAATTCGGTTTTCAACTTTGCCGTCGCGGCCACGTTGCTGTAGGTTGTATACCGTTTTCGTCGCTTTTTTCTTGCCTGTTAACGCAAATTTAGCGGACAATGCCCTTGTCCAAAAATCGCCATCCGAGGTGTCTGCTAGGTGATGCTTAATCGGTTTATGGCAGCATAAGATGGAGGATTGCCGCTTTAGGGCAGCGGGACCTTCTCGCGATTTCTCTCTTGGGTTCAAGGACAATGCGAATCGGTCGAGAGTAGAAGCTTTCTGCCGCTGTTGAGGATTTTTTCATGAGTGGTTTCGTCGATACAATTCTCGGCCCGGGCGATGATACGTTCGTCGGTACCACCGATAACGATCGTGTGCTTGGCCAAGGCGGGAATGATAGCATCCTTGGTATTGGCGGCGATGATTCCATTGATGGTGGCGTTGGCAATGATACGCTGGATGGCGGCAACGGTAACGATACGCTGAGCGGCGACGCCGGCGATGATAGCCTGGTTGGTGGCATTGGCACGGATTGGGCCAGCTATGCGAATGCGACCGGCGCTGTCACAGTAAGCCTCACCACAGGTAGAAGCTCCGGCGCGCATGGCAATGATAGTCTGAGCGGTATTGAGAATGCCCTAGGCGGCAATGGCAATGACAGCCTATTGGGGGATAGCGGCGCCAATCTTCTTGATGGCGGCAATGGTGCCGATACGCTGGCGGGCGACGCGGGCAATGACACGCTGCTCGGCGGCAATGGCAATGACAGCCTGGTTGGCGGCAACGGCGATGACCAGCTTGCAGGCGGTGCCAATGACGACACGCTGAACGGCGATGCCGGTGCGGATAGCCTTGCTGGCGGCGATGGCAATGACAGCCTTGATGGCGGCAACGACGCTGACACGCTGACTGGTGACCTGGGCAATGATTCACTAATTGGCGGCGATGGTACTGATTGGGCGAGCTACACCAATGCGACCGGCGCTGTCACAGTTGATCTTATCGCCGGCACAAGTTCCGGGACAGATGGCAATGATAGCCTGACCGGCATTGAAAACGTCTACGGTGGCAATGGCGCTGACAGCTTTC
>JADCGG010000012.1 GCA_020249125.1 Roseomonas sp. | reverse complement strand
AGGGAACCTGCCACCGCATCATTGCCGCGCATCGCAACCTCAAACAAATGCGATGACAGTGAATCATAGATAGCGAAATCAGGCTACGAATTTCAGCAGCCTGTTAGACCTTCTACGGGGGGTATCACCCGGAACTGACGATCGGATAGCCTAGAGAACCAGGGCGAGGAGCCTGGCGCTTGACCTGAAGCGCCCCTTTACATGGCTTGATTGCAATGCCAGCATTGCTTACATTGCTGGCAACCGGAAGGGGGCGCCATGGCCGCCATCACCATTCGCAATATTGATGAGGCGCTGAAGCGCCAGCTTCGCATCCGCGCCGCCGAACATGGCCGGTCCATGGAAGAAGAAGCGCGCGACATCCTGCGCCAGGCCATGGGCCGCACCGCGCCGCCCAGGGATTTGGGCCAAGCCATTCATCGCCGTTTCGCCGCGCTTGGCGGCATAGAGCTTGACCTGCCCCCGCGTGAGCCTATGTCCGAAGCCCCGCGCTTCGACTGACCTCGGCTAAGCGTGTGATCCTGCTGGATACCAATGTGGTCTCTGAAGTCATGCGGCCTGCGCCTGCGCCGGCGGTGCTTGCCTGGTTCGCCGCACAGGATGCCGGCGCGCTGTATCTGAGCGCCGTCGCTGAAGCGGAACTGCGCCGCGGTGCCGCGCTGCTGCCCGTCGGAAAGCGGCGCACGCGCCTGATGGCGGAAATTGACGCCATGATCGCCGAGGATTTCGCCGGGCGCATCCTTTCCTTCGATAGCGCTGCCGCCCAGGCTTTTGTGGCGATTTTCCTGGAACGCCGCGCCGCCGGCAGGCCCATCAGCTTTGCCGATTGCCAGATTGCCGCCACCGCGCGCGCCCAGGGTGCGGCCATGGCAACCCGCAACCTGAGTGATTTTGCCGCCTGCGGGATAGAGGTGATAAACCCTTGGACGCATCAGCAAGGTATTCGTGACCGCACATGACCAAGGCGATCCATCTTATTGTCCCCGCACCCTTCACCGCCATTTCCGGCGGCTATATTTATGATCGCCGCATGGTCGAAGGGCTCAGCGCGCTTGGGCAGGAAGTGCGCGTGGTGGAATTGGCCGGGCGCCACCCCTTCCCGGATGATGCCGCTTCCGAAGCGGCGCGCGCCGCTTTGGCCGAAATTCCAGCGGGCGCGCGCATGGTGATTGATGGCCTCGGCCTGCCCGCCTTTCTGCCCTTCGCCGATCAACTGACCAAACGCGATGCAACGGCGCTGATCCATCACCCAACGGCGCTGGAACTTGGCGCCCCGGAAGGCCAGCGCGAAGCCTTGAAGGCCGCCGAACGCGTCCTGTTCAGCGCCTGTGCGCGCATCATCACCACCTCAACCCCAACCGCGCGGAATTTGCCGGAAGGCTTCGGCGTGGACCCCGCGCGCATCACAGTTATTGAACCCGGCACAGACCCCGCGCCGCGTGCGGTCGGTTCCGCTGGCCCCGGCTGCGCCATCTTGAGTGTTGGCATGTTGGTACCGCGCAAGGGGCATGATGTGCTGCTGCGCGCGCTGGCGCGGCTGACGGACCTTGATTGGTCACTGGCCATCGCCGGCGATGCCACGCGTGATCCAGTGCATGCCGATGGGCTGCGCGCGCTTGCCGCCGAGCTTGGCATCGCACAACGCGTGCGCTTCCTGGGCGCTTTGCCCGATGCAGCGCTGGATGCCGAATATGCGCGGGCTGATCTTTTCGCCCTCGCCACACATTATGAAGGCTATGGCATGGCAGCAGCGGAAGCCATGGCGCGCGGCCTGCCTTTGGCCATCACCTCGGGCGGTGCGATTGCCGATATTGTGCCGGAAGATGCCGCCGTGGTGGCGGCGGTGGATGACCATAATGCTCTGTCACGCGCCATGCGCCGGCCGATTTTCGATAAGGGCTTGCGCGCCGATATGGCTGAAGCCTCCTGGCGGGCAGGCCAGGCCTTGCCGCGTTGGCCGGACCGTGCCGCCGCTTTTCTGAAAGCTCTTGATCATGGCTGAAAGCTTTGATGGTGATTGGCTGGATCTGCGCGAGCCTTACGACGCCGCAGCGCGCAATCCTGAATTGGCTGAGATGCTCGCGGCATCCCTGCCGGCACGGCCCCGCCTGCTTGATCTTGGCGCGGGCACGGGCAGCTTGCTCCGCTGGCTTGGGCATTTCATCGGGCGTGCGCAAAGCTGGACGCTGGTGGATAGCGATGCGGAACTGCTCGCCCGCGCCTTTGACACCATCGCTGACCGTGCCGAGGCTGTTGGCTGGGCAGCCACCAATCCAGGCCGCAGCGCGCTTCTGGTGCATAGCCCCGCAGGCGCCTGGCGCATTGAAGCGATCCTTGCTGATCTGGCCGCAGCACCCGCCAATCTGCCCTTGGAACGCGTGGATGCGGTGGTGAGCACAGCGCTTTGTGATCTGGTCTCACGCGGTTGGGTGGAAGCCATGGCCGCTGCCTGCGCCGCGCGCTGCCTGCCCTTCTACGCCGCGTTGAATGTGACGGGGCGTGAACGCTTCAGCCCGCCACATGCCGCTGATGCTTTGGTGGCGCGCGGCTTCCGCCGAGATCAGGCGCGCGACAAGGGTTTTGGTGGCGCATCACTCGGCCCGCAGGCGCCCATCGTGATGGCGGAAGCTTTTGCCGCGCATGGCTATGCCATTCATCACGCGCCGAGTGATTGGGTGGTGGATCGCCGCGCCCGCGCCTTCTCACGCAGCATTGCCGAGGGCCACGCCATGGCCGCGGTGAATTGGGAAAGGCGCGGCGCTGATGCCGTGCTGGATTGGCTGGACACCAGGCGGGATCAGGCCGATGCCGGGCAGCTTGCCGTGCGTATTGGCCACCAGGATTTCCTCGCCCTTCCTCCTGCAAGGTAGTTTCACATGCCTCTTTTGCTCGGCTGCATCGCGGATGATTTCACCGGGGCGACGGACCTCGCGAATACACTGGTCAAGGGCGGCATGACCGCCGTGCAGGTGATTGGCGTGCCGACCGGGCCGCTGCCGGAAGCGGACGCCATCATCATTGCGCTGAAATCACGCACCGCGCCGGTGGGTGAAGCGGTGGCGCAATCACTCGCCGCGTGTGAGGCATTGCTCGCCGCCGGCGCCAAGCAGATTTTCTGGAAATATTGCTCGACTTTTGACAGCACGGATCAAGGCAATATCGGCCCTGTCGCGGATGCGCTGCTGAAGCGGCTGGGTTCAGGCTTTGCGCTGGCCTGCCCGGCTTTCCCGACCAATGGGCGCACGATCTATCTTGGGCATCTTTTTGTCGGCAATGCGTTGCTGAATGAAAGCGGCATGGAAAACCACCCGCTGACGCCGATGACGGATGCCAATCTGGTGCGCGTTCTGGGCCGGCAGACCGATGGCGCGGTGGGGCTGGTGCCCTTCAACACCGTGGAACAGGGTGCCGCAGCCACGCGCCAGGCCATGATGCGGCTTGCCGAACAGGGGCGGCGCTATGCCATTGTTGATGCGGTGACGGATCAGCATCTGATGGCGATTGGCGAAGCGGCGGCGCAACATGCGCTGATCACCGGCGGTTCCGGCGTGGCGATGGGCCTGCCCGAGAATTTCCGCCGCGCCGGCCTGCTGCCCGCGCGCGGCGATGCCGCCAGCCTGCCGCCCATGCGCGGGGCGGCGGCAGTGGTGGCGGGGTCTTGTTCGCGCGCCACACTTGGGCAGATCGGCCTCGCGCGGGATCATGTGCCGGTGCTGGAATTGGATGCACTGGCAACGCCCGATGCCGCGGCTTTGACGGCGCAGGCGTTGGAATGGGTCGCGGGCAAATTGGCCGAGGATCGCCCGGTGGTGATTGCCGCCAGCGCACCGCCAGAAAAGGTTGCGGCCTTGCAGGCGAAGCTTGGCCGCGATGCCGCCGGCGCCTTGATTGAAACCGCCATGGCCGCGATTGCCGAAGGGCTGGTCGCGCAAGGCGTAGGCCGGCTGGTGGTGGCCGGTGGTGAGACATCGGGCGCCGTGGTGCAACGGCTTGGCGTGACGGCACTACGCATCGGTCCCGAGATTGATCCAGGCGTGCCCTGGACTTTCGCCGAACCGCGCGGCCTGCATCTGGCGCTGAAATCCGGCAATTTCGGCGCGCGTGATTTCTTCCTGAAGGCTTTCGACCATGGATGAGGCCGCGCTGCGTGCGCAACTCGCCGCGCTCGGGGCCTCGCTTTTCGCGCGCGGTTATTCGGTGGGGACAGCGGGCAATATCAGTGTGCGCCTGCCAGACGGGTTTCTGATGACGCCGACCAATTCCTGCCTGGGGCGGCTTGATCCGGCGCGGATTTCGAAACTCGCGCCGGATTTTTCGCATGTGTCGGGCGATAAGCCATCGAAGGAAGTCTTCATGCATCGCGCGGTGCTGCTGGCGCGCCCCGATGCGGGGGCGGTAGTGCATTTGCATTCAACCCATGCGACCGCCATCGCCTGCCTGGCTGCGCCGGGGGAAACAGCGCCGATCCCGCCGCTGACACCCTATTTCGTCATGCGTGTAGGGCGGCTTTTGCCGGTGATCCGCTATTACCGCCCCGGCGATGGCGCGATGGAGAGCGATATTCACGAAGCCGCCAAAACCGCGAAGGCCGTGCTGCTGGCCAATCACGGCCCGGTCGTTTCAGGCCGCACGCTAGAAGATGCGGTGCATGCGGCGGAAGAATTGGAAGAAGCCGCGCGCCTTGCGCTGCTGCTGCGCGGTGCCGGTGCGCGCAGCCTGACACCAGCGCAGGTGGATGATCTGCTGACAACCTTCGGCTGACCCATGTGGATCATGATCGCGGCACCCTATACCAGCGGCGGCGCGGATGCTGCGTTGCGCGCGGCGCGGCTTGCGGAAATGAACCGTGCCGCGCTTGCCATTCTGCGCTTTGGCCATGTGCCGGTAATTGGCGTGAATATGGCGCTGCCCATCATCACGGCGGCGGAGGCGGATGTGTTTGATGAGGTGATGATGCCACTTTCGCTGGCGCTGGCGGAACGCTGCGATGCGGTGCTGCGGCTTGGAGGGGCAAGCCAGGGCGCGGATCAGGAAGTGGCGCGTTTCGCGCAAGCGGGCAAGCAGGTTTTCTATACCCTGGCGGATATTCCGCCAGGGTGAAGGCGATCAGCCCTCAGGCTGCCTTGTGTGGCCGAAACGGGATGATGGGCCGAGTTACCCGCGCCTGCCCCATTAGATCATGCCGCCTTCACGTTCGTTCATGTGCCACGATTCAAGCCCTTGTTTAATCTCATTTTCCGAACGGCCAAGCGATTCCGCTTGGCTTGAAACTGCTCTTGCTCCTTATTTTTTCTTCTGACTATCGAGACCCACCGTATCTTCACGCAACCATGCCGCAAGACGGTCATGGCTGAAAGACTTCCCTTCCAGGTTTTGGATGATAAAGCGATAGAGCGTCATGGCATCTTGCTTGATCGCATAGCCGTTGATCGCCAGAAAAGTGATCATGCCCGCCGCTGCAACACGTTTATTCCCGTCCACAAATGGATGGTTCATGGCAAGGCTCTCCCAAAGAGCCGCGGCTTCCTCAATCACATCGTCGTAGTAGCCAGTCTGGGGACGATAAAGCGCTGCCTCAAGAAGCCCGAAATCACGAACGCCATGGGCGCCGCCATAGCGTTCGATCTGGTCATGATGGATTGCCAGGACCTCAATGATGGTCAGGTAATCCGTCATTCAGCCAGCTTCGCGTAGAGTTCGGCATATTTCTCATGTGTGGCCCCATAGGCCGCCATGACATGCGCGCGCGGGCGTGCGCCCTTGCGCTTTTCAATCAGATCAGAAAGCGCTTCGTCAACAAGCGCTTGCAACTGCCGCCCTTCGCTCTTGGCGAGGCTGCGCAGCGTGGCGAGGGTTTCGGACCGCACCTGGGTTGCGAATTTTTCACGCGTTGGATTTGCCATTTGTCTGCCTCGCTCTTGAACTTCCTCTATCATGATATTTCATGATAAATCAAGTTTTGTCATGATGGTGGGAGGTTTCCCGTGCCGTCTCCTTCGCCGGCCACGTATGAAACCGCCGTTGGGTCGCATGATCGGGGAACATCAGGAAGCCACGCACTTCGCCCAAGCGGGCAAGCCGGTGTATCACGCGCTGGCGGATATCCCGCCCGCCTGATGGAAAGGGGCTTCGATGCAGCTTGATCCCGTCTTCGCCGCGCCTGGGCGCTTCCTGAAGGGCAATATCCATACCCATTCCACCCTGTCTGACGGGCAGCGCACGCCAGAGGATGTGGTGGAGACCTATCGCCGTGGCGGCTATGATTTCATGGCGCTGACGGATCATTTCATGGCGCGCTACAATTTCCCCATCGCCGATACGCGGCGCTTGCGCGCGCCCGGCTTCACCACGCTGCTGGGCGCTGAGGTACATGCGCCGGCAACCTCACTTGGGGAGATTTGGCATATCCTGGCCGTTGGCCTGCCGCTTGACTTCGCGCCGACCCCGCCCGGTGAAAGCGGCGCCGCACTCGCGCAACGCTGCGCCGATGCCGGCGCCTTTGTCGCCATTGCCCATCCCGGCTGGTATGGGCTGACGCCAGCCGATGGCCATAGCATCGCCGCTACCCACGCCGTTGAGATTTACAACCACACCAGCCAGGTGCGGACGGATCGCGGCGGCGGCGCGTTTCTCGCGGATCGGCTGCTGACCGATGGAAGGCGCGTTTCGCTGATTGCGGTGGATGACGCGCATTTCGCCTGTGAGGATTGGTTCGGCGGCTGGGTCATGGTGAAGGCTGCCGAGAATGAACCGGAAGCGCTGCTGGCCGCGCTCAAGGCCGGGCATTTCTACGCAAGCCAAGGCCCGCGCATCGAAGGCATCCTTTGGGGTGAGGACAGCGTTGCGGTGGAATGCAGCCCGGCATCAAGCATTATGGTGTTCGGGCGCGGTTCATCCGCGGCACAAGCGGTGGCGCCCTTGCAGACGCGGGCCGTGCTGCCACTTGAAAAACTGCGTGACGGCGGCTTTGCGCGCATTGTGGTGGTGGACGCCGCGGGCAAGCGCGCCTGGTCCAATCCGTACTTTTTCTGAACCTGACCGATTGCGCGTTTACGCATGCCGCGGTGAATGGGCTTGCATGCACTTACGGCACGGCTTGTTCCATATTGCGTTGTTTCTGGCTGCCTTATGGGCTTTGGCACATGGCGCCACCGCAGGGCGCGCTAAAAACATGTTTTTTCAACTGCTTACGGCATTTTATGATCCCCTGCGGTCAGGAAAGGCGCAGCATTTCGCTGTTTCGAAACATCATATTCATGGGTCTTAACCTGCGGCCATAAAATTTTTGGTGCTGCAACCTTCCTGGTCACCTTTCAGCAAGGACCATGCCCGCAGAATGGCGTATCTCAAGAAAGGAGTACGCTAGAAAATGCGTATCAGAATTGCGCCCCTGTTGCTCACCATTCTCGCGATGATCGGCGCGGTCAATGCCGGCGCGGCCATCTATGCCTGGGTGTCCATGCGCCACAACGCGCAAAGCTTCACCGAAATCAAGGTGAATGCCGTCGCACCACTGATTGATCTCAAGGCACTATCCGATGCCTATGCGGTATTTGTCGTGGATGCATCGCATAAGATGCGCAACGGCAATTTCACCTGGGAAGAAGGTTCGGCAAGCCTTGCCGATGCGGTGAAGAACATCAATCACGCCTGGTCCGCGCTCACCAGGGCTGAATTGCCGCCAAGCGTGCAGGAAGCCTTCGCCCAGGCGCGCGAACGTCGCGCCCCGGCGGAACAGGTCACGCAGGAACTGGTGCGCCTTGCCGCCGCCAAGAACGGCGCGGAACTTGAAAAGCTGATCAAGGAACGCCTGTATCAGGCGATTGACCCCTTCACGGAATCGATCGGCGGCATGATGGACACGATCGTGGCCGAAACGAATGAAAAGGTTGCCAATGAAGTGACGTCCGTCACCCAGGCGACGCTGATCATTGCGCTGATGGGGCTTTTCTCACTCGCCGCGCTGATCGCTGCCGGCTGGGTTGTGGTTGCCCGTGTGACCCGCCCGCTTGGAACACTCTCCGCCGGCATGGAAAGCATGTCGAAGGGTGATCTTTCCAAGGATTTCCAGGGCACTGACCGTCAGGATGAAGTCGGGGAAATGGCGCGTGCCGCGACCGTCTTCCGGGAAGGCTTGGTGGAAGCCGAAAAGCTGCGCGCGGCGGAAGCCTCACGCGGGGCGGAAATGGAAGCCGCGCGCCGCGCTGCCATTCAAAGCATCGCGGGCGATCTGGATCGCGCTGTTGGCCAATCTGTCGGCACGCTGTCTGAAAGCACCGCCATGCTGGTGCAGGAAGGCACCAAGGTGGCTTCGGTCACTGATGCCACCCTGGCACAGGCGCGTTCCGCCGCGCATGAGGGGACAGAAGCCAATCACGGCATTCAATCCGTCTCGGCTGCGGCTGAGGAATTGACGGTTGCGATTTCCGAAGTCTCCAACCGCGTGACCGCTGTGGCGCAAACCGCGCGTGGTGCGGCGGAACAGGCGGATCGCGTGAGCAGCCTGGTGGATGGGCTGAATGCGGCATCCGTGCGCATCAATGATGTCACTGGGCTGATCGGCACCATTGCGGCGCAGACCAATCTGCTGGCACTCAATGCCACAATCGAATCGGCCAGGGCCGGTGAGGCCGGCAAGGGCTTCGCGGTGGTGGCTTCCGAAGTGAAGAACCTGGCCGCGCAATCGGCCAAGGCGACGGAAAGCATCCAGACCGAAATCGGCGCCATGCAGACCATCATCGGCGATGTGGTCGGCGTGATCGGCGATATCGTGGCACGCATTAGCCAGTTGGATGGCGAAAACACCGCCATTGCCGCGGCGGTGGAAGAACAATCCGCCACCACGGCGGAAATCGCCACCAGCCTCCGCAATGCCGCCAAGGCAGTGGATGGGCTTGAAGGGTCTATCGGCCAGGTCTCCGGCATGGCGGAAGATGCCGGCAAGGCCATGGGCAGCATCACCCAGGCAAGCCGTACCGTGGCTGATGAAGCGGTGCAGCTGCGTGAAGCGACCCAGGCGCTGATCAAACGGCTGGAAGCGGCCTGATTACAGCGTAACGCGTATTCTTGAAGGCGGCGGTCCGGTCAGGGCCGCCGCTCTTTTTTTGTCCGAACTGCCAGGGCTTGCAAATTTTTTGTCCGAACTGCCAGGGCTTGCAAATCGCCTCAAAGGATTTTATGCTTAATATCCTATTTTTGGCTGGTTTCTGTGCCGCCCGTTTTGGAAGAATGAGGCAGGGCGGATCGGGCTTGTGACTATTGTGAATCCTTGATGGGACTGTGGCACGAAAACCATCACACTGTGGCGCCGCCCCATTTCCGCCAAAAGTAACAGTTTGTTTTCCTATAAACTTGGTTTTTGCACCTCCACATCCAGCTAATCACGCCAGATTTCACCAAGTTACAGCCGCCATACTTGTTCGATTGCCTCGGTCCAGCTTACCTCCCCCCAGAACGCTTCAGCGTCGCGTCTTACAGGGGGCTTGAACTAGACATGAAGTCAAAAAGGCTTGTCGCGACCGTGTTTGTCGCCCTGGGGTTTTCCGTGCTGTCCGGCCATGGCATGGCCAGTCAACCGAACGCGCAGCCCGCCGCCCAGCGTCAGCAGGCCGCCAAGCCCGCCACGGCGCGGCCCGCCAATCAAGTGCAAGCAAACCCGCAGGCCCAGCGTCCAGCTGTGGTTCAAGCGCAGCGCGTCAGCACCAATCAGGCGGCGCAGCCTGCGCGCCGGACACCCACCCAAGCCCAGCGCATTGCGCAGGCCAATCCGGGCGGCATTTCCTGCGTGCCCTATGTGCGGCAAGCGACGGGCATGGCCATCCGCGGCAATGGCGGCGACTGGTGGCATAACGCCGCCGGGCTTTATGCGCGCGGTCATGCGCCGGAAGCCGGCGCCATCCTGGCCTTTTCCCGCACCGGGCAAATGCGTTCCGGCCATGTCGCCGTGGTACAGGAAGTGATCAGCGCGCGCGAAATTCTCATCCACCACGCGAATTGGGCTGGGCCCGGTATTCGTCGCGGGTCCATCATGCAGGATGTGTCAGTCATTGATGTGTCCTTGAACAATGACTGGTCATCGGTCCGCGTACAGGTCGGGCGGGATCAGGAAAGCCTGGGGCGCATCTACCCAATTCAGGGTTTCATCTATGACCGCCCGGATGAGGGCTATATCCGCACTGCCGCGACCCCGCGGCCCGGTGGCCCAGTGCTGGCCAATGCGCGGTCGCTCCGCCCGGATGATGTGCGGGCCTTCGAAGAATTGGCGCAGGCGCCAGCGCGCCGCTAACACCTAACCTTCATCTGACTTTTCCGGCGCCGGTTTCGCCTTGAAACCGCGCCCGGCCATGACCGCATCTTCGCCAAAGCGCGCCCGCAAAGCCTCCATCGCCTTCCAGCGCGCGGCACGTCGCGGCGCTTCGGGATCGGCCAAGTCGCCGCGATCCGCCTGATCCGCCGGCGCCAAGGGCTGGGCGCCAATGCCAATCAGCCGAAACGCCGTGCCATCGGCTTCCCGCTGCAATAGAGGCCGCGCGGTGGCAAAGATCACCTCCGGCAATAGGCTTGGTTCCGCGAGACGCTGAGACCGGGTGCGGAGCGTGAAATCGGCGGCCTTCAGCTTCAGCACCACGCCGCCCGCCGCCAGCCCCTTTTCCTTGAGCCGGCGCGCGAGTTTTTCGCATAACCGCCAAAGCGGCGGCTCCAGCGCGGCCATATCGCTGATATCGGTGTCAAAAGTGGTCTCGGCGCTGATGCTTTTGGTCTCCCGCGCTGGGTTTACGGGGCGATCATCGAGCCCGCGCGCGCGCGCCACCAGCGCCGGGCCATCGGCACCAAAGCGCGTCAGCGCTGCCTTCGCATCCAAAGCGGCCAATTGCCCAAGCCGGACAAAACCCGCCGCCGCCAAACGCTTTGCCATGGCCGGCCCCACACCGGGCAGGACCGCCACCGATTGCGGTGCAAGCCAGGAAGCGGCTTCCCCCGCGCCGATCACGGCAAAGCCCCGCGGCTTGTCGCGTTCAGCGGCGAGTTTCGCCATCAACCGATTGGCCGCCAAGCCAATCGAGACCGTAACACCGACCTCGCGCTCCACGGCAAGCGCAAAGCGCGCCAGCACCACGGCGGGGGGCGCGCCGTGCAGCGCCTCCGTCCCGCGCAAATCAAGCGCTGCCTCATCTATCGAAAGCGGCTGCACAAGGGGCGTTAGCGCTTCCATCATGGCACGGATGCGCGCGCCTTCGCGGGCATATTTGGCGATATCGGGCTTGATCACCACCGCATCCGGGCAGGCGGCGCGCGCCTTGAACATGGGCATGGCACTGCGCACGCCCGATAGCCGCGCGATATAGCAACAGGCGGCGACCACGCCGCGCGTGCCACCGCCCACAATCACCGGGCGGGTCGCCAATTCCGGCTGGTCGCGCTTTTCCACACTTGCGTAGAAGGCATCGCAATCAATATGCGCGACCGTCAGCCGGAACAGATCAGGATGGGCGATCACGCGGCGTGAAGCGCAGGCGGGGCAGCGCGTGAAATCCTGAACCGCGTGGTGGAAACAATCGCGGCAAAGGGCGGGCACGGTCTAGCGCCGGAGCCAGGGCATGGCGGCGAAGGCCGCCAGCAGCGCCGCATAGATCACGCCTTCAACACTTGCGAAATGCGCCAACCATTGCTCGGGCGAAAGGCCGCGCATGGCGCGCGTCATGGCGATTTCCGCACCAATCAGCAGCACCAGGCCAAAGAAGCCCATCAGCATGCGCGCGCCTGATTTCGGCGGGATGCCAAAGCGCCGGGCGATCAGCGGTGCGAAATGGAAAATGGCGGCGAACATCGGCAGGGCTTCAAGCGCACTCGCCACCACCACGCCAAAGCGTGGCGCCAGCAGCAATTCACGCGTCGCACCCAGCAAAAAGCCAATCACATAAAGCAGCAGGAAATAGACCGCGCCGGCCTTGAAACTGCGCTTCATCATGGCGCATCCCAGAGCCGCGCAGCACCAAAAACGCCCGAGGAATCGCCATGCTGCGCCGGCACCACAGGCGTGCGCGCCACATCGCCAAAGCCGTGCCGCGCCATCAGCCACGGCACATCCCGATAGAGATGCGCCATATTGGACAAGCCCCCACCCAGCACGATCACATCCGGGTCAAGGATATTGGCCATCATCGCCAAGGCGCGCGCCAGCCGATCCGCATGGCGCGCCAGCGCCTCAACCGCGCGTTGATCCCCGGAAGCGGCCAGCGCCGGCAGGCGTGAGGCATCCCGCGCGCCCGGGCCATCGCAATCCGCGGCCAAGGCGGGGCCAGACAGGAAGGTTTCCAGGCAACCAAGCTGGCCGCACCAGCAGCGCGGGCCTGGAAATTCCTCCGCGCGCATCCAGGGCAAGGGCACATGACCCCATTCTCCGCCCGTACCATTCGGGCCATCCAGAATCCGTCCGGCGGAGACAATGCCCGCACCAACCCCCGTGCCGATGATCACCGCGAAAACCGTCGTGTAGCCAGCACCGGCGCCATCGGCGGCTTCGCTCATCGCCAGGCAATTCGCGTCATTGCTGATGCGGACGGCGCGGCCAAGGCGCGCTTCCAAATCCTGCTTCAGCGCGCGGCCATTCAAGGCCTGGGAATTGGCGTTGCGCACCAGGCCAGTCACGGGGCTCAGGCTGCCGGGTATGCCAATGCCAAGGCTGCCGCGCTGGCCAAGCCGCCCTTCGGCTTCGGCCACAAGCCCGGCGATGGTCGCCAGAACACCCTCATAATCCGCAGGGCTCGTGCGGCGTTCGCGCAGCTTCACGGCGCCATCATCGCCAAGGGCCACGATTTCCGTCTTGGTGCCGCCCAGATCAATGCCGAGTTTCATGCTATTAGTCTTGGTCAAGGCCAAGCGGCGCCGCAAGCCTGAACCGGCGCCGATGTGCCAGGCATGGTGGAAGAAAGCGCATGAGTGAGACGATTTTGGATGTGAAGGGCCTGACCTGCCCGCTACCGGTGCTGAAGGCGAATAAGGCGCTGCGCGGCATGGCGGGCGGGGCGCGGCTGACGGTACTGGCGACGGACCCGGCCTCGGTTCCGGATTTCAACGCCTTTTGTCGCGAAACCGGCCATGCGCTGGTGGCGTTTTCCGAAGACCAGGGCAGCTACCGCTTCGTGATCCGCAAGCGCGACGACACACCCGCATGAGTGTGCTGATCCTGACCCATGCCGCTTGTGTGGCGCATGACCCCGGCCCGCATCACCCGGAATGCCCGGATCGCTGGCGTGCCGTGACCCGCGCGCTGGAAGCCGAAGCCTTCAGCGCCCTGCCCCGCGCCGAGGCACCGCGCGCAACCCATGAACAAATCCTGCGCGTGCATCCCGAAGCCTATTTGCAAGCGATTTTGGATTCGGCGCCCGCCGAGGGTGACCGCGTGGCTTTGGATGCCGATACCATCCTGTCCCATGGCAGCATCGAAGCCGCCTTGCGGAGTGCCGGCGCGGCGGTGGCGGCGGTGGATGCGGTATGCAGCGGCCCGATCCGTCACGCCTTTTGCGCGACTCGCCCGCCTGGCCATCACGCCGAACCAGCGCGCCCCATGGGGTTTTGCCTGTTTGCCAATGCAGCGATTGCCGCGCGCCATGCCCAGGCTGTGCATGGCGTGGCGCGCGTGGCGGTCGCTGATTTCGATGTGCATCACGGCAATGGCACGCAAGCCTGTTTTGAAGCCGATGCATCGCTGATGCTGGCATCATCCCATCAATGGCCGCTTTACCCCGGCACCGGCGCGCCGCAGGAAAGGGGTGTCGGCAATATCTTCAACGCCACGCTGCCGCCTGGCGCCGATGGTGCGGCGTTTCGCGCCGTTTGGGAAAGGTTGTTGCTGCCGGCGCTTGATACCTTCGCGCCTGATCTGCTGATCATCTCGGCGGGGTTTGACGCACATGTCGCGGACCCTCTGGCGCAGCTTCGGCTGGTGGAAGCGGATTTTGCCTGGATCACGGAGGCACTTTGCGCGCTGGCCGCCCGCCATGCCGAAGGGCGCGTGGTGTCGCTGCTGGAAGGTGGCTATGACCTTGAAGCTCTTGGCGCTTCGGTTGCCGCGCATGTTCGGGCGCTGATGCTAAGTGATGGTCCCAGCCGCTGAGAACTGCTGGCCCCCAAGTCGGCGCCGCCGCCGCCGCCGAAGCAGCCACACCAAGGGTGCCAAGGCTCACGCCAGAACCTCAAGGTGATGGCATCTGAGGTGGCATTACGCGCGGCTAGAATGGACCAGATTTTAGTTTCTTGAAGGACACAAATCTATGGAACTTTCCATTCGATACCCGCCAAAAACGCTGTGCGCAACTCATGGAGCGCGGCCTTGAAGAGAGGGTCTTTAGAGTCGTTCGGTAGCTTTGCGCTCCCGCGACACCCCGACACATGCGCGTGCTGGGGATGGCTGTTACCTTGATCGTCGATTTGGCACTCGTCGAGTACGCAATAACGCTGATGTCCTCCTGCTTTTCCACCTAACGACCGCACGGTGCCAGCCGTTATGCAGAAAACACGCTCGATGCGCTTTCCATCCGGAAGAGCAATCAGCGATGCAATGCACTGCAGGGAAGTGTCAGCAGGCTCTACAACTCGCCAGACAGATACCTCGCCGCGTAAAAAATGTGACTCCGGAATGAAACGCCGCTTAACCACCCCATCACCCTTCACATCGTCAGGGTGTATTGCGCCACGGCAGACGAACTCTCCATCGGCGACCGGGCCCGGCGACGTTGGGTGCTGGGACACCTCCTCCAGCGGGCACCGCCCTGAGCAATTCATTTGCGGGCCGGCAACGCCACCACGCCCGGGCCGTCTGCTGTCGCCGACCGGCTCATAACTTGCGCAAATGATTGCTCCGCAAGCAAAGCCATCACATCCGGGTCTTCCAATCGCATCGATATCTGTACTTCTTGGTCCACGGACAAACCCCAAGGCTCGTAATTGCCTCCATCCAAGCATGCCATCGTACCAACTACGCGATGGTCGCCATCGAACAATAGCGCAAACGACCGGCGCTTGTCTTTGCGCGTCCAGATCAGGGAAACGCCGCCTGAATCAGGATCAACCTCAATCTCAGGCATCGTGCTAAGCGGCGTAATAAGGTACGAAACAGCCAGAACATCCGCAATGGCTTGGATAGACGGGGGTACAGTGCCAGGCCCAGCCCACTCGGCCGGGACGCGCTCCAAAAAGATAATGAGGCGATCAACCGTCAGCGGCCCGGTTGCACTCAGCGTCTTTGCCGAGTTTTGGATGAGGGCCTCTGGCACATTGACCGCTGAAACAAGGCCTGTCTCTGAGAAGCCGGAGTCATCGGCATAGAACGCGTGCGACTTAGCTCTTCGCCCCGTTCCAACACGATCGGTTCTAATTAGGCGGTGTCCTGAGAGCCTTGCTGTTGGAAGCGACTCAATAAAACGGCGTCGCCCCAGCACAGGGTCTGGGCGAGGTGCCGGAGACAAGCCCTGTAATGCGCTAGGCCCTATCGCCGTAAGAGCGTTCATCATCGTGCCTCGCGTGATCGATGAAGGCCGATTTTTTCGGCCGCGTCCAAGGAAAGAAGATCGCTCATCAAGCGCAGATTTTGAGCGTGATAAGCGGAAAATGCTGCTTCTATGCTATCCGTTGAGTCCTGGAGAAAATTCGAAGCAGCCTGCGGCACGAATCGCATCTCTTGTAGATGCTGAATACGAACCGAAGCATCGTCCGGGAGTGTGGTAACCACCGAATCACCCGCCCCCCCTTGAACGTCAATATTGAGTTGATTGAGAACTGGGCGTCCATTCCAACTCTCAAACCAACCACTATGCTGGTGCCACAGGGAGGACCTCCTGCCAGGACCATCAGCGAGAAAGGAGCATTCTTTAAACAAAGATCTGTAGTTGACATCGCCACCAGTGTAGCGAAACCGATCCACTAGGTTGATGGCGATTACAGAAAGCTTGAGATCGGTGTCGACAGTGGTCAATGTGGTCAGAGCCTCGCGAATATATCGCAGCGCTCGATTGCTAACTTTATCCCAATCGGTGTAGCGAGTGCATTCTACGACGATATCTGTTCCTAGAAACCGAAGCAGCCACGCTGGACTTCCGTTTTGCCTCACATGGGCGAACTCCAGGCCACTCATAACGGTTTTTTGTACAGCGCCCGAAGGCCCCATCTCGGCTTCCATAAGCTGCGGGATCTGCTTGGCGGGCAATTCCATCTCCCAAGCCTTGCGTGCCTGAGACTGCTGCAAAATGCCGATATTAATGGGCCGATCCTGCCGCACGGTGAAGACCACCGTTTCCACAGCATGCACCCCGTGAATAGGCTCAAAGCCCATGCGACACCCGCTAAACTCCAGGTTATTTTTGTCTGTCATCTGTAAGATTGCAAGACGAACTCAAGGGCGCAAGCCATGAAGCCAAGCGATCGCGCGTGTGTCTCCTTGATATTGCTCGCAACTTATTGAATATATTCGTTTATCTTTCTTTGAAGAAGCTTCTCCGGTAGGGCAATAGCGGGGTCCCGCCTTAGCCGGCTAAAGGCGATAGGCTCCAGAAGTTAGTAGCCCAGCTTGTAAGTGCCTTTTAAGCCGCAGCCCTTGCAGAGCGCCGCCCGGCGCCCCCAAATCCCCGAAGCCAAAAACAAAGAGGTTCGCCATGCGCCGTCGTCATCTTCTCGCCGCCCTGCCTGCGGCTGCCATCGCGCCACGCTTCGCCGCCGCGCAGGAATGGCCGCCCGGCCCGGTGCGCGCCATTGTGCCCTTCGCCCCCGGTTCGGCCACGGATACTGTGGCGCGGGTTTTCACGGAAAAAATGCGCGACACGCTCGGCCAGAATGTGGTGGTGGAAAACCGCGCCGGGGCCAATGGGCTGATTGGCGCGGAAGCCGTGGCCCGCGCCACGCCGGATGGCCTGACCGTGCTGATCGGCACCAACTCCACCAATGCCGCCGCCGGGGCGCTGTTCAAGCGTGTACCCTTTGATGTGGAAACCGCCTTCATCCCGGTGTCCACGCTCGGCTCCGTCCCCCTACTGGTGGCAGTGCGGGCCGAATCGAAATGGCAGAACCTGGCCGAATTGCTGGCCGAGGCGAAAGCGAAGCCGGAGGGCGTTACCTACGCCTCGGCGTCTTCGTCCCAGCAGGTTTCAACCGAACTCATGGCGCATATGGCGGGCGTGAAGATGCTGCGCGTGCCGTATCGGTCCTCGCCCTTGGCGGTGCAGGATTTGCTCGCGGGGCGCGTTGATCTTTTCGTGGCGGATCAATTGGTTATCCTGCCGCAAGCACGGGATGGGAAGCTGCGCATCCTCGGCATCACCTCACCCCAGCGTTCCGCCATGCTGCCCGAGATTCCAACGGTGGCAGAGGCCGGCAATCTGCCAGGCTACCAGATCACCGCCTGGTTCGGGCTTTTCGTGCCCGCCGGCACCCCGGCCATTGCGGTTTCCCGCCTGAATGCCGCCGTGCGCCGCGCCGGGGAACTGGCGGATTTGCGCGAAAGGCTGTCTTCCGGCTTTGGCATGGTGGTGGCGACCTCCACCCCGGAAGAGGCCGCCGCCTTTGTGAAAACCGAGACCCAACGCTGGACCTCGGCAATTCGTACCGCCGGCATCGAACCGGAATAGACATTTCGACTTCTGTCAGGCTAGGCTGACAGTATGGCACGTACACCCAATGATGCGGCGGGGGCCCCGCCGCCAGACATCGCCGCCCTTTCCTTCGAGCAAGCGCTCGCGGAGCTTGAGGGAATTGTGCGGGAATTGGAAAGCGGCAAAGGCGCCTTGGAAGCATCCGTCACCGCGTATCAGCGCGGCGCAGCGCTGAAGCGCCATTGTGAGGCCAAGCTCGCGGAAGCGGAGCAGAAAATCCAGGCGATTGTGGATGGCCCCGCCGGGCCATCACTCCGGGATGTGGAATAGCGTGCCGCATGGCTGATTCCTCCCAAGCCCTTGCATTGGCCATGGCATCGGCGGCGGCGGAAATTGATCGTGCGCTTGATGCGCTGATACCACCAGCGGAAGGCGATGAGGCGCGGCTATTTGAGGCGATGCGCTATGCCAGCATGGGCGGCGGCAAAAGGCTGCGCGGATTCCTGGTGCTGGAAGGGGCGGCGCAATTCAGCGTGGCGCGTGATGCGGCTTTGCGCGTGGCGGCGGCGATTGAAATGCTGCACGCCTATTCGCTGGTGCATGATGATCTGCCCTGCATGGATGATGATGATCTGCGCCGCGGCAAGCCCACCGTGCATCGCGCCTTTGATGAGGCAACCGCCGTGCTGGCGGGCGATGCGCTGCAAACCCAGGCCTTTCTGGTATTGAGCGAACCGGACACGCACCCCGACCCCGCCGTGCGCGCCGAACTATGCCGCGCCTTGGCGCGCGCTGCCGGGGCGCGTGGCATGTGTGGTGGGCAGATGCTGGATATGCTGGCGGAAGAAGCGGGCCGGCCTTTGGAAGAAGCGGAAATCGGGCGGCTGCAATTGCTGAAGACCGGCAAGCTGATTGAATTTTCCGCCGAAGCCGGCGCCATTCTTGGCAAGGCGCCCATTCAGCTGCGCCAGGCGCTTTCCGCCTATGGCCGCGATGTGGGCGCCGCCTTTCAGATCGCCGATGACGTGCTGGATGCCACCGCATCCGCCGAGGAAACCGGCAAGCGCACCGGCAAGGATGCCGATGCCGGCAAGGCAACCTTGGTTGGCCTTCTGGGGCTTGAACGCGCGCGCCTGCAAGCGGAACGGCTTGCGGCGCAAGCGCAGGATCATCTCGATGCCTTTGGGGAGGCGGCAGCGCATCTGCGCGCGCTGGCGGCTTACACAATCACGCGGAGAAGCTGAATGTCACGTCCTGTCACACCGCTGCTTGATCGCGTTTCCATCCCAAGCGATTTGCGGAATTACTCCGCCGATCAATTGAAGCGTCTGGCCGATGAATTGCGCGCCGAGACGATTGACGCGGTTTCCGTCACCGGCGGGCATCTTGGTGCTTCGCTTGGTGTGGTGGAGCTCACCGTCGCAGTGCACGCGATTTTCGACACACCGCATGACAGGCTGATCTGGGATGTCGGCCATCAGGCCTATCCGCACAAGATCCTGACCGGGCGGCGGGATCGCATCCGTACGCTGCGCCAAGGCGGCGGGATTTCCGGCTTCACCAGGCGGAGTGAGAGTGAGTACGATCCCTTCGGTGCGGCGCATTCATCCACCAGCATTTCCGCCGGCCTTGGCATGGCGATTGGCAGCCAATTGCAGGGCAAGGAACGGCATGTGATCTCCGTCATTGGCGACGGGTCCATGAGTGCGGGCATGGCGTATGAAGCCATGAACAATGCCGGCGCATCCAAGGCGAACCTGATTGTCATTCTGAACGATAATGACATGTCCATCGCCCCACCCGTTGGTGCGATGAGTGCGTATCTCTCCAAGCTGATTTCATCGCGCCCCTTCCTGTCGCTGCGCGATATGATGGCGCGGCTGGCCAAGCGCTTTCCGGCACCTTTGGAACGCGCGGCGCGGCGGGCGGATGAATATGCGCGCGGGTTGTT
>JADCGG010000119.1 GCA_020249125.1 Roseomonas sp. | reverse complement strand
CTTTCTTTTCTGGGTCTTGGCGTGCCGCCACCTGAACCCTCCTGGGGGCTAATGATTTCGGAAGCCAAGGAATACATGTTCTTCAGCCCCTGGATCATCATGATCCCCGGCATTGCGCTGTTCATCCTGGTGCTGGGCGTCAATCTGCTCGGTGATGCGCTGCGCGACATGCTGGGCACGGATTTGTCACGATGAACGCGCTTTTGGACATTGACGATCTGCGCGTGACCTTTGGCGGTACGGCGGCGGTGCGCGGCATATCGCTGACGGTGCAAAAGGGCGAAACCCATTGCCTGGTGGGCGAAAGCGGCTGCGGCAAATCCGTGACCTCGCTCGCGGTGATGGGGCTGCTGGCCAAGGGCGGCAAGCGTGAAGCGGCGCGGCTTTCCTTCGCCGGTGAGGATATTCGCGATTACGACGAAAAACGGATGTCACGGCTCCGCGGTGATCGCATGGCGATGATCTTCCAGGAACCGATGACGAGCCTGAACCCCGCCTATACGGTGGGTTCGCAAATGACCGAGGTGCTGCGCCGCCATCGCGGCACGCCGCGCGCGCAAGCGGTGGATCGTGCGGTGGAATTGCTGACGCGGGTTGGCATTACCGCGCCGGGGCTCAGGCTTGGGCAATTCCCGCATCAGCTTTCGGGCGGCCTGCGGCAGCGCGTGATGATCGCGATGGCGCTGATGTGCGACCCGGAATTGCTGATTGCTGATGAACCGACAACGGCGCTGGATGTGACGGTGCAGGCGCAAATCCTGCGGCTTTTGGCTGGGCTGCAAAAGGATCTTGGCCTTGGCATTCTGCTGATCACGCATGATCTGGGCATTGTTGCGCGCGTCGCGGATCGCGTTTCCGTCATGTATGCCGGCAAGGTGGTGGAAAGCGCGCCAACGGCTGAATTGTTCCGCGCACCGCGCCACCCCTATACCCGCGGCCTGCTGGCCTGCGTGCCGGTACCGGGCAAGGTGAAGCGCGATGAACCGCTGGGGTCCATCCCCGGCGTCGTGCCGCGTATTCCGCCCGGCTTCACTGGCTGCGCCTTTCGTGATCGGTGCGGCTTTGCCGAGGCTGCCTGCGCCAGCGAAATCCCGCGCCGCAATGTGGGGCCGGCGCATGAGATGCTGTGTGTGCTGCCGCAAGGGGTGCCGGCATGAGTGGTGTGCCCGCCATTGAAGCGCGCGGCCTGCGGCGTGAATTCCGCGCGAGCCAAGGGCTATTCGCCGCACCGCGCCGCGTTGTCGCGGTGGATGATGTGAATTTCTCGGTCCCCGCCGGCAGCGTGCTGGGCGTGGTGGGCGAAAGCGGCTGCGGCAAGACCACACTCGCGCGCATGATCCTGGGGCTTCTGGAACCAAGCGCCGGTGAGGTGCTGGTGGATGGCAAGCGGCTGGAAGGCATGGATCGCCGGGCGCGAGCGCGCTTGATCCAGCCGGTGTTTCAGGACCCGTTTTCCTCGCTGAATCCGCGCCGGCGTGTGCGCGATATCATCGCCATGCCGCTGGTGGCGCAGGGCGATGTGACCAAGGCCGAGATTGATCGGCGCGTGGCCGAAAGCCTGGAACGCGTTGGGCTTTCCACCGAACAGGGCACGCGCTTCCCATCGCAGCTATCGGGCGGGCAGCGCCAGCGCGTGGCAATTGCGCGCGCCTTGGTGCTGCGCCCGCGCATTGTGGTGTGTGATGAACCGACCAGCGCGCTTGATGTTTCGGTGCAGGCGCAAATCCTGAACTTACTTGCAGAGCTAAGGCGCGATCTGGGGCTGACCTATCTTTTCATCAGCCATAATCTGGCGGTGGTGGAGCATGTGGCGAGTGAAGTCGCCGTCATGTATCTGGGCCGCATCGTCGAACGGCGTGAGAGTGAGGCGCTGTTCCGCGACCCGCGCCACCCCTATACGCGCGCGCTATTGGATAGCGTGCTGACACCCGAACCCGGGCTTGGCGTGCCGGATGTCGGGCTTGGCGATATCATGCCGGACCCGGCGAATATCCCACCCGGCTGTCGCTTTCATCCGCGTTGCCCGGCCTGTTTCGCGCCCTGCGCTAGTACGGCGCCGCGCATCACCAGCCTGGAGGATGGGCTGGTGGAATGCCATTTGGCCGGATGATCAAGAAGTAAAAAACCCCGCCCTGCTTGCGCTGGACGGGGCGGTTTCAGCACAAATTTTCCTTACTTCCACTTCGCCAGATAGAAGCGCGGCAATTCATCCGCATAGGCCTTGAATTCCAATTGCCGCTGATAGGCATAGGTGCTGACGTAAGTGTGCAGCGGCACGAAATAGGCCATTTCCGTGATGCGCTTGATCGCCGCGTCATAGGCGCGCTTGCGTACCGCTTCGTCAGCGGAACTGCCGCCTTCATTCACCAGGTCAATCACCTGCTGATCGCGCGCATAGTCTTCATTCCCGCCCGCGAACCATTGCGGCAGGAAGGCCGAGACGTCATTGATCGAAAAACTCCCCCAGCTTCCCATGCCCAGCGCCAATTCGCCGCGTTGTGAGCGTTGAATTTGCGCCGCCACCTGCATCAGGTTCAGGCGGGCGCGAATGCCAACCGCTTGCAGGTAATTCTGCACCGCTTCGGACCATTGCCGCGGCTGGACATAGGAAGTGAGTTCAACGTCAAAGCCATTGGCAAAACCGGCTTCCGCCAGCAATTGCCGCGCCTTGGCGGGGTTGTATTCATACTGCACGGCTACATCGCCATTGCAGCCGAATTGTGATGGGTAGCAGGGCGCGGGCGGCACGCGGGAACCACCGGTGACAAGCTTTTCCGCCAAGGCTTGGCGATCAATCGCGTGGAAGATCGCCTGCCGTACCTTCAAATGCGTCATGGGGTTGCCCGCACCAGTACGCCCCGCCGCATCCATGCCAAGGTAACCCACACGCATGGTTTCCTGTTGCAGCGCCTGCAGGAAGGGCATGCGGTTTACATTGGCGATATTGTCTGGATTCATGTTCCAGATCCAATCCACGCGCTGCGCGAGCAATTCAGTCAATTCCGTCGCGGCATCTGAAAGATAGCGCGCGGTAATGCGCTGAATGGAAGGCCGCCCCTTGGGGCCGCCCTGGTAGTAGCCATCGAAGCGTTCGTATTCGACCCCGTTCGAGACATCCACCTTGGTGAAGCGATAGGGGCCGGTGCTAATCGGCATACGGGCGTAACCTTCATCGCCCACACGTTCACGATAGGCCATGGGCCAGATCGGCGTCACCATGGCAAGGTAATCCAGCGCCGCCGGGGTTGGGCGCTTCATCTTTACGCGCACCGTATTGGCATCCAGCTTTTCCGCACCTTCGATCCAGGCGTAATTGCCCGGCGTGGAAAGCCGCCCGCCAAGCTGTGCGATGCGGTTCATGGTGTAGACAACATCATCCGGCCCGAAATCGCTGCCATCATGGAATTTCACGCCTGGCCTGATTTTGAAATCAATCGCCAGATTGCCCTGCCAGGCCCATTCGGTCGCGAGCGCCGGGACATTCTTGAAGGTGTCAGGATCACGATGCACCAGCCCATCCATGGCTTGGTGCGCAATGATGATGCCGGTGCGTTGGCTGTTGAAATAGGGGTCAATATTCGGGACGGCATCACGGAAGGCGACCCGCAGCGTATTGGCGCTGCGCTGCGCGTAAACCGGGCCGGCGCCAATGCCACCCAACGCCAAGCCACCGGCGGCGGCCATACCTTGGCCAAGGCTGCGTCTGCTGATCGTCATTTCAATTGCTCCCTGCTGGAAGAACAAGACTAGAGACAAGCCGGCGGCGCCCGCAAGCGCCAAAACCCATCAATCCACCGTGGCGCCGGAAACGCGCACCACCTCGGCCCATTTGGTGATTTCGCTCCGGATGAAGGCCTCAAAGGCTTCAGGGCTGGTGCCGCCGGCGGGGGTCAGCGCCGGCGGGGCGCCGCCCAATTCGGTGATGCGCGCCAGGTAGGCAGGGTCGCGCGTGACCACATCCATCTCCGCCCCCAGCCTTTCAATGATCGGGCGCGGGGTGCGCGCGGGCGCCTGCACGCCGAACCAGGCGGTGGCTTCAAAATCCCGAATGCCGGCTTCGGCCAGCGTCGGCACATCCGGCAGGGCCGCCGCGCGGACATTGCTGGAAACCGCCAAGGCGCGCAGCCGCCCATCGCGGATATGGCCGATGCAGCTTGGCATATTGTCGCAACCGGATTCGATGCGCCCTGCCACAACCTCCACCAGCATGGGCCCGGCGCCGCGGAAGGGGATATGGGTGATGTCCGTGCCGCTGCGCAGCTTGAACATTTCCATGGTCATATGCGGCGAACCGCCCGAACCGCTGCTGCCGTAATTCAGCTTGCCTGGATTGGCCTTCGCACCCGCGATCAGGTCACTCACTGTCCGATAGGGCGAATTGGCGGTGACGAAGATCACATTCGGCACCCGGATCGCGAGGCCGACCGCGGCGAAATCCTCGGGCTTCGTCGCCATGCGGGCACCCCACAGCGAATAATTGATCGCGGCGGTGGAGATGGTGCACATCACCAGCGTATAGCCATCGGGTTCCGACCGGGCGACCATCTCCGCGCCCAGATTGCCGGTGGCGCCGGCGCGGTTTTCGACAATGATCGGCTGGCCCAATCGCGCGGAAAGGCGCTCGGCCAGGATGCGCCCTGAAATATCCGTGGTGCCGGCGGGCGGGAAGGGAATCACCAGGCGTATGGGGCGCGTCGGGAAGGCCTGGGCGCGGGCGATGCCAGGGGCGGCGAGCGCGCCGGCCATGCCGGCCAGAATGATGCGGCGTCCCAGCAGGGTGTTTGTCTTGGTCATTGTTGTTTCCTCATTCCACACGAATATCGGCTTGGCGCACCACATCGGCCCAGCGCGTGACCTCGGTGCGCATGAAGGCCGCGAAGCTTTCCGGGCTGGACCCGCCATCGGGGGTCAGGCGCGGCGGATCAGCGCCAAAGGCCGCGATGCGGGCGCGGAAATCCGTTTCCTTGCCGATCGCGTCCAATTCCGCGCCCAGGCGCGCGATGATGGGGGCCGGAG
Organism: Roseomonas sp.; assembly: GCA_020249125.1. Taxonomy (GTDB): domain Bacteria; phylum Pseudomonadota; class Alphaproteobacteria; order Acetobacterales; family Acetobacteraceae; genus Neoroseomonas. Next base: position 2,189 of record JADCGG010000119.1, on the reverse strand, counting down.
TCGCAGCCGGGGCCAACACGCCAAACCAGGCCGTGGCTTCGAAGCCCGGCATGCCTTGTTCGGCAATGGTCGGCACATCGGGCAGCACGGCGCTTCTTTGCGCGCCTGTCACGCCAATGGCGCGGATTTTTCCTTCGCGGATGAAAGTCAGCGCAGATGGGATGTTATCCATGCCAAGCTCAATCCGTTCCGCGACCATTTCGGTCAGCATCGGGGCGGAACCGCGGAAGGGCACATGGGTGATCTGGATGCCCTGGGCCAGGCGGATTTGCTCAATCACCACATGGGGGGATGTCGCGATTCCGGCGGTGCCGTAATTCAGCCCGCCGGGCTTGGCCTTGGCTTCGCGCACCATATCGGCAAGCGAGCGGATCGGCATGCGGTTGGCCGCCATGAGCACATTCGGCACCCGACACATCAGGCCAACCGCGGCCAACTCTTCCGGCTTGAAGGGCATGCGATTGCCAAAAACGGCGAAATTGATCGCGCCTGTGCCGATGGTGGTCAGCAGCAGCGTATGGCCATCCGGTTCCGACCGCGCGACGACCTCGCCGCCCAGATTACCGGAAGCGCCGGGGCGGTTATCCACCACCACCTGCTGACCGAGCCGGGCCGCGAGGCGTTCCGCCGTCAGTCGCCCCACCAGATCCGTGGTGCCGGCGGGGGTGAAGGGGATGATCAGGCGGATGGGGCGCGCGGAAAGCCCCTGCGCCAAGGCGGGCAAGGGCAGGGCGGCCCCGATGGCCAAGGCGCCCAATGTGCGGCGGGTGATCATGGATTTTAGCCTCCCGATTATTCACTTGAACAGCAAATTGGCCCCTGGAAGCCGCCAGATCAACCTTTGCGCTGCCGGTTTCACGCCGGGCGTTTCCTCGCCTATGATCCTGCCTGGAAGGGGCTTCACGGCAGATGGAATTCTTGCGGCTTTACGGCAGGGTACTTCGGTTGCTGGCGGCGGATCGCGCCGTGGCGGTGGGGCTGGCGCTGGCGGCGCTCGCCATTGCCGGGCTGCAATTCCTGGAACCGGTGCTGTTCGGGCGGGTGATTGACCTGCTGGCGCGGTCTGACCGTATGCAGGAATCGGCGGTGTGGGCGGAAGCGCTGGCGCTGCTGATCATCTGGGGCGCGGTGGGGCTTTCAGCCATTGGCGCCAATGTCACGGTGGCACTTTTCGCGGACCGCATGGCGCATCGCAATCGCCTGAAGGTGATGCATGATTATTTCCAGCATGTGCTGTCCCTGCCGCTATCCTTTCATGGGGATACGCAATCGGGCCGGCTGATGAAAATCATGCTGGTGGGCGCGGATAACCTGTTCGGGCTTTGGCTTTCCTTCTTCCGCGAACATTTGACAACCTTCATTTCCGCCATTGTGCTGTTGCCGCTTACGCTGATGTTGAATTGGCGCTTGGGGCTTTTGCTGATGGGCCTTGTGGTGATTTTCGGCAGCCTTGCCGCCTTCGTCATTCGCCGCACGGAAAGCGCGCAGCGCCAGGTGGAAGCGCTGCATACGCAGCTTGCCGGTAACGCGCAGGATGCGCTTTCCAATGTGATGGTGGTGCAATCCTTCACCCGGCTTTCCAGTGAGGCGCGACTGTTCAGCGACATCATCCGCCAGGTGATCACGCATCAATTCCCGGTCTTGAATTGGTGGGCCGTTGTTTCGGTGATGACATCCGCGGCTTCCACCATCTGCGTCATTCTGATTTTTGTACTCGGCACCTGGCTTCATGTGCGCGGGCAGGCGACGGTGGGTGAGATTGTGTCCTTCATGGGCTTCGCCACCATGCTGATTGGCAAGCTGGAAGGCGCGGTGGGCTTTGCGTCCCGCTTGGTGCTGCTGATGCCATCGCTTTCTGAGCTTTTCGCGGTGCTGGATGCACGTACCACCGTGCCGGAAAAGCCCAATGCCCTGGATATACCGCGCGCGAAAGGCGAGGTCGCGTTTGAAGATGTGGCCTTTGCCTATCCGGGTGGGCCGCCCATTTTCAGCCATGTGAATTTCGCCGCCGCACCCGGCAAGACCATTGCGCTGGTGGGGCCGACCGGAGCGGGCAAATCCACCGCCATGGCGATGTTGCAGCGGCTATGGGACCCGAAGGAAGGGCGCGTGACGCTGGATGGCCATGATTTGCGCGATATTTCGCTGGAAAGCCTCAGGCGGAATATCGGTGTGGTGTTCCAGGAAAG
>JADCGG010000118.1 GCA_020249125.1 Roseomonas sp. | reverse complement strand
GCAGCGCAGCAGACGATTCGCGTTTCCGTTGAAGTGCTGGAAGATCTGATGACGCTGGTCAGCGAATTGGTGCTGACGCGCAATCAGCTCATGCAATTGGCGCGCGTTTCATCCGATAGCCAGATTTCCGTGCCTTTGCAGCGGCTTTCGCACATCACGTCCGAATTGCAGGAAGGCGTGATGAAGACGCGCATGCAGCCAATCGGCAATGCCTGGGCCAAGCTGCCGCGCCTGGTGCGCGATTTGGCCAATGAATTGGGCAAGAAGATTGATCTGGATATGCGCGGAGCGGATACGGAACTTGACCGTCAGGTACTGGAACTGATCAAGGATCCGCTGACGCATATGGTACGCAATAGCGGCGATCACGGGTTGGAAAAGCCCGCTGATCGCCGTGCGGCGGGCAAGCCTGAAACCGGCCGCATTCTGTTGAACGCCTATCACCAGGGTGGGCATATCATCATTGAAATTGGTGATGATGGTCGCGGCCTGCCGGTGGATAAAATTCGCGCCAAGGTGCTGGCCCAAGGCCTCGCAACCGAAACCGAATTGGCGCAGATGAACGAACATGATGTGCTGCGCTTCATTTTCCGCCCCGGTTTTTCAACGGCGCAGCAAATCACCTCTGTCTCCGGCCGTGGGGTCGGGATGGATGTGGTGAAGACGAATATCGAAAGAATCGGCGGCACCATCGAATTGCGTTCCAAGGAAGGGCGCGGCACGACCTTTACCATCAAGATCCCGCTGACACTCGCCATTGTCTCCGCCCTGATTGTGCAGGCGGGCGGTGAACGCTTCGCCATTCCGCAGATTGGCGTGGTGGAGCTGGTGCGGGTTGGTGATGAACATGAAGGCAATACGCGCATTGAAATGATCAAGGATGCGCCGGTGCTGCGCCTGCGCGATCGCTTGCTGCCTTTGGTGTCGCTGTCTTCACTGTTGCGGCTGGCTGAGGCGCCGGTGGGCGGCCTTAAGGGTTATGTCGTGGTGATGCAGGTGGGCGCCAATGTCTTTGGCATTGTGGTGGACCGCGTGTTTGACACGGAAGAAATCGTGGTGAAGCCGGTGGCTCCGATTCTGCGCCACATCACCATGTTCAGCGGCAATACCATTCTGGGCGATGGCAGCGTCATCATGATCCTGGATCCGAATGGTGTGGCGCGCGGCGCCGGTATCACCGCCGAAGGCCGTGCCGAGGAACAGCAGGCAACGATCAGCGCCGCCGGCATCCGTTCGGATTCCAGCACTTCCCTGCTGCTGTTCCGCGCCGGGGATCAAACGCCAAAGGCCGTGCCGCTTGGCCTGGTCGCGCGGCTTGAGGATATTCCGGTCGAGCGTATTGAAATGTCGGGTGGCACGCCGGTCGTGCAGTATCGCGGCCAATTGATGCCGATGGTGCCGATTGCCGGGCATTGGGAGCCCCCTGAATCAGGCCGTCAGGCCGTGCTGGTCTTCACGGAAGGCCAGCGCAGCATGGGGCTGATGGTGGATGAAATCCTTGATGTCGTCGAAGAACCCTTGGTCATTCAGCCCGGGTCGGATCGGCTTGGCTATCTTGGCAGCGCGGTCATTTCCGAACGTGTCACGGATGTGATTGATACGGTCTATTGGCTTTCCCATGCCGGTGGTGATTGGTTCCGCGGTGATCGGAAATCATCTTCTCTGAACCAGAAGCCGCGCCTGCTGCTGATTGATGACAGCCCCTTCTTCCGCCATCTGGTGGTGCCAGCACTTTCCGCTGCCGGCTTTGACGTGACCGCGGTGGAAAGCCCAGCCGAAGCACTTCGTCTGCGTGATGCGGGCGTGGAATTCGAAGCGCTGATTTCCGATATTGAAATGCCGGAAATGGACGGGCTGAGTTTTGCCCGCAATGTCCGTGCCTCGGGCGCCTGGATGCGCTTGCCGTTGGTCGCCCTTTCATCCCGCGCGGAGCCTGAAGATGTCACGCGCGGGCGGGAAGCCGGCTTTACCGATTACGTCGCGAAATATGATCGGGATGCGCTGCTGTCTTCGCTGCGCGAATGCCTGAGCTCACCGATTGCCGCCTGAGGAGGGGATCATGCAAAGCATCAGCGAAACCCAGCGTTCTGGCCCTGCCATTGCCGCGCTTGCCCTGGCGGAGCGGGAAGATGAGGTCTTTCTGACCCTAACCGTTGCCGGGCAGACCTGCAGCATTCCTGTGCTGCTGGTGCGCGATGTGCTGGGGCCGCAAGCCATCACCCCCATTCCGCTGGCACCGGCGGAAGTGGCGGGAGGGCTCAATCTGCGCGGGCGCATCGTGACCGCGATTGATTTGCGCAAGCGCCTTGGCCTGCCTTCGACCGACAATGCCTACAAGGCGATGAGCGTGGTGGTCGAACAGGGTGGCGAATTATACAGCCTGATCGTTGACCAGGTGGGTGAGGTTATTCCCCTGCCTTCCGCTGGCGTTTGCCCCAACCCGCCAACGCTTGACGCGCTCTGGCGCGACGTATCGCTCAGTGTCTATCGCGAAGAAGACCGGCTGATTGTCATGCTGGATGTCGCACGTCTTCTCAATATCGGATGATTGAAACCATGCAAAATCGCTCCTGCCTTATCGTTGATGACAGCCCGGTGGTCAGGCGTGCCGCGCGGCGCATTGTGGAAGGCTTTGGCTTCACCGTGCGTGAAGCCAAGGATGGCGCCGAGGCGCTGGTTTCCTGCCGCAGTGAAATGCCGGAAGCCGTGCTGCTGGATTGGAATATGCCGGTCATGGATGGGCTGGAATTCCTCAAGCATTGTCGCGCGGAACATGGTCCTTCGCAGCCGATTGTCGTGCTCTGCACCACAGAAGCGGGCATTGACCGCATTGTTGAAGCGCTGGCCGCCGGCGCGCAGGAATACATCATGAAGCCTTTTGATGCTGGCATCCTGCACGATAAATTCGTCCAGGCCGGCCTGCTTTCGGATGCGGCGTGAGTTTTCCGGCACCCGCCACCCCGACCGAACCGGTGCGCGTGATGCTGTGCGACGACAGCGCCGTGCAGCGCGGGATCATGGCGCGCATTCTGGAAACCGATCCCGGCATCAGGATTGTGCATCGCGCTGGTGATGGCAAGGCCGCGCTTTCGGCGCTGGCGGTAACCAAGCCGCAGGTCGTGCTGCTTGATCTGGAAATGCCGGTCATGGATGGCATGACAGCGATTCCGCTGATCCTGAAGCAGGCACCAGGCACCGCGATTATCGTGGCCAGCGCGCTGACGCAGCGCGGCGCGGCAGCGGCCATGGCCGCCTTGCGTGCGGGCGCGGTGGATTACGTGCCAAAGCCCACCGGGTCACTTGGTGGTGCGGCCAGCCCAATCTTTCGAGATGAATTGATCGCCAAGGTGCAGGGTTGGGCGCGCATGCGTCGCGCGCCTGAGACGCGCCTGCGCCCGCCGCCGCCCGCGCCAGTAATCGCGCGGCCCATTTCGCGCCCCATCGGCAAGCCCATGCTGCCGCCGCGCCTGCTGGCGGTCGGCAGTTCCACCGGCGGGCCGCAAGCCTTGGCGAATTTCTTCAAGCATCTGCGCCCACTGCCGATTCCCGTTGCCATCGTGCAACATATGCCGGCGGGCTTTACCACCATGCTTGCCGATCATTTGGACAAGCTTGGCGTCATGCCCTGTGCCGAGGCGAAGAATGGCGAAGTGATGCAGCCCGGGCGCATCTATCTGGCGCCGGGTGATCATCATCTTACTGTGGATGCCGGTCCTGGTGATACGATGGTTGCGCGGCTCGATACTGGCCCGCCGGTGAATTACTGCCGACCTGCGGTAGACCCCATGGTGCAATCCGCGTCGCGTATTTGTTCCGGACGCGTATTGGCGGTGATCCTGACCGGCATGGGGCAGGATGGGCTGGAAGGTTGCCGCAGCCTGGTCGCCAAGGGCGGCGCGGTTTTCGCGCAGGATGAAGCAAGTTCTGTGGTCTGGGGCATGCCGGGGGCAGTTTCACGCGCCGGTATCGCCAGCCTGCAATCTCCGCCGGAAGTGCTGGCGGAACGGGTTCTCGAAATCTTCAAATTGCCAGGTGCAAAAACATGACCCCTGAATCTTTTCAATTTCTCACCGGTCTCGTGAAGGCACGTTCTGGCATCGTGCTGAATACGGACAAGGCCTATATGCTGGATACGCGCCTCGCGCCGATCCTGAAGCGCGAAAGGCTGGTGTCTTTGGATGCGCTCGCCGGGCGGTTGCGCAATGCGCCTTCCCTACCGCTCGCGACCGAGGTGGTGGAAGCGCTCACCACCAATGAAAGCTCCTTCTTTCGTGATGGCCGGCCATTTGAGCATTTGCGCCTGGTATTGCCCAAGCTCGCCGCATCGCGCCCGGCGGGACAGGCTTTGCGCATTTGGTCGGCGGCAGCTTCCACGGGGCAGGAAGCCTATTCGATTGCGATGATCATCAATGAATTGGGGCCGGCCATGGCTGGGCGGCGCGTGGAAATCATCGGCACGGATCTGTCGCGTGATGTGCTGGCGCGTGCGCAGGAAGGCTTGTTTTCGCAATTCGAAGTGCAGCGCGGCTTGCCGGTGCAATTGCTGGTGAAATACTTCAAGCCGGATTCGGGGCGTTGGCGCATTTCTGATGGCCTGCGCGGCATGGTGCGCTGGCAATGCTTCAACCTGCTGGAAAGCCCCGCCATCCTTGGCCGCTTCGACATCATCTTCTGTCGCAATGTGCTGATCTATTTTGATGCAGCGACCAAGACTCAGGTGCTTGCCAATATCGCCAATCAATTGCAGCCGGATGGCTATGTCTATCTGGGTGGCGCGGAAACCGTGCTCGGCCTCACCACGCGGCTGGTGCCAAGCTCGGGTGAGCGCGGCGCTTACGAATTGATGCGCACGGCGGCGAAGGCAAGCTGAAGTTCGGGATTATACCGCCGTTCCACCCACCGTCAGCCCGGTCAGCTTCAGCGTCGGTTGGCCAACACCAACCGGCACGCCCTGGCCCTGCTTGCCGCAGGTGCCAATGCCGGGGTCGAGTGCCATGTCATTGGCCACCATGCTGACCTTGGTCAGCGCATCCGGGCCATTGCCGATCAGCGTCGCACCCTTCACTGGCGCGCCGATCTTGCCGTTTTCAATCAGATAGGCTTCGGATGCGCTGAAGACGAATTTGCCGGAGGTGATATCCACCTGCCCGCCGCCGAAATTCACCGCGTAAAGCCCGCGCTTCACACTGCCCAGCACTTCTTCCGGCGTATGGGCGCCGCCCAGCATCACCGTATTCGTCATGCGTGGCATCGGCGCATGGGCGTAACTCTGCCGCCGGCCATTCCCGGTGGGGGCCACACCCATCAGCCGCGCATTCTGCCGATCCTGCAAAAAGCCCACCAGAATGCCATCTTCAATCAGCGTGGTGCGCCCGCTTGGCGTGCCTTCATCATCCACGGTCAGGCTGCCGCGCCGATCCGGCATGGTGCCATCATCCACCACGGTGACACCCGGTGCTGCGATGCGCTGGCCGAGCAGCCCGGCAAAGGCGGATGTCTTCTTGCGGTTGTAATCGCCTTCCAGCCCATGGCCGATCGCTTCATGCAGCAAAATGCCGGGCCAGCCGGGGCCGAGCACCACTTCCATCTCTCCGGCAGGCGCGGGCACGCTGCCAAGATTCACCAGCGCCTGGCGCAAGGCCTCATCCACGCCGCGCCTCCAGGCTTCTCCGGCAAGCACGCGCTCATAGGCAAAGCGCCCGCCAGTGCCGAAGCTGCCGGTTTCCCGCCGATCACCCTCGGCCACCACGACCGAGACATTGAAGCGCACCAAGGGGCGCAGATCCGCGAAACGCTGCCCATCCGGGCGCAGGATTTGCACCGCCTGCCATTCCCCGGTGAGCGAGGCCATCACCTGCACCACGCGCGGATCGCGCGCGCGGGCATAGGCGTCAATTTCCTGCAACAGCGTGGTCTTGGCGGCGAAATCCATCTGCGTGAGCGGATTGGCATCGGTGTAAAGCCGCGCATTGGTGGCGCGCGGCGCGATATCCAAAGCGCCGCTATGGCCCTGGCGCACGGCCTTTACTGCGGCGGCGGCACGCGAAAGCGCGGCATCCGACAATTCCCCCGCATGGGCAAAGCCTGCGGCTTCCCCGGCAACGGCGCGCAAGCCAAAGCCGCGCGTCGCGTCATAGCTGGCGGAACGGATGCGGCCATCATCCAGCGAAATCGCCTCACTTTCGCGATATTCCAGGAAAAGCTCGCCATCCTCACAGCCCGCCGTCGCGTCGCGCAATTGGCGTTCGGCGCCGGCACGATCCAGCAGCGTGAAAAACAATTCATCGGTGATGCCGAGCGCGTTCATGGGCTTATACCTCGAAGGTCAGGCGGTCAGAGAAGCGGTTGCGCGCGGGCGGCGCAAGCCATGAATGGCGGCAAGGGCGGTGGCCAGCACCAGCACTGCGATGCTTTGGTGCAAGGTGCCAAGCCATACCGGCACCACGGCGAGAAGTGTGGCGATGCCTAGCGCATATTGCAGCGCCACCGATGCCCCAAGCGCCAGCACGGCGCTGCGCGCGAAGCCGGGCGCAAGGCGGCGCCAAGCCATCAGCGCGGCGACGAAAGCCACCACCAGCACGGCACTCGCCAAAAGCCGATGGTTGAACTGCACGGCGGCGATATTGGCGGTGAAATTCTTGAGCGCCGGCGCCAAATCCCAATAGCCTTCCGGCACCAGCCGGCCATCCATCAGCGGGAAGGTATTGTAGCTGAAGCCCGCGCGAATCCCGGCGACAAAGCCGCCCGCGAGCATGGCCAGCACCGCAAGCCCTGCGGTCGCATGCACCAGCCCGCGCAAGGCCCCGGCATCAACTGGGCCGTTCCGCGCCGGACGCAGCAGGCTGAGCGCCGTCCAGAACAACAGCCCGAACAGCACAAAGGCAAGGCCCAGATGGATCACCAGTCTATAGGGCGAAACGGCAGTCCGATCCGCCTCAAAGCCCGAGGCCACCATGAACCAGCCCACCGCGCCTTGCAGCCCGCCAAGCGCCAGCAGCAGCAAAAGCCGGGGCTTCAGCCCTGCCGGGACCCGCCCGCGCAGCCAGAACCAGGCAAGCCCCGCCACATAGGCCAAGCCAATCAGCCGGCCCCAAAGCCGATGCCCCCATTCCAGCCAGAAAATCTCCTTGAAGCCTTCCAGCCCAAAGCCCTGATTGACCAGCTGATATTGCGGAATGCTGCGGTAAAGATCGTAAAGCCTCTGCCATTCGGCCTGTGACAGTGGCGGCAGGGTGCCCGCAATCGGTGCCCATTCCATGATGGAAAGGCCGGAACCCGTCAGCCGCGTCGCGCCCCCCAGCCCCACCATGAACCAGACCATGCCGGCCACGCCCAGCAGCCAAAAGGCGATGGCGCGGCGCGCTTCCTGTTGTTCGGCGGCGGCGATATCGGCGGGCAGGGATCGCGTGTCGAAGGGCATGGCGCGCATATAGGGGGAATTTCCAGCCGATACACCCCTGCTTGCCGTGACTGGGCGGCCCTGCTACCGCGAAATCCTCATGGTTTCCGATAATGCTCTGCTCCCGTCTGCGCCGCTCATTTCGTTGGTGGTGCCGGTGCGCAATGAGGCGCCCAATATCGCGCCCCTGATTGCCGAAATCCGCGCCGCGCTTGCCGACGTGGCGCATGAGATTGTGTACGTTGATGATGGGTCCACCGATGCCACGCCGCAGGAATTGGCCGCCGCGCGGGACGCCGGCGCCCCCTTGCGCGTGCTGCGCCATAGCACTTCCTGCGGCCAATCAGCGGCGGTCATTACCGGGGTGAAGGCCGCGCGCGGCGAATGGATCGCGACCCTGGATGGCGATGGCCAGAACGACCCCGCCGATATCCCCCGCCTTCTGGCCCGCGCTGTGGCCGAGGCTGCGCAAGGCGCCCCGGTGCTGATCGCCGGGCATCGCGTCAATCGGCGCGATTCGGCGGTGAAGCGCTTCAGCAGCCGCTTTGCCAATCGCTTCCGCGCCTGGATGTTGCGCGATGCCACGCCCGATACCGGTTGCGGGTTGAAGGTGTTTTCGCGCGCGCTGTTCCTCAGCCTGCCGCATTTTGATCACATGCACCGCTTCCTGCCGGCGCTGACGCTGCGGGCCGGCGGCGTGGTGATCAGCGAACCCGTCAATCATCGCCCGCGGGTTCGGGGCACCTCCAATTACGGCACTTTGGATCGGCTTGCGGTCAGTATCCTTGACCTGATCGGCGTCGCCTGGCTGCAAAGGCGCGGCAAGCGCCCGGTGATCGAGCCCGAGGCATGACCGCGCCCGCGCCTTCCGCCCGGCGGCGGGCGGCGCTGATCCGGTTGCTGCTGCTGGCGTTGGGGCTGGCGGTAGGCGGGGTTTTGCTGAAAAGCCTGGGGGCGGCGCCGGGCACGGCATGGGTGGATACCTATGTGCTGGGCCAAGGCTTTCTGGGTGATGCGGTTTTCGTGCTGGCTGGGGCGGCGCTGACCGCCGCCGGCGTACCGCGCCAGGGGATCGCCTTTCTGGCCGGCTATGCCTTTGGCGCGGTGGAGGGCACGGCCTTGGCGCTTGCGGCGCAAATCCTGGGCTGTGGCGTGGCCTATGCCTGGGCGCGGGCGATTGGTCGCCCCTGGGCCGAAGCGCGGCTGGCCGGGCGTTTCGGCCACCGGTTGCGCCCGATGCGCGATGTGCTGATGGGCAGCCCTTTCGGGGCCACCCTGGCGCTCAGGCTGCTGCCGATTGGCAATAATTTGGCGGTCAATCTGCTGGCCGGCATGGCGGCGGTGCCGCCTTTGGCGTTTCTGGCGGCCTCGGCGCTGGGCTATGTGCCGCAGACGGTGATCTTCGCGCTGCTCGGCAAAGGCATCCGGGTGGATGGGGCCTGGCAGATGGGGCTGGCAGCGGTGCTGTTTGTGGTTTCGGTGCTGATTGGGCTTTGGCTGCTGCGCCGGCACCGCGCCGGGCGGGTTTTGGAAGACCAGACTGGCTCAGTCTGACTTCGCCATTTCAAGCGCCGCATCGCGCAATTGTTCCAAGGCGCGGCCCGGAAGCTGGCCGAGGGCCAGGCAATGCGCCGAAAGCGCGGCGAAGACACGTGTGATGACCGGCGCGGCTTCAAGCCCCTGCATGGCGGCGCGGCTTGGTTCATCCAAAGCGCCGCTGCGCGCCACACCCAGCGCATCCTGAAGCGCCAGGATCGCGGCGTGCGGCCCGGCTTCCAAAGCAAAGGCCATCAGCGCCAGATCAAGCCCCGGCGGCAGGCGGTCAGCGCCCAATTCATCCCAAATCAGGCGTCGGTAGATGCGGCGCGTCAGCGCCTCATCCAGGCGCATCAGCCGGCCAATGCTGGCGGGTTCGCCCAAAAAGGCGCTCAACATGCCAAGGCTGATGCCATTCAGGCAGGGGCCGCGCAATGCCGAGTCGCGATAGACCATGCCGCCATGGGCTTCCAGCAGGGCATCGGCGCAGATCTCGCACCGCGCCACCGGGGGGTGGTGCGCTGCGCGAGATTGACCGGGGATGTAACCGTCCATGCCTGCTCCGGGCGGAAAATTCATGGCGCATATAGTGAGGCAGACCGATTAACCAAAGCCTTAAAACCGGACCGTTACGGGGGCGGTTTTTCCGTATTGCGCGCCCCCGCCTGATCTGTCATTGAACGACGACCCCGTTGATCCTGCGCGGGAGAGAGCAGCTTGCCTGCCGCCGAAGGCGCAACCGGTCCCCGGAAACGCTCAGGCAAAAAGGGCCGCGCGGGGAAGGGGCCTCTGGAAAGCCCGTGGCGCAAGCCGCGGCACCGACGGAGAAAGGTGAGGTAACGCCCCCGCCGAATCTCTCAGGTCATCAGACAGAGGGGGACCACGTCTTGAACCCATTTCGCCATGCAAAATGGCGGGAGGCAGCGTGGTCGAGTCCCAAACCGAATCCCTGGCGGAAACCCCGCTTGCCGCGCTGCACCGCGAATTGGGCGGGCGCATGGTGGGCTTCGCCGGCTATGCGCTGCCGGTGCAATACCCGGCCGGCATCATGGCGGAGCATTTGCACTGCCGAGCCGCCGCCGCACTTTTTGATGTCTCGCACATGGGACAAGCCGAATTGCGCGGCGAGGGCGCCGCTGCGGCGCTGGAGGCTTTGACGCCTGCCGATGTCGCGGGGCTGAAGCCCGGGCGCCAGCGCTATGGGCTGCTGACCTCGGCCAGCGGCGGCATTCTGGATGATTTCATGTTCGCCAATCTGGGCGATCGGATTTTTCTTGTCGTGAATGCCAGCCGCAAGGAACATGATTTCGGCCATATCGCGGCGCATTTGCCCAAAGGTGTCACGCTGCATCGGCATGAAGACCGCGCGTTGCTCGCGCTGCAAGGGCCGGGGGCAGTGCCGGCATTGACCGCATTGGCGCCGGGGCTTGCCGCCTTTTCCTTCATGGGGATTGGCCAATTCGATATTGGTGACGTGAAGGCCATCATCTCCCGCAGCAGCTATACCGGGGAAGATGGCGTTGAAATCTCGGTGCCTGCGGATCAGGCGGAAGCCTTCGCGCGGCGTTTGCTGGCGCTGCCAGGCGTGATGCCGGCGGGGCTTGGGGCGCGGGATTCGCTCCGGCTTGAAGCGGGGCTTTGCCTTTACGGCAGCGATATTGATGAGACGACCAGTGCCGTTGAAGCCGGGCTTGTGTGGAGCATCGGCAAGCGTCGCCGCATGGAATGGAATTTCCCCGGTGCGGATCGTGTGCGCGACGAATTGGCCAATGGGCCTAAGCGGCTGCGCGTTGGCATCCGCCCGGAAGGCCGCCAGCCTGCGCGTGGCCATACGCCCATCGCTGGCGCTGATGGCGCGGTGATTGGTGAAGTGACCTCCGGCGGGTTTGGCCCTTCCGTGGGTGCGCCAATTGCCATGGGCTATGTTGCGCGCCCCTTCGCTGAAGACGGCACTGCCCTTGATTTGATGGTGCGCGGCAAGGCGGTTCCCGCCCGCGTCGCGCCCATGCCCTTTACCCCCCATCGTTACGCTCGCTGAAAGGCCCTGTCCCATGTCCGAAATGCGTTTTTCCAAAGACCATGAATGGATCCGCACCGATGGCGATGGCGCGACGGTGGGCATCACCGATCACGCGCAAAACGCGCTTGGCGATGTTGTCTTTGTTGATTTGCCGGAAGTGGGCCGCGTGGTTGCTGCCGGTGAAGCCTGCGCCGTGGTGGAAAGCGTGAAGGCCGCTTCCGACATCTATGCGCCGGTTTCCGGCAAGATCATTGAAGTCAATGCGGCGCTGACGGATGACCCTGGCTTGGTCAATCGTGAACCCTCAGCGGGCGGCTGGTTCTTTCGCATTGAACCCGCCGATGCCGGAGAAATTACCGCGCTGATGGATGAAGGCGCCTATCACAGCTTCGTGGATAGCCTGGCATGAGCGCCGCTGAACTCAGCGCGCTTGAAGCGCATTACGCTTTTGATCGGCGCCATATCGGGCCATCGGAAGCGGAAATCACGGATATGCTGCGCGTGGTCGGCGCGAAAAGCCTGACCGAGCTTGCCGCGCGCACCGTGCCGGCGGCGATCCTGGAAGCTGATCTTTCCGCCCTGCCGCCCGCGGTGAATGAGGCTGAGGCGATTGCGGAATTGCGTGGCCTGGCGGAACAGAACCGCGCCGATATCAAATCCCTGATCGGGCTTGGCTATCACGGCACGCTGACGCCGCCGGTGATCCTGCGGAACATTCTGGAAAATCCCGGCTGGTACACGGCCTATACGCCCTATCAGGCGGAAATCGCGCAAGGGCGACTGGAAGCCTTGGTGAATTTCCAGACCATGGTGACGGATTTGACCGGCCTGCCGGTGGCCAATGCGTCGCTGCTGGATGAGGCAACGGCAGTGGCGGAAGCCATGGCGCTGGCCCATGCCGCCACACGCGGTAAATCCAATGTGGTTGTGCTGGCGGCGGATCTGCATCCGCAAACCCGCGCTGTGGTGGAAACTCGTGCCGCGCCGCTTGGCTATCGCGTGGTGGTTGCGGAAGTGGCGGGTATTGCGGCTGCTTGTGCGGCGGAAAAGCCCTTCGCGCTGGTGCTGCAATATCCCGGCACGACTGGCGAAGCGCGTGACCTGACCGCCGAGATCGCCGCCGTGCATGGCGCGGGCGGTCTGGCGATTGTGGCCGCCGATCCGCTTTCTCTGACATTGCTGAAGCCACCTGGCGAAATGGGTGCGGATGTGGTGGTGGGCAGCGCGCAGCGCTTTGGCGTGCCGATGGGTTATGGCGGGCCGCATGCGGCCTTCATGGCGGTGACGGATGCGCATAAGCGCCTGATGCCCGGGCGCCTTGTGGGTGTTTCCGTGGATGCGGCCGGCGCGCCCGCGATGCGCTTGGCTCTGCAAACGCGCGAACAGCATATCCGCCGCGAAAAAGCGACATCCAATATCTGCACCGCGCAGGTGCTGCTGGCCGTCATGGCCGGCATGTATGCGGTTTGGCATGGGCCGGAAGGGCTGACGCGGATTGCGAAGCGCGTGCGGTTGCTGGCGCGGCTGGCGGGTGATGCGGCGGCTCGGCTTGGTTTCACGCTGCGCCATCAGGGTTTCTTCGATACCATCACACTGGAAGCGGGCGCGCGCGCCGATGCCGTAATGGCGGCGGCGCTGAAGCATGGCTTCAATCTGCGCCGTGTGGATGCCGGTGCGGTCGCGATTGCCATGGATGAAACCGTGACGCGCGATGATCTGGCGCGCCTGATTGGTTCTTTGGCCGAGGCGGCGGGGAAGCCCGCGCTTTCGCTTGAGGCGCTTACGCTGGCGGGCGATTTGCCGGAAGCCTTGCGCCGCACCTCATCCTTCCTGACCGCTTCCGTCTTCAATAGCCATCATTCCGAACATGGCATGCTGCGCTACATGAAATCGCTGGAAGACAAGGATGTCGCGCTCAATCGCAGCATGATCCCGCTTGGGTCCTGCACCATGAAATTGAACGCAACGGCCGAGATGATTCCGGTGACCTTCCCCGGCTTCGGCAATATTCATCCCTTTGCGCCGGTGGATCAGGCGGCAGGCTACATCACGCTTATTCGCCGCCTGGAAGAGATCGGAAGAG
>JADCGG010000117.1 GCA_020249125.1 Roseomonas sp. | reverse complement strand
GTCGCTGCGCGGCGGGGCCCTCGATGGCGATGGCCTGGCGCGGGAGAACGTGATCGCGACCGGCGGCGGCCCCGGTATCATGGAGGCCGCGAACCGCGGCGCGGCCGAGGCCGGCGCGCCGTCGATCGGCTTCAACATCACCCTGCCGCATGAACAGGCGCCCAATCCCTGGTCCACGCCGGCGCTGACCTTTCGCTTCCATTACTTCGCCATGCGCAAGATGCACCTTGCCATGCGCGCCAATGCGTTGGCGGTTTTCCCAGGTGGCTTCGGCACTTTTGATGAATTGTTTGAGGTGCTGACGCTCGCGCAATCGGAAAAAATGCGCCCGGTGCCGATTGTGCTGTTTGGGCGCGATTACTGGACCAAGGTGGTGAATTTCAACGCCATGGTGGATGAAGGCATGATCAGCGAAGCCGATTTGAAGCTGTTCGAGATTGTGGACACACCAGAAGAAGGCTGGGCCAGCCTCATCCGGCGCGGGCTTTCGCCCGAATCAGCGCCGCCCTTGAAGCTTAGTCTGCCGCCGGCGGCAGGCAGGAAGCGGCCAGCAGCGCGAAAGCCGCGGCGCGGTGGCTGATGCGGTGTTTTGCGGCGGGGTCCATTTCACCGAAGGTTTCATGCAAGCCTGAAGGGACAAACATCGGGTCATAGCCAAAACCATGCGCGCCGCGCGGCGGCCAGACCCAAACGCCTTCGGCCTTGCCCTCAAAACCTTCCTCATGCCCATCGGGCCAAGCGAGCACCAAAGCGCAGGTGAACCAGGCGGCGCGGTTGGGCGCGTCCTTGGCGAGATCATGCACCTTGCCCATGGCAAGCGCGTAATCCCGCCCGCCTTCCGGGCGCATGGCCCAATCGGCGGTATAGACGCCGGGCGCGCCATCAAGCGCCGCCACCGAAAACCCTGAATCATCAGAAAGCGCCGGCATGCCCGAAGCGCGCGCCGCCGCATGCGCTTTTATCCGCGCATTGCCCAGGAAACTTGTTTCCGTCTCATCCGGTTCGGGCAGGCCAAGTGCGCCAGCGCTGGTCACCTCAATGCCATGCGGCGCCAGCAGCGCGGCCACTTCGCGGAGCTTCCCGGCATTATGCGAGGCGATGACAATCTTCTCACCGCGCTGCAGGCGCCAATGCGCCATCACTTATCCACCGCAAGCCGCTGCTTGGCGAAAAGCGCTGCTGTGCCTTCCCGCGCATGTCCCATCAGGGCCTGCAAATCGGCCTCCGTAAAGGGCGCACCTTCCGCCGTGCCTTGGATTTCGACAATGCCGCCGGACGCTGTCAGCACGAAATTCGCATCTGCATCGGCCTTGCTGTCCTCATCATAATCAAGATCGAGCACGGGCACGCCCTGATAAATGCCGCAGGAAATCGCCGCCACCTGATCCTTCAAGGGATTGCGCGTAATGATGTTCATGCGCTTGCAATGTTCAAAGGCCAGATGCAGCGCCACCCAGGCGCCGGTGATGGAAGCACAGCGCGTGCCGCCATCGGCGGTCAGCACATCGCAATCCAGCGTGATGGTCATCTCCCCCATCGCCTTCAAATCCGTGACCGCGCGCAAGCTGCGCCCAATCAGGCGCTGGATTTCCTGCGTGCGGCCAGATTGCTTGCCGCGCGCCGCTTCGCGATCTCCGCGCGTATGCGTCGCACGCGGCAGCATGCCGTATTCGGCGGTCACCCAGCCCTGGCCCTGGCCACGCAGGAAGGGGGGCACCTTGCCTTCAACGCTCGCGGTGCACAGCACCTCGGTCAGCCCCATGCGAATAACGCAGGAACCTTCCGCATGGCGGGCGACGCCGGGTTGGATGGAAACGGTGCGAAGCGCGCCGGGGGCGCGGCCTGAGGGTCTGGTCATGGGACGCGCGGTTAGCACAAGCGCCCGGGCGGCGCTAACCCGTTGACGCGCCCGGCGCAGGCTTCATACTTGGCCCATGACAAATCGGGACCAAAACCCGTGACCCATACGCCCACGAAGCTTACGCCTGGGCTGCCGGCGGCTGCCGGGTTGGATAGCCGTTCGGCGCTGATCCTGCGCGAATTGGTGGAAACCTATGTTGCGACGGGCGAACCTGTGGGGTCCCGCACCTTATCGCGCCGCCTACCGCTGGGGCTTTCGCCGGCCACCATCCGCAATGCCATGGCGGATCTGGAAGATGCCGGGCTGCTTTATGCGCCGCATACCTCGGCGGGGCGGCTGCCGACGGAACGCGGGCTCCGGCTTTTCGTGGATGGGTTGCTGGAATTCGGCGCCTTGGGGGAAGAAGACCGGGATGCGATTGCGGCGCGCTGCGCGGCATCGGGCCGGTCCTTGCAGGAAACCCTGGCCGAGGCCGGGCTGATGCTTTCGGGTTTGGCTGGTGCGGCGGGGCTGGTGGTGGCACCGAAAACGGAAAACCCGGTGCGGCATATTGAATTCGTGGCGCTTGGTCCGGGGCGCGCGCTGGTGGTGCTGGTGCATGAAGGCGGGCAGGTGGAAAACCGCGTGATTGAAGTGCCGGCGGGGCTGCCGCCTTCCGCGCTGACGCAAGCATCCAATTACCTGAATGCGCGGCTCGCTGGCCGCACCTTGGAAGAAACCCGCAGCAAGGTGTCCGAGGAAATCGCCGCGGATCGTACCGCTTTGGATGCGCTGACGCAGCAGGTGATCTCGGCTGGGCTTGCCACCTGGTCGGGCGGCGGTGGCGGGTCGCTGATTTTGCGCGGGCAGTCGCGACTGTTGCAGAATCTGGATCAGGCGGCGCAGGTGCAGGAAATCCAGCGGCTATTCGAAAGGCTGGAAGCGCAGGAAACCATGCTGCGCCTGTTGGAATTGGCGCAACGCGGTGAAGGCGTGCAGATTTTCATCGGCGCCGAAAGCGGGTTGTTCGATAGCGCCGGGCTTTCCGTGGTGGTCGCCCCCTTCCGCAATGGGCAGGAAAAGATCGTCGGCGCCATTGGCGTGATCGGCCCGACACGCATCAATTACGGGCGGGTGATCCCGGTGGTGGATTATACGGCGCGCGTGATTGGCAGATTGCTCGGCTGATCGCCTCAGCCGGTTTTGTTTTCTCAAGCCAGGAATTCAACATGCGTATCGCTTCCATCCGCCAAGGTGTGGTGCCCATCAGCAGCGCCATCGCCAATGCCTATATTGATTTTTCGAAAATGACGGCGAGTGTTGTCGCCATCACGGTGGAAGATGGCGCGGGCAAAAAGGCCACGGGCTATGGCTTCAATTCCAATGGCCGCTATGCGCAGCCGGGCTTGCTAACAGAACGCTTCATCCCGCGCCTGCAAGCGGCAACGGAAGCGGAATTGACGCGCAAGGATGGCGGGCTGCGCCCCGCCGGCGCCTGGGGCGCCATGATGCGCAATGAAAAGCCGGGCGGGCATGGGGATCGTTCCGTTGCGGTTGGCGTTTTGGATATGGCGCTGTGGGATGCGGCGGCGAAGCTCGCCGGCGTGCCGCTCTGGCGTTTGCTCGCGGATCGGTATCGCGGCGGCCAGGCGGATGACAGTGCCTGGGTCTATGCCGCAGGCGGCTACTACTATCCCGGCAAGGGCGTGGATGCGCTGGTTGAGGAAATGAAGCGCTACCTCGGTATGGGTTATACCACCGTGAAGATGAAAATCGGCGGCGCGCCTGGCACCCCCATGAAGGAAGCACTGGCGGAGGATTTGGCGCGGATTGAAGCGGTGGTGAAGCTGCTCGGCGGCGATGGGTCACGGCTTGCTGTGGATGTGAATGGCCGCTTTGGCCTGCATGCGGCGCTGACCTATGGCGCGGCGCTGCAACCCTTCGGGCTGCGCTGGTATGAAGAACCGCTGGACCCGCTGGATTATTCAACCCATGCGGCGCTTGCGGAACAATATATGCCGCCCATCGCAACGGGCGAGAATCTATTTTCCATGCTGGATGCACGCAACCTGATCCGCCATGGCGGCTTGCGACCAGACCGCGATATTCTGCAATTCGATCCGGCACTTTCCTATGGTCTGGTGGAATATCTCCGCACGCTTGAAATGCTGGCACGCCATGGCTGGTCGCCGCGGCGTTGCGTGCCGCATGGCGGGCATCAATTCGCGCTGAATATCGCGGTCGGGCTCGGGCTTGGCGGCAATGAAAGCTACCCGGAGGTCTTCGCGCCCTTTGGCGGTTTCGCCGATAGCACGCCGGTGGTGGATGGAAGGATCAAAATGCCCGAAATTCCGGGTATCGGCTTTGAGGCGAAATCGGCGCTTTGGGCTGTGTTGAAGGATCTATAGGCCATGAAAACCTCCTTTCCCCTTTTGTTGGCGGCGGCGTTTTGGTTCGTGACGCATAACGGCCTGGCCAGCGGCCAAATGCGCGCCATGCTGGTCGCTGGCCTCGGCGCGAATGGCTTTCGCATTTTCTATTCCATCCTGTCGGTGCTTGCCTTGGTGCTGCTCGCGCGCGCCTGGGGCGCGGCTGACCCCGTGCCGATCTGGACCGCGCCGGCCTGGCTTCGCCTGATCCTGGCGCTGATCATGCTGCCGGCCTTTCTGTTCTTTGCCGCCGGGCTTTTGCGCAATCCGACAGGGATCGGCGGAGAGGGTCTCGTTGGGCAGCAGATACGCGGCATTCAGCGCATCACGCGCCACCCCATGCTGTGGTCCTTCGCGCTTTGGGCGCTGGTGCATGTGATTGGCAATGGAGACCTCGCCAGCCTGATCTTCTTTGGCACCTTCGCCATCAGCGCCTTCATCGGCATGCCTTCCATTGACCGTAAGCTTGCGGCGCGGGACCCGGAGGCTGCGGCAAGACTACAGGCTGCAACCTCCATTCTGCCCTTCGGCGCCATCCTGGCCGGGCGCAATCGGCTGGTGCTGGCGGAAATCGGCTGGCTTGCGCCGTTGCTCGGCTTGCTCGGCTGGCTCGTGACGCTGCATTTCCACGCGCGCTTCTTTGGCGTGTCGGCGCTGCTGACCTTTTGATCTGCGCTTGCCCCAAGCCCGGCACGAGGCGTATTGCGGCGCTCACAAAAATTGGAGTCCGCCTTGATGCAAGCCTCTGCCCCGCCGCGCCCTGTGATGCTGGTCATTCTGGATGGCTGGGGCTGGCGGGAGGAGATTGCCGATAACGCCGTCCGTCAGGCGAAAACGCCGAATTTCGATGCGCTTTGGGCGTCCTGCCCGCATGCATTCCTCAAAACCTCGGGCCTGGATGTCGGGCTGCCGGAAGGGCAGATGGGCAATTCAGAGGTCGGGCACCTGAACATCGGCGCCGGGCGCGTGGTGATGCAGGATCTGCCGCGCATTGATGCCGCCATTGCCGATGGATCCTTCGCGCAATTGCCGGCGCTGACGGGGCTGATTGCGACGCTGAAGGCCTCGGGCGGGACCTGCCATTTGATGGGGCTGCTCTCACCGGGTGGGGTGCATGCGCATCAGGATCATGCGGTGGTCTTGGCCAAATTGCTGTCACAAGCGGGTGTCCCGGTGGCGATCCACGCCTTCACCGATGGGCGAGACACGCCGCCGCGCGCCGCGCTGGAATATCTGAAACGCGTCGAAGCTGATCTGGCCGGTGTTGCGGGGGTTCGGATTGCGACCATCATCGGGCGCTATTTCGCGATGGATCGTGACAAGCGCTGGGACCGCGTTTCGCAAGCCTTTGGGGCGATGGTGGAAGCCAAAGGTGCAACCGCGCCCAGCGCCGCAGCCGCCATTACCGCCGCCCATGCCGCCGATAAGACCGATGAATTCATCCCGGCCAGCGTTATTGGCGATTACGCCGGCATGAAGGATGGCGATGGCATTCTCTGCTTCAATTTCCGCGCCGATCGCGCCCGCGAAATCCTGACCGCGCTGCTGGATCCTGGCTTTGATGGTTTCGCGCGCGCAGGGCTTCCGCGCTTTGCCGCCGCGGTTGGTCTTACGGAATATAGCGATGCGCTGAACGCGTATCTCGCCACCGCTTTCGCGTCGCAAACCATGACCGATAAATTGGCTGAAGTGGTGGCGCGTGCGGGTCTCAAGCAACTCCGCATGGCGGAGACGGAAAAATACCCCCATGTCACCTTCTTCCTGAATGGCGGGGAAGAAGCGGTTTATCCGGGCGAAGAACGCATCATGGTGCCATCGCCGAAGGATGTGGCGACCTATGATCTGAAGCCGGAAATGTCGGCGCCGGAACTGACGGAAAAGGCCGTTGCCGCAATCAAAAGCCGCGCCTTTGATCTGGTTGTGTTGAATTACGCCAATGCCGATATGGTGGGCCATACTGGCAGCCTTGCCGCGGCAACAAAGGCTGTGGAAGCGGTGGATGCTGGGCTTGGGCGTATCGTCGCGGCGCTGCGTGATGTGGGCGGCTGCCTGCTGGTCACGGCGGATCATGGCAATGCCGAATTGATGAAAGACCCGGCCACGGGCGGGCCGCATACCGCGCATACCACCAATGTGGTGCCGGCCATTCTGATGGGCGGCCCCAAGGGTGCCGCGCTGCGTGATGGCCGATTGGCCGATATCGCGCCCACGCTGCTTGCCTTGCTTGGCCTGCCTCAGCCAGCGGCGATGACGGGGCACTCCCTGCTTGGCTAAAGCGCGCCTCGCCTTCGCGCTTTTGCTGCTGGCTTTGCCAAGCCTAACGCTGGCGCAGCCTTCGCGTGAGGCGCTGGAAGAAGCCCGCCGCGCCGGTGCCGCGAGCCACGCCGCTGCCGAAGCCGCCGCCCGCGAAGCTGAAGCCGCAGCAGCGGAAGAAAGCGGCCTCGCGCGGCAGCGCGTTGCCATGGCGGCGCGTGTGCAGGAAGCCGAACGCGCGCTGGAAGCGGCGGAACAGCGCCAGCAACGCGCCGAGGCCGAAGCGGCGGCAGCCTATAACGAGGCAGCGTCCCGCGCGGCTGCCCTTGCGCCCATGATGCCGGCCATGCGGCGCCTGGCGCTTTGGCCGGCGGAGACCTTGCTCGCGCAGCCCGCCCCACCTGATGAGGCGCTACGCGGCCTTCTGGTCCTGCAAGGCATGGCGCGGCAAATCCGCGCTGAGGTTGAGGTGCTGCACCTGGCCCATGCCGAGGCGGAGCGACGCAACCGCATCGCCGTCGCGGAAGCGAGCATGGTGGCTGCGGCGGAAGCGGAACTCCGTCATGCGGCAGAGGCACTGGATGCGGAGATCGCAGACACCAGGCTGCGCGAGCGCGAGGCGCGCGCCACGCAAAGGGCGGAAGCCCAGCGCGCGCAAGAAGCGCTCGCCCGCGCGAATGATCTTGCGGAAATGCTGACGGCTTTGGAACGCGAACAGGCCAGGCAAGCGGCCCGCGCGCGCCAGGAAGCCCAGGCCAGGGCGCGGGAGGAAGCGCGCCGGCCACGCCCGGCAACCCCCGTCGCTGTCCCGCAAGCCTTGCCACCCCCAGCGGAGATGGGCCGCCCCGCCCCGGTCCATGGGCGGGTCAGCATTGCCTTTGGCCAAAGGGGCGAAGCTGGCGCGGCGCGGGGCGTCACCTTCTCCGCTGCGGGCGGTGCGCGGGTGGTCAGCCCCTGTACCGGGCGCGCGGTGTTTGCCGGCCCCTTCCGGCGCTTCGGGCAGATCATCATCCTGGAATGCGGCCCGGGCCTGCACCTGGTTCTGGCCGGGTTTGACGCTTTGGATACCGAAGCGGGGGCGCCGCTCCTGGCCGGCGAGGCGCTTGGCCGACTCGGCGTCGGGGAGGAAGGGCGGGGCGCGCTTTACCTGGAATTGCGCCGGAACGGCCAAGTTGTGGACCCGATGCCCTGGCTTGGCGGGGCCGAATAGCGGCCTGCGCGATTTTTCGGCGAGGAATCACGTTATGGAGTCGCGCAAAGCGCCATGAATGTCTATCTTACTTGGGGGTTGTCTGGCTCCGGCCGAGTGATGAGAAGGATTGCGGCGCATGCAGCGCGGAATGTTGCGTTATGCGGGGATTGGTGCGGCCTTTGCCGCCGGCGTGGTGGTGGGCCCCCTGGTTGCTGCCTGGGCGCAGGAAGGTGGCCGGGCCGAGACCTATCGGCTGCTCAACCTGTTTGGCGATGTGTTCGAGAGGGTGCGCGCCGAATATGTGGAACCGGTGAATGACCGGGACGCGATCGAAAACGCGATCCAGGGTATGCTGTCCAGCCTGGATCCGCATTCATCCTATTTGAATCAGCGCAGCTTCCGCGACATGCAAACCCAGACCCGCGGTGAATTTGGCGGGCTTGGGATCGAGGTGACGCAGGAAGGCGGCTATATCAAGGTCATCAGCCCGATTGACGAAACGCCTGCCGCGCGGGCCGGCGTCAGGCCGGGCGATCTCATCACGCATCTGAACGGCACTTCAGTGCAGGGGCTGACATTGCAGGAAGCGGTGGACCAGATGCGCGGCCAGCGCGGCACGCAAATCAAGCTGACGATCCGTCGCCAAGGGGCGGAACGGCCGATTGAACTGACGCTGACGCGCGATGTGATCCGCCCGCAAGTGGTGCGCTTCCGGCTGGAAGACGGCAATCTGGGCTATGTGCGGATCACTTCCTTCAACGAACAGACGGAAGTGGGGCTGCGCCGCGCGGTACAGCAATTGAAGCAGCAGGCGCAGGGCGGGTTGAAGGGTCTGGTGCTGGACCTGCGGAATAATCCGGGCGGCTTGCTTGATCAGGCAGTGCAGGTCACAGATGATTTCCTGACGCAGGGGGAGATTGTGTCCACCCGCGCACGCCGGACAGAAGATGCGCAGCGTTGGCAGGCCAAGGCGGGGGATATCGCCGATGGGCTGCCGATTGTGGTGCTGATCAATGGCGGTAGCGCGAGTGCGAGTGAAATCGTCGCCGGCGCCTTGCAGGATCATCGCCGCGCCGTGGTGGTTGGCGTGAAATCCTTCGGCAAGGGCAGCGTACAAACCGTGATGCCGGTGCCGGGCAATGGCGCTATCCGTTTGACCACCGCGCGCTATTACACGCCCTCTGGCAGGTCCATTCAGGGGACGGGGATTGAACCCGATATTGAGATATTGGCCACGCGGGAAGAAGCCCGGGCCGCCCAGCCGCCACGTGATCGGGAAGCGGATTTGCGCCGGTCGCTGCGCAATGAAACCCAGGCGGAGACCCGCGCGCCCATCCCGCCTCCGCCGCTCAACCTGCCGGCGGGGCTGGTGGAACGCGTGGTGCGTCAGCCAGCGGAAGGCGCCCCGGCCTTTGATCCGACCAAGCCGGAAACGGATCACCAACTTCAACAGGCTTTGATACTGCTGCGCGGCATGGCTTCGGCGCCAAGCGGCGGGCAGCGCTGAGGGTGTGATGGCAGAAGGATTGCCGCGCCGGGTATTCGCCGGCTGG
>JADCGG010000116.1 GCA_020249125.1 Roseomonas sp. | reverse complement strand
GGACCCCTGCAGGATATGCGGGGCGGAAGTGGCCGAAGCATCGAACAGCAAATCAAGATCGCCGGCCAACATGGCCGCAACCGCAGGCGCAGAACCGCGATAGGGCACATGCACAAAATCAAGACCGGCGAGCTTTTCCAGCAGCACCAAGGACAGATGCGCCGATGATCCATTGCCGACCGTGCCGAAAGTCATCTTGCCCGGTTCGGCCTTGGCCCGCGCAATGGCTTCGCGCGCATTGGCCGGGTTGTAGCGGCGTGGCAGGCAGGACATGACGTTGGGCATATCCGCCATCATGCCGACGCCCACAAAGGCTTTGCGCGGATCAAAGCGGGGATCGGGATAGAGGATGGGGTTCACCCCCTGTGTCGCCATGGTGCCGAGGAACAGCGTATAGCCATCGGGCTCCGCCTGACTGGCTGCCATGGCGCCGATATTGCCGCCAGCGCCTGCGCGGTTTTCCACCACTACGGGCTGGCCAAGCTGCCGAGACATTCCTTCTGCGGCCAGACGGCCCATAATGTCGGTCACGCCACCCGGCGGATAGGGCACGATGATCCGCAAGGGCTTGTTCGGAAAAGCGCCCTGGGCGTTCACGGCGGGTGCGGCCAGCAGGCCGGCAGAAAGCGCCAAGGCGGCGCGACGAGTCAGATGCTGCATGGTGAACCCCCCGTGATTTCTTGGGACACAAACTGTGCGGCCTTGGCGCCGGATGCAAGCCCTTAAGACAGGAGGGCCATCGCCCCCCAACCCAGCAGCAGCACCGCGGCCAGGGATGGCCATAGCAGCCGCCAAAGCTGAAGGGGCTTGGTGCCATCGGCAAGCAAGCCGCAGATCATGCCTGTGACAGCAAAGGACATGCCCGCCCCCGCTGCACCCACGAAGTTATGCACTCCTGGGGCCAGCACTGGCGGCAGCCCAGCGGCCAAGCCAAGCTTGTATTGCACGGGCATCATCGCCGCATTGGACCCGACATTGGTCCCCGTGACGATCCCCGCCATCAGCCCAAGCGGCGGCACGGCATAGGGTGCCAGCACGCCAAGCGCCGCGGCGGCTTCCCGCGCCAAGGAAGCGGTCGCGCCGCTTTCACCCATCCAACGCGCCAGCAGGACGTAAAGCAGCATGATGAGCGCTGGTCGTCCCGCGCGCTTCATTGCCCCTTGCGCCAGACCCAGCGCCCCTGAACGCCGCGCCAAGAGCACCACCGCCACCGCCGCCAAAACCAGGGAGACATGCGTGATGGGAAAGGCCGGCAAATCCTCAAAGGGCTGCCAGGCGGGCGGATTCGGCACGGCGCGCGCCGCCAAAAGTGCCATTGTCAGCAGCGCATAGGGCGCCAAGCGCGCCAGCGCCTTTTGCCAGGCAGCGCCATCCTGCGGCGGATCAAACCGCCACAGCGCAAAAACCAGCGGCAGGCCGGTCGCGATGATGCCAATCACCTCAAAAGGTAGCAGCCAATGGCAGCCAAGAAGCAGCGCGGCGACCGCGACCAGATAGGCCATTTGCACACGCTTTTCCGCCGCCGGAACGGCAAGCCCCGCCGCCCCGCAAAGCCGCCAAAGCACCGGACCCAGCGCCAATAACCACAGCGCATTGGGCAGCGCGGTGATGCGCGCAACCTCCTGCACCGATTGGCCGATCAATGCGGCGCCCAGCAGCGTGCCGGGGCCAAGGCCACCCCAAGGGATCAGGCATAGCGCCAGCAAAGCCATGGCGCCGGCTGGCGCGCCAATAATCCCCATGCTGCGCAAGCTTGCCAGCGCAAATACCGCGCCCACGCCAAAACCTGTCACACTTTCCATGAAGCAGCCGGCCAGCAGGGTCGCGATGAAAACGCGCCGTGCCGAGGCTGGTCTTGTCTGCTGCGCAACATCATCCGCTGAGACGGCGGCGTAAAACAACAACCCCGCCAGCACCACGCCCATGGGCTGCAAGGCCAAATAGGCGCCGCGCAGGATTTGCTCGGCGAGGAACCCAGGCAAGCCGATGCTGTCGGGCAGCGAGACAAAAGCGGCGGGGATGGCCGCCGCAAGCGCCGCGACCACCGCCGGCACCGGCGCCACGCGCCCGGAGAACAACAGGCCGATCAGCAAGGCCAGCGGCAGCGCCTGAAGGGCCAGGATCATGTGGCGTTAGGCTACCAGCGTGAAGGTTTTGCCAACAGCGGCGGGGACCACCATCGCCTCCCCATATTCGCGTTCCAGCGCATTAACGGCGCGCCAGCCGGTGCAATGGGCGGGGAATAGATAGGTCAGGCCAAAATTGCCAAGGTCTCGCACGGTTTCCGGGATCACGCGCTCATTGATGCCGGACAGATGAAACCCGCCCATCGCGGCAAATAATGGCAGATCAGGAAAGCGCCGCCGCGCCGCATGCAGCACATTGACAATGCCGGTATGCGAACAGGCGGAAAACACAATCAAACCCTTGCCGCGCAAATGCACCGCCATGAAGCGTTCATCGCTCAGCCATTCATCCGCTTGCCAGGGGGCGTTTTCATCATCGCGCGCCACCTGGCCGGGCAGGCCGGTTTCATAATCCGTGGTGCGCGGAATTTCGTCGCTGACGTAAAAGCCATCGGCGATGATGTGTTCATCGCGCACCACAATGGGCTTGGCACCCATCGCCGCCCAGCCATCCGGTGGTGGCACCCTATCCATCGGGAGAACGCCACCATCGGGCTGGCGGCTGCCGCGTTCGCGGAACATGCCGGGGTGCAGGTAAAGCGGCACCGCACGCCCGCCATTGGCCGCACGCGTCATTTCAATCGCCTTGGGCAGGCCGCCCGCATGATCCCAATGCCCGTGGGACAGCACCATCGCTTCAATCGCCGCGAAATCCACGCCAAGCCGCGTGCCATTGCGCTCCACCGCGTAATCCACCGGGCCGCCATCAAACAACACCGTGCGGGATTTGCCGCCGATCTCAGCGCGCACCACCAAGGCGAGGCCGTGATTGGCGCAGCACAACGCGCCGCCCATGGTGCGCTTCATGCCCTGGCGTCGCAGGCGCACCCATTCGCGCGTCACGAAACTCGGTGTGGAGGAAAGACTATCGGTGACATTATCCACCAGCACCGTAATTTCGATGCTATCCGCTGCGATGGGGTCGGCCATGGTTTCCTCCGCTCAGGTCTTTCGGCGCGTCTCGGCAATGGTGATGACCAGCGCGCCAGCCAGGATGATGCCTCCGCCAAGCCAGGTCCAGGGATCGGGCACTTCACCAAAAAAG
>JADCGG010000115.1 GCA_020249125.1 Roseomonas sp. | reverse complement strand
TGCCGCCAGGGCCAAAAAATCACTGAACATGGCTGTGCTCAGGCGCAAGCAGCGTTGAAAAGATGCGCCCAAGCCAAAATTGCGATGCTCAATGAGGGCTTTTCAGCAGCCTGCTATATCGCGCTTGGCATTCTGCCAGATGGGACCAAGGAAATTCTCGGCATCTGGATCGAACAGACTGAAGGGGCCAAGTTCTGGCTGCGCGCCATGAACGAGCACAGGAACCGGGGTGTCGCCGGTAATCTGATTGCCGTTATTGATGGGTTGGAGGAATTTCCGGAGGCGATCAACGCGGCGTTTCCAAAGATTGTGGTGCAGACCTGCATTGTGCGCCTGCTCCGCTATTCCATGAGTTTCGACTCCTGGAAGGACAGGAAGGCGATCGCGGGGGCGCTTCGCAGCCTCTACCGGGTTGAAAGCGCCGAAGCTGGCCTGGCCGCCCTTGAGGCCTTTGAGGCAGGACCATGGGGCCGCAAACACCCGGCCATTGCGCAAAGCTGGTGCCGACATTGGGACCAGGTGATTCCGTTCTTTGCGTTCAGCTATACCTTGTTCTCAATCAAGCGGTCGAAGAATGGAAGCGACCGCCGCGCGAGTGGTGTGAGGCCAAGACCCAATTCGCTATCCTCTTCGGCGATAGGTTCACGGTCTGATGAACGAAACAGACCCCGCGCACGAAGTTACTGATGGGGTGGCTGAAGCCGGCAAAACTGCCTACCCTCCCACCCTGGCCCGTGCGCCCCGCTTTGCTATAAGCGCGGCCGAGATTGAAGGAACACCCCATGGAACTCCGCGCCCGTTTTACCGATGCCTTGAAGACCGCAATGCTGGCCAAGGATGCCGCGACCACCTCCACCATCCGCATGATCATGGCGAAGCTGAAGGATACGGATATTGCCGCGCGCAAGACGCCGCAGGACCCGGGCGTGCCGGATGATCAGGTGATTGCCATGCTGCGCGGCATGGCGAAATCCCGGCGGGAAAGTGTGGAATTGTATCGCCAGGGCAATCGCCCCGAATTGGCGGCCAAGGAAGAAGCCGAAATCGCCGTGATTGAAAGCTTCCTGCCGCAGCAGATGGATGATGCCGCGATGGCGGCGGCGATTGATGCGGCGGTGGCGGAAGCGGGTGCCGCTTCCATCAAGGATATGGGCAAGGTGATGGCGGTGCTGAAATCCCGCCACGCCGCGGCCTTGGATATGGCCAAGGCCGGGCCGATGGTGAAGGCGCGGCTGGGGGGCTAATCACGCCCCCCTTTCAATCCTGATCCTGCAAATCTTCCGCCAGCACCACGATCTGCACGGCATAGGAAACATCGCCATCTTCCGCATCGCGGTGGATGGTGCCGATGAATTCATTGCCGATTTTAAGCTCCACGCTGCCCTTGGGGCGGTCCGGCGCGGTCACCTGAATGCGGGGGTTGCTGAATAGCTTACGCAGATGCGCCTGCACGGCGGCGCGTTCGGCGGGGGTCATGGTCGCGTTCCTTACAGAAGAAGATGCGCCCGGATAGCCGCCCTGGTGGCCGGGTGCAAACCAGTCCCTTCGCAGGACAGACTGCCGAGACTATCTCTTCTTGGCAGGGTTCACGACTGCCGCGTCCAGAACCAACGACTCTGGAGCATCACTAGGGGCCGGCACTATACCAATCCTAGCTAAGGTAACGAAGGCGGTTGGGTTGGTTTCCGCCACAGACGGTCCGGCATTGCCGGCCCCGAAGTTGAATGCCACTGAAAGCATCCATTTACCTTCGTGAAATTTTGCGTGTTTGATCAGAAGCTCCACGACTTCTTTGTGCTCTATGTAGTGAGTGGTTTCAGGCATTTTCGCCCCCCGTGCTAATGCGTCGACTAGCTTGTTGATTTGACGTTACGGGCTCCGCCCAGCGCCCTTGAGTGCGAAACTGAACTACGTTACCCCCAGTCTCAGCTTTTTGTTCAGGGTAAGACACTTTGGTCATGATCGTGTCTTGTCGGGCAGCGGCTTCTTGGATCGCCTGCTGGTACTCATGAGCCCTACCCGCACTAACGCCGACCGCTTCAGCCACACAGGCACTAATAAACTGATTTAAGCTGACCCCTTCCCGCTCAGCGGCAAAGGCTGCCTTTTTGTGCAGGCTTCGGGGTAGGCGTAAGACAAGCTTGCCGCTAAAGGCCTCCCTGTCTTGAAGAGGATCCGGGACGCGCTCGTTTTTCGCCAGGACACCCAAGATCCAGCTTTCAGCAACATTCTCAAGGTTCTGTAGAGCCTCGCTCCCAGTATCGCCAACGGCAAAGCATCCGGGGAATTCTAGGATTTCTGCACCAAATGAGCCATCAGACTCTGGGCGCAAGACGCGCGCGTAAGGTCGCTTGAGATATTCGGCTGGTGTCATCGCCATATTAGCCATTTGCTACGCTCACTCCTGGTCCAGAATTTCCTGTAGAGCCATCACATCGTCCTCCAAGAAATCCAAGATGCTGTTTCGCGTCCCTATGGCGATGTCTCTTCCGCCATGGTGCGGGATGGATAGCGGCGGCCTGCCCGGCAATTCGCTCTCCCATGTCGGTTCCTTTCCCCTGTTCACCTTTGTCCGACCAAGCTGCTGCGCAATCCTCTCCAGGTCCCTAGCCTTTTGGGGAGACCGGCGGGCCTGCTCAATACGACGCGTAATCTGATCTAGTTTTTTCTGGATCATGATACCATATGTAGTACTAGTTGGGATAGCAACCTTCTTTTTCATAGGTCAGGACGTCTCGCGGAACAAGCATTTTCGCGCGTTAGGCTTTGATGCCAGTTTATCCTTGGGCGCCAAAGTTCATCATGGCAGGCTTAAAATGCTCGCTTGGAAGCTTTCCACCCTGCTCCACTTTTCCCGCCAAAGGTATAGTCTGACCCCTCGCCATGGCCCTCCCCCCCGGTTTCCTTGATGAATTGCGTGCCCGCACGCCCCTGCCTGGCCTGATCGGGCGGAAGACGCGCTTGCTCAAATCCGGGCGCAATTGGAAGGGCTGCTGCCCCTTTCATGGGGAAAAGACGCCGTCCTTCTATGTTTATGACGATCATTTCCACTGCTTCGGCTGTGGCGCCCATGGAGATGCTGTCAGCTTCGTGATGCGGGCCGATGGCGCGCAATTCATGGAAGCGGTGGAACGGCTTGCCGGCGAGGCAGGGCTGGAAGTACCGAAACTCGCCCCGCGCGATGCCGAACGCGCCCGGCGCAATCGGGATCTTTACGCGGTGATGGAAGCGGCGATGGAAGCCTTCCAGCGCCGGCTTGCCCTGCCGGAAGGCCGCCCGGCTTTGGAATACCTCCGCCGACGCGGCCTCACCGATGAAACCATCCAGGGCTTCGGCCTCGGCTGGGCCGGGGCGGGGCGCGGCGCGCTGCTGGCGGATTTGAAGCAGGAAGCGATTGAACCCGACCAATTGATCGAAGCCGGGCTGCTGAAGGCGCCGGAAGGCGATGAAGCGCCGCGCGATTTCTTCTTCAACCGCGTGATGTTCCCCATCCGGGACCGGCGCGGGCGCGTGATTGCCTTTGGCGGGCGCATCATGGGGGATGGTCAGCCGAAATACATCAACAGCCCGGAAACGCCGCTATTTCGCAAACGCTACGCGCTTTACGGGCTGGACCGCGCGCGGGAAGGCGTGTTTCGCGGCGCTGCGCTGGTGGCCGTTGAAGGCTATATGGATGTGATCGCGCTGCATCAGGCGGGCTTCACCGGGGCGGTGGCGCCGCTTGGCACCGCGCTCACGGAAGATCAGTTGCAGGAATTATGGCGCCTGTCGCCCGAACCGGTGCTGTGTTTTGATGGCGATGCCGCTGGCGCGCGCGCCGCCGCCCGCGTGGCGGAAGCCGCCCTGCCGCTGATCAGCGCCGAACGCAGCCTGAAACTGGCGACGCTGCCAGAGGGGGAAGACCCGGACACGCTGATCGCCAAGGGCGGCAAGGCGGCCTTTCAGACCGTGCTGGATGGCGCGCGCCCGCTTTCGGAAGCGCTTTACGGCCTGTTGCTGGAAGGCCAAGCCATGGCGAGTCCCGAACAGCGCGCCGCCGCGCGCAACCGCCTGGTCGCCGCTGCCGCCACGATTTCAGACCGCGCCTTGGCCAGCGAATATCGTCAGGCTTTGCTTGATCGCTTCTTTGCCGCCACACGCCGCCAGCCTGGCCGCGCCGCACCGGCCCAGCGCATCACCCGCCCTCCGCTGGTAGCGCCCACCATCCGCACCGCCCAGGCGCGCATTCTGATCGCCATTCTGCTCCGCCACCCCTGGCTGCTGCCGCAGATCGAAGAAGCCTTTGGCCTGCTCGATCTGCCCGAAGGCCCGGCACGCAGCCTGCAAAGCGCCATTCTGTCCTGGCCTATGGACTCTCAGCGCCTTGACTCTGAGGGCCTACTATCCCACCTCGCAACTGAAGGTTTGGCGGAAGCTGCGGCTTGGGCGCTTGGCGCTGAGGCCCTGCCCCAAGCGGCGCACCCCGATGCGCTGCCGCGGGAGGTAGAGGAAGGCTTCTGGCATTTCTTCCTGCGGCTGCGCGGAGAGGCGGCTTTGCTTGAAGACCAAAAAGCGGCGCTGGAAGCCTTCGCCGCCACGAATGACCCGGCGGCGCAGCAAAGGCTGATCCGCCTGACCGAAGCCCTTGGCGCCTTGCGCCGGGGGGAAGATGCGGCCGATATGGCCGAAGACGCGGCGGCAACGCCATAATAGTAGAGGGGTTTTGCGCGGGCATCCGGGGCGCCGGATGCCTGTTGCAATTGGATGGAGTGACACGGCATGGCGACTAAAGCGGCGGCAGGGGCGGAACCGGTTGAAGCCCGCGACGAACAGGTTGAGGGCATGATGCTCGACATCCAGTCGGCGGCGGTGAAGAAGCTGATCGCTCGCGGCAAGGAACGCGGTTACGTCACCGTGGACGAAATCAACGCCGTTCTGCCTTCGGAACAAGTGTCTTCGGAAATGATCGAAGACACCATGGCGATGTTGAGCGAAGCCGGCATCACCGTATCTGAAGCGGAAGAAGCCGAAGAAGGCGAAGGCGCGCTGGTCAAGCCCGTCACGCGCGCCGATGGTGAGGAAGAAGAAGAAGCCGGCGGCAATGTGGATGAGGAAAGCGTCGGGCGCACCGATGATCCTGTCCGCATGTATTTGCGTGAAATGGGCAGCGTTGAATTGCTGTCCCGCGAAGGCGAAATCGCCATCGCCAAGCGGATTGAAGCCGGGCGCGACATGATGATTGGCGGCTTGTGCGAAAGCCCGCTGACCTTCAAGGCCATTCTGCGCTGGCATGAAGCGGTGCGGCAAACCCCGCCGCGCATGCTGCTGCGCGACATTATTGACCTGGAAGCAACCCAATCCGCCGGCAATCCCGAAGCCGCCGCTTCCGCCGCGGTTGAGGAATTTGAAGAGGGCGAGGAAGGGGAAGGGCTTGGCCTTTCGCTGTCCGCGCTTGAGGAAAAACTGAAGCCCGAAGTGCTGGCTACGTTTGAACAAATTGAAGCGATTTACGCCAAACTGTCGAAGCTGAGTTCCAAGCGCATGGAAGCCTTTACCTCGGGCGAGGAATTGGCGATGCGCGGGGAGAAGAATTACGAAAAGCTCCGCAAGGAATTGATCACGCTGGTTGAAAAGGTGCAGTTGCACAACAACCGGATTGAGGAGCTGGTGGATCAGCTGAAAACGCTGAACCGCCGCATGACCATGATGGAAGGCCAGGTGCTGCGCCTGGCCGATAGCCAGAAGGTGAAGCGCGATGAATTCCTCGCGCAATGGCGCGGCAGCGAAATGGACCCCGCCTGGCTGGAACGCGTGAGCAACCTGCCGGGCAAGGGCTGGAAGGCCTTTGTTGCGAAACACGGCAATGAGGTTGAACAGATCCGCACGCGCATCAGCGAAGTCGCGAATGAAACCGGCCTGCCGGTCGCGGAATTCAAGCGCGTCTATGCCACCGTATCGCGCGGCGAACGCGACATGACCCAGGCGAAGAAGGAAATGATTGAGGCGAATCTGCGCCTTGTTATCTCCATCGCCAAGAAATACACCAATCGCGGCCTGCAATTCCTTGACCTGATCCAGGAAGGCAATATCGGCCTGATGAAGGCGGTGGATAAGTTCGAATATCGCCGTGGCTATAAATTCAGCACCTATGCAACCTGGTGGATCAGGCAAGCCATTACGCGGTCCATCGCCGATCAGGCGCGCACCATCCGCATTCCGGTGCATATGATTGAAACCATCAACAAGCTGGTGCGCACTTCGCGCCAGATGCTGCATGAAATCGGGCGGGAACCTCAGCCGGAAGAACTTGCCGAAAAGCTCGGCATGCCGCTTGAGAAAGTGCGCAAGGTGCTGAAAATTGCGAAGGAACCGATCAGCCTTGAAACCCCGATCGGGGATGAGGAAGACAGCCACCTTGGTGATTTCATCGAAGACAAGAACGCGATCATCCCGATTGATGCGGCGATCCAATCCAATCTGCGTGAACAAACGACGCGCGTGCTGGCCAGCCTGACGCCGCGCGAAGAACGCGTGCTGCGCATGCGCTTTGGCATTGGCATGAATACGGACCACACGCTGGAAG
>JADCGG010000114.1 GCA_020249125.1 Roseomonas sp. | reverse complement strand
CGTCTGCTGCGCTGCGGCGGATTCGGCCTGCTGGGCTTCAGCCGGTGCTTCAGGGGCGCGCGGCGCAGCGGGCGCTACGGCGGCGGCGATGGGTGCCGCTTCAACCGGCGCTTCGGCCTTCACTGCCTGCTTGGGGGAGGCCACGACCGATTCGCCGCGCGCCGCCGCATCCAAAGCCGCGATCACCGCGCTGTCATCGCCTTCCGGTTCCTGACCATGCTGTTCCAATTCCAGCACAATATGCCGAATGGCATCCACCGCGGCGAAAATCAGCGTAATGCCTTGCGGCGTGACCTTCAGGCTGCCATCGCGATAAAGGCCCAGAATGGTTTCGGCGGAATGTGCCACCTTTTCCAACCGCGACAGCCCAAGAAAGCCGCAAGTTCCCTTGATGGTATGCACCTGCCGAAAAATCTCGGCGAGGGTTGGCGCATCATCCGGGGCGCGTTCAAGGCGCAAAAGCGCCTCATCTACCGCGCTCAGGCCTTCGTGGGTTTCAGTGAGAAAATCAGCAAGAAGATCGTCCATAACCATCCCCAGGGACTGTGGTATGGGATGATTATGGGACAGCGCTTGCGAATAAAGCGTAAAGCCCGCAGCCGATTCAGGCGGGCATTGTCATAATCAAGGCAGCCGCAGCCTGACCGGGCGGCAAGGCAAGGCTCAAGGACACACCGGCGGCGCCCGCGCTGGTGCAAAGCCACATTGCCAGCGCATCACGGCTGGAAATCTCGGCCGGCAAGGCCGCACCCGCAGCATGGCGGACCACAACAGGGCTCCAGGCCGCAGCGGCGCCAATCGGCAGAATCATGATCTCGCGCTGCAAATCGCCCGAAAGCCGCACCACACCACCGCGCGGCAAGGCCTCACCGGCTACCAAAAGCCCGCTCAGCAACAAGGGAACCATGGTTTCAGACAGCGCGGTTTCTTCCGCCACATCGCCGATTTCAAGATGCGCCCGCCCGCCCGCAATCTGGCCCTTCAATAGGCCAAGCACAGCGCCCAAGGTGCGCGCTTCCCCGCTGCCCAGCACGGAACGCCACAGCAGCAGGCGCCGGCGCAGCATATCCGCCGCTTCCCCCGCCAAATCCGCCGCTTCCGCCCCGGCATCATTCAGCATTTCGAGGGCATTGCCGATGGTACCGGCAAGGCCGCCCAAATCATGGCAGAGCCTTAACCCGATCAAGCGGGTCAGGCGGAGATGCAAATCGGCGCCTTCGGCGCTATCAGGTTCAGGGTTCACTTGCGACATGGGCTTGGACAGTATCCTCTTATGCCTAGCGAGTGATTAACAGCTTTAACGGATGGTGATGGCATTGATAGAACCTGGCATGCGTGTGCGCCACCCAACCGAAGCGGATTGGGGCCTGGGTCAGGTCCAATCCGTGGCGGGGGATCGCGTCACGGTCAATTTCGAGCATGCCGGCAAGGTATTGATCAATGCCCGGCTGATTGACCTGATTATTGAAGCCCCGCCCGCCAGATGACCGAGCTTTTCAATGCTGCCCTGCCGGTGCTGTCCGATTGGCGGCTGCTGGCCGCCGCCTTTGCCACCGCCATTGCTGGGCTCATGCGCGGCTATGCCGGTTTTGGTACGGCGGTGATCCTGGCGCCGATCTATTCCGTACTCTGGGGCCCCAAGGCTGGGGTGCCGGTGATGCTGCTGATGGAACTGATCGTTTCCATCCAATTGCTTCCCGGCGCCTTCAAGGATGCCGACCGGCGCGTGATCCTGCCCATTGGCGGCACGGCGGCACTGATGAC
Organism: Roseomonas sp.; assembly: GCA_020249125.1. Lineage (GTDB taxonomy): Bacteria > Pseudomonadota > Alphaproteobacteria > Acetobacterales > Acetobacteraceae > Neoroseomonas. The sequence goes on along the minus strand of JADCGG010000114.1, from coordinate 1,405 downwards.
GCCGCTTGGCGCCTATATCCTGATCACGGCGGATGGGGAGGTGCTGCGCCGCGCCATTGGCGCTTTTGTGCTGGTCTTTGGCGGGCTGCTGATGTCTGGCTGGCGCTATAATGGCTCTCGGCCGCTATCGCTGAATATGGCGGTGGGGGCGGTCTCGGGCCTGCTCAAGGGCTCCACCGGCATGTCCGGGCCGCCGGTCATTCTTTACCTGCTGGCGGGGAAGGAAGCGGCCAAGACGCATCGGGCCAATCTGATCCTGTTCTTTTCGGTGATTTCGGTGATTTCCGTCTTCCCGCCCCTGTTTCTGGGGCTGATTGACCTATCCGTGCTGATCCGCACTGCGGTGCTGCTGCCCGTCATGGTGCTTTGTGTGCCGATCGGGGCGCGGCTTTTCCATGTGGTGCCGCAAAGCTGGTATCGGCCCTTTGCCCTGATTGTGCTGATTGGTGCGGGGTCCATCGCGCTGCTGATTTGAACCAAGGGTCTTGCACCGGACCCCACTTCGCCCCCAAATCGCCCCTCATGAACGCTCATTCTCCGCAATCCGCGCCCCTGGTGGATCCCTTCGGGCGCCATGTGTCCTATTTGCGCGTTTCCGTGACGGATCGCTGCGATCTGCGCTGCGTCTATTGCATGGCGGAAGACATGACCTTCCTGCCCAAGGCGGAAATACTGACGCTTGAGGAATTGGAACGCCTATCGGCTGCCTTCATCGCCAGCGGCGTTGACAAGATCCGCCTGACCGGTGGCGAGCCCTTGGTGCGCAAGAATGTGATGTCGCTGATCCGGGGCCTGGGCCAGCGGATCGGCCCCGGCGGCTTGCGTGAACTGACGCTCACCACCAATGGCACGCAATTGGTGCGTTATGCGGATGAGCTTTTCGCGGCAGGTGTCAGGCGCATCAATGTCTCGCTCGATACGCTGGATGCGGATGCCTTCGCTGCCGTCACGCGCTGGGGCAAGATTGAACAGACGCTGGATGGCATTTTCGCCGCCAAGGCCGCTGGGCTTGCCATCAAGATCAATGCGGTCGCGCTGAAGGGCGTGAATGAGCATGAGTATGACCGCATGATCGCCTGGTGCGGCGAACACGGCTTTGATCTTTGCCTGATTGAAACCATGCCCATGGGCGATATCACCGGCGATCGCACTGATCAGTATTTGCCCTTGTCGCTGGTGCGTTCCCGCCTCAAGCAAAACTGGACGCTGGAGGATACGGATTACTCAACCGGCGGACCGGCGCGTTACATGCGCGTGAAGGAAACCGGCCAGCGGATCGGCTTCATCACGCCAATGACGCATAATTTCTGTGAAAGCTGCAATCGTGTGCGGCTGACCTGCACGGGCACGCTTTACATGTGCCTGGGTCAGGATGACGCGGCGGAATTTCGCGCCTTGTTGCGCG
>JADCGG010000113.1 GCA_020249125.1 Roseomonas sp. | reverse complement strand
GGACCTGGTGGACCGTGCCTCGGCCGTCTTGCGCGATGCCTTGGCAAGGCTGACTGATCCGGCATCGCGTCAGCAGGTCAGCACAAAACTCGCCGCCATTCGCCTTGCAGAGGGTGATGCGACCGGCGCCTTGGCTGGTCTGGACGCAGCGACGGAGGGCAATGGCCAGGAAGTGGAGCGTGCGATCTTGCGCGGGCGCGCCTTGGCCCGCGCTGGCAATCGCCGCGTTGCTGAAGGGCTGCTTTCCGAATTGGGCGATGATGGCGCTGAGGCCTTGGCGGAAATCCGCGCGGCGGCGCAGGATTGGCGGGGCGCTGCCTCGGCAATGATGAACCACATTGACGCCAAGGTACCGCCGGCGCCGGCGCCCCTGGACCCCACCATGCGGCGCGATCTGGCGCGGGCCGCTGCCTATGCCGCCATGGCCAATGATACGGCCACCCTCGCGCTGCTCCGCGACACCTATGCTGCGCGCATGCAGCGCGGGCCCTTCGTGGAAGCTTTCACCCTGCTGACAGGCGAATCGCTCCGCGGTGTGCAGGATCTGCCGCGACTGCAAAGCGAAATCAGTCAATTGCGCCTATTGCCGCAAAGATTGGGCGGGCAGAATGCACCCCCGCCGGCAGCAACGCCCGCAACCGCACCGCCCAGGCGGTAAAGATTTTGGCCCCTGCTGGAAGTGGCAGGAAAATTCTTATGCGCTCCCGCTAAATTTCCCTTGCGTCCGCGCCCCGCTTGTCCCATATGCCGCAATTGTTGACCCCCGATCAGAATCCCCTGATCACCCTGGTCATCTGCTGGCTGGAAGGAGCCCTGCTATGGAAGCTCTCGTCCAACCGGGGATGGTCTCGGATTTGCCGAGCGACACCCGGAATATTGACGAAGACGTCTCGGCCCATGCCGAGAAGGATTATTTCGTTCAGCGTAACGGTGTGCGCTACGCCGGGACGCATCTGATCGTGGATTTGTGGGGGGCGACCAATCTGGACGACCCGAACCACATTGACGCGGTGCTGCGGGAAGGCGCGCTCGCCACCGGGGCGACGATCCTGCATGGGCATTTCCATCATTTTTCGCCGAATGGCGGGGTGTCTGGCGTGCTGGTGCTGGCGGAAAGCCATGTGTCCATCCACACCTGGCCGGAACGCGATTATGCCGCGCTGGATATCTTCGTCTGCGGCGATTGCGATCCCTATAAGGCGATCCCGGCGCTCAAGCGCGGCTTCCTGCCGGAACGCGTGCAGCTTGCCGAACATAAGCGCGGCCTGATCGGCTGATTCCCAATCGAGATCGTTTGGATGGGGCCGGGTGGCAGCACCCGGCCTTTCAGTATGGAGGGGTGCCGCCATGGTGACCGATAGCTGGATCAATGAAACCCTTTATGCCGCTTGGGGCCAGCGCTTCCGGGTGAAGCGCGAATTGGCGCGCGTGCAATCGGATTTCCAGGATATTGTTGTCTTTGAAAGCGAAACCCATGGGCGCGTCATGCTGCTGGATGGCGTGGTGCAGATCACCGAAGGCGATGAATTCGTCTATCAGGAAATGATCACCCATGTGCCCATCCTGGCCCATGGCGCGGCGAAGCGCGTGCTGATCATTGGCGCGGGCGATGGCGGGGTACTGAAGCGCGTATTGCAACATCGCGGCGTCGAAAAGGCCGTGATGGTGGAAATTGATGGCGAAGTGGTGCGGCTTTCCAAGGAATTCCTGCCCTCCATTGGCGGCAATGCCTGGGGCGACCCGCGCGCCGAGGTGATCATCGGCGATGGCATTGATTATGTGCGTGTCGCACCCGCGGAAAGCTTTGATGTGATTATCGTGGACAGCACGGACCCGATCGGCGTGGGTGAGGTGCTGTTCACCGATGAATTCTACGCCAATGCGGCGCGGATTCTTTCGCCGCGTGGCTTGATCGTCAATCAATGCGGCGTGCCCTTCATGCAGGCTGAGGAATTGCACGAAACATCGCGCCGGCGCGCGAAATCCTTCCCCGATAATTGGGCCTATGTGGCGGCAGTGCCGACCTATGTTGGCGGCTTCATGACGCTGGGTTGGGCGGCGAAGGATGCGTCCTGCCGCGCGGTGGCGACTGATGACATTCGCCGCCGTGCGGAGGCTTCAGGTATTCTGGGCACCACGCGCTATTGGACACCGGAAATCCACACCGGCGCCTTCAACCTGCCGCCCTATATCGCGGAAAACCTGCCGGGCGGCTGAAACAGCGCTTCACAAATCTGGAATATCGCTCGCTTGCGCCCGCCAAAGGCGGGCGAGAGCCCGAATGGGCGACGCCGCTTATGCGGCGCCCGGAGCATTTTCAAGCCAAGTGGAACACTTGGCGGCTCGGAAAATGCGACCGGATGTGGAGCATTTTCAAGCCAAGTGGAACACTTGGCGGCTCGGAAAATGCGACCGGATGTGGAACATTTTCAAGCCAAGTGGAACACTTGGCGGCTTGGAAAATGCGACCAGATAAATATTGGTGCGCGTCGGGTGAACGAATGTGAAGCGGGCGCGCACCAAGGGCGGATCGGCACGATCCGCATCACCAAATAAGAATGCTTCAATTCAGATTGAAGCCCTGCACCAGACTGCCCGACACCAACCGCCAGCCATCCACCAGCACAAAAAAGATCAGCTTGAAGGGCAGCGCCACGACGGATGGCGGCAGCATCATCATGCCAAGCGACATCAGAATGCTGGCAATCACCATATCAATCACCAGGAAGGGCAGGAACAGCAGGAAGCCGATTTCAAAGGCGCGCTTCAATTCGCCCACAATGAAGGCCGGGATCAGGGCGCGCCAGGGCGTTTGCGCGGGGTCCGTCACGGCCTGAATGCCGCCCAGATCCATGAACAGGATCAGATCATCTTCGCGGATATTCGCCACCATGAACATGCGAAAGGGCTGCGCCGCCGCCGCCAGCCCATCCAATTCGGAAATCCGCCCCTCGGTCATCGGCACAATGCCCTGGGTCCAGGAAGCCTCAAACACCGGCTGCATGACAAAGAAGGTCAGGAACAACGCAAGCCCGATCAGCACCGGATTGGGCGGAATGCCTGGTGCGCCGATGGCGCTGCGGAGCAAGGACAGTACAATGACAATGCGCGCAAAGGCGGTTGCCATCACCAGCAGGGAAGGGGCCAGCGACAGCAACCCGATCAGGGCGGTCAATTGCACCAGCCGTGCCGTGGCGCCGGGCTGGCCGGTCTGGCCAAGGTCAATCGAAACGCTCTGCGCCAGCGCCATACCTGCGGGCAGCGTCAGCACCGCGAGGGCGATAAGAACCCAAAAACCGGTTTTACGCATCATGATTTGGGCGATTCCTCATTTTTGGGCGGCAGCCAGCCTAGGCAGAGATCCTGCGGCCCACCAGTCAATAGCAGCACTTCCCGCCCATCGCAGCGGAGGATGATCAGGCGCCTGCGCGCATCCAGCGCCAGTACCTCCTGCAGTTTCAGCCGCTGGCCGCTGGATTGCGGCGCCAGTCCCGTGGCGCGCAGCAACCGCGCCAGAAGGAGGATCAGCCCCAGCACGAAAAGCAGTGCGATGCCAGCAGTGAGCCAATTGGCAAGGCTTAGGGTCATGGGTGCCTCCCTTGGCGGTCTGGCTTGGGCAGGGCTGATTGCAGCCTTTCAACCTGGCCGAGCAAGGCTTCAAGCCCTCGGCGCAGCGTCGGCGCCATGGCGGCTGGCGCTTCCCGTGCCGCGGCACAAAGCCGGCTGATTTCGCCATCAAGCCCGGCAAGATCGAGCGCAAAACCCTCGGCAAGACTTGCCTCTGCCTGGGTCAGGCTTTCCCCCATGGCCTTGATGGCGGCCAGCACCGCCAGGCCATGCTGGCTGCCGTCGGCGCCTGGAATATCCTCGGAATGCGTGCTCACAGTGCCATCCAACAGATTCTGTGCAAAAAAACCATTAGAAATTGTTGTAACCGGACGCTTTTTAACGCATTTTGGCCCGTAACGTGCAAGGATGGGAACATGGACCCGACCAAGACCGGACCGATTGCCCTCGCCGAACAGCGGCTTCGCTGGACGGAAGCGCGGCAGCGCGTACTCGCGCAGAATATCGCCAATGCGGATACGCCGAATTACCGGCCATCCGATATGCAGCCCTTTGCCAAGGTGCTGTCAGGCAAGCTCACGGAAAAGCAGATGGTGGCGACCAATGCCAATCATTTGCAGGGCACGCGGCATCAGGATGGTCGGACTCTGAAGGAACGCGTTTCGGCCAATCGCGAGCCGAGCGGCAATGCCGTCTCCCTTGAACGCGAAGCGCTGCGCGTTGCGGATACCGATTCGGCCCATGCCACCGCGCTTTCGGTGCGGCGGCGCTATATCAGCATGTTCATGACCGCCCTTGGGCGGAATCAGGCCTAAGGAAGTCGCTGAGCCATGGAACTTGATCGCGCAATTCGTATCGCAGCGGCCGGGATGGATGTGCAGAGCTCTCGGTTGCGGGTGGTCGCGGAAAACCTGGCCAATCGCGACACGACGTCTGAGATGGCGGGAGGGGATCCCTTCCGCCGCAAGACCGTGACCTTTGCCAATCGCTTTGACCGGGCCATGGGCGCCAATACCGTCCGGGTCGCTCGGGTGGGGACCGCCAAGGGGGATTTTCCAACGCGGCATGATCCTACCCATCCCGCCGCGAATGCTCAGGGTTATGTGAAGACACCAAATGTCAATTCTACCATTGAAGTGATGGATATGCGCGAAGCCCAACGCAGCTACAGCGCCAATTTGTCAGTGCTGGAGGTAAGCCGCGGCATGTTGACCCGTACCATTGAGGCGTTGCGCTGATGCCCCTGCCCCTTACCCCTGGCGGTGCCGCCGCTGCCTATCGTGCCAATATGGCGGCACCTTCCGCCACCCCTGCCGCCACCGGGGGTGGAGAGACCGCGAGCTTTGGTGAAGCCCTGTCGCGTGCTGTGCAGAATGCCGTCTCTACCAGCCGAGAGGCTGAAGCTGCGTCTGCACGTGGCATGATGGGTCAAGGTAGCGTAACGGATTTGGTGATGGCGGTGGGACGCGCCGAACTCACCTTGCAAACGGCGGTCGCGGTGCGCGATCGCGTGGTGGCGGCCTATCAGGAAGTGATGCGCATGCCGATCTGACGCCGGATTGGCGTCGCGCATGTGCTGGGAAAGGCAGGGCGATGGGCGGCATCGCTGAGGCAAGCCGGGAAGCGCTTTGGGTCACGCTGCAAATCGGTGGGCCGTTGCTGGTGTTGCTGCTGGTGGTGGGGCTTGTGGTTGCAGTGTTTCAGGCGCTGACCCAGGTGAATGAGGCCAGCCTTTCCTTCCTGCCGAAAATGGCGGCGCTCGCGGTCGCCCTGATCCTGCTCACCCCCTTCTTTACCGGGGTGCTGCGCGGCTATGCGCAAACCCTGTTCGACATGATCATCCAGGTGGGGTCGAGACCCTGAGATGACCGAGGCGGAATGGCTTGCCGCACTGCCTGACATGGTGTTTCGCACAGTATTGCTGTTGGCGCGCATCGGCGCCGTGGTGATGATCATGCCGGGACTGGGCGAACAGGAAGTCCCCAGCAATTATCGCCTGGGACTGGGCTTTGCGCTGGTGGCCGTGCTCTACCCCGTGCTGTCGCCCGCCTTGCCGGCGGCCCCCGATGCGGTCGGCGAAATGCTGCGCCTGATCCTTACTGAAATCGTGATCGGCGTTTGGTATGGTGCGCTGGCACGGTTGGTGACGCTCGCCATGACCATGGCGGGGCAGCTTTTCGCGCTGTTGCTTGCGCTGTCGCAATTGCTGGTACCGGACCCTGCCGTGGGCGGGCAGAATGCCATTACGGGCCGATTTTTTGCGCTGATGTCTGTCGTGCTGTTGCTCAGCAGCGGGCTTTACGCGCTGCCACTACGCGCGCTGGCCGAAAGCTATGCGGTGCTGCCGGTAGGCGAGGGGTTTCTGGCCGGGTTGGGGGCAGAAGCCATGGCGGCGGCGGTTGGGCAAAGCTTCTTCCTTGCCTTGCAACTCATGGCGCCCTTCCTGCTGCTATCCGTGGTGCTGAATGTCGCCTTTGGCCTGCTCGCGCGTATTGCGCCGCAGGTGCAGATCTACTTCCTGGTCGTGCCCGGGCAGATCGTGCTTGGCCTTTTGCTGCTCGCCCTGTTATTGCCGGCCATGCTCGGACTTTATGCCAGTGTCGCGCGGGAGACCTTTCTCACCCTGCCGGGGGTGCGTTGAGCCATGTCAGGCAGCAGCGGCGGTAATGACGAAGGCGGCCAGGACAAGACAGAAGAAGCCACGCCAAGGCGAATCGAAAAAGCGCGGGAAGAAGGGCAGATCGCCCTTTCACGCGAAGTGGTTGGTTTTGTGGCCCTTGGCTTTGCCCTGATCGGCATGACCCTGGGCCTGCCACCGCTCGGGGCTGAATTGATGCGCGGCATGCGCGGTGTGCTGGAAAATGGGCATCAGTTGCAGATTGGCTTGGTGGCAACCGAAATGATGCGCCTTGGCATGCTTGCCGTCTTGCCCGTCGTCGTCATGGGCATCCTTGGCGCCATTGCGGGCACCATGCTGCAAAGCCGCGGGCTGATTTCAGCGACAGGGCTCAAGCCGCAATTTTCCCGCATCAACCCGGCCTCCGGCATCAAGCGTCTGATCGGCGCCGAAGGCGGCATCGAATTCTTGCGCACATTGATCAAGCTTGGGGTTGTATGTGCGGCACTCTGGTGGGCGCTTGGTGACCCGCGTGAACTGCGCTCGGCATTGTCGCTTGGGCCGCATGATCTGCTGCGCCTGATGGTGCGCACCACGATGGATCTTTTCATTGCGGCAATGATCGCCTTTGCGGGCATTGCCGTGCTGGATTATCTGGTGGTTCGCTTTCGCCATTTGCACAAGCTGCGCATGACGCGGCAGGAAGTGCGTGAGGAAGTGAAGGAAAGCGAAGGCGATCCGATGATCAAGGGGCGCATCCGCGGCCTTCGCATGGCCCGGGCGCGCCGGCGTATGATGGCGGCCGTGCCCAAAGCGGCCGTTGTGATCACCAACCCGACACACTACGCCGTGGCGCTTGCCTATGATGAAAATTCCCAGGCCGCGCCAAAGGTGGTCGCGAAGGGAGCGGAAGCGGTGGCGGCACGCATTCGCGCGCTCGCCGAGGAATCCAGCGTGCCGCTGGTGTCCAACCCACCCTTGGCGCGGGCATTGTTCAAGCTGGAACTGGATACCGAAATCCCGGCCGAACATTACCAGGCAGTCGCGGAAATCATCGCCTATGTCTGGCGCTTGCGAGGCCGCGCCGGAGCCGCCGCGTGAGCGGGCGGATTGAGGCAGCGGCGGATTCCTTCCGTCGGCTTTTTGAATCGGAGGAAGAAGCCGGGCTTGCCGTTCTGGATGCGGAAGGGCGCATCCGGGCCGCGAGTGCCGTGCTGGAAAGGCTTTGCGCCGATGGCCCGGCACCGGGGCCAGGGCGCGATCCGGCATTGCTGTTTGCGGAAGCGAGCCAGGAAGCTGTGCGCCAGATCATTTCCGTCGCCTTGGCCGGCCCGCCCGCCCCACCCGCCATTGAAGCGAAGCTCGCGGCGCCGGAACAGGCCCCTGACGCGGCGGTGGAGGTGCATTGCCGACCCTTGCGCGGAGAGCCTGGCGCCTTGCTACGTGTGTTGGACATCACCGCACGCCGCCGCCGTCAGGCGCAATTGGAAGAAGCGGCGCGGCTGGAAGCGGTAGGGCGGCTTGCCGGCGGTGTCGCGCATGATTTCAACAATCTGCTCGCTGCTGTGGGCGCGGCGGCGGAAACCGCCCTGGCGCGGGGGCAGGACACCGCGACCGCCGAGGATTTACGCCAAATCCTGGATAGCGCCGGGCGCGGCGCGCGCTTGGTGCGTCAGCTTCTCGCATTCGCCAGCCGGCAGGCCGTGCAGCCCCGCGTGGTGGCACTCGATCGCGCTGTGGACGGCATGGCGCCCTTGCTGGCGCGGCTATTGGGTCGGCGCATCCCGATCACGCTTGATCTGGAACGGCCCGGCCCCTGCGCGCGGGTGGACCCCAGCCATATTGATCAGGCGCTGATGAACCTTGCAGTCAATGCGCGGGATGCCATGCCGCAGGGTGGCAAGCTGCGTATCTCCGTCGAAAGCCGCGACCTGCAAGTGCCCGAACCGGCGCAGGGCGGCACCATCGCGCCCGGCCCCTGGGCAGTGCTGGAAGTGGCCGATGAAGGGGCGGGGATGGAGCCCGAACTCATCTCGCGCATCTTTGAGCCCTTCTACACCACCAAACGCGATGGCGGCGGCACAGGGCTTGGGCTTTCGACCGTGCTTGGCATTTTGCGCCAATCGGGCGGGCATGTCTCCGTGCGCTCCCGTCCTGGGGAGGGCAGCCGCTTTCGCCTGTGGTTTCCCCGCGTTGCGGCGGAGCCGGATAAGGCGGTCGCGCATTCGCCAGGCATTCATGCCGTCGGCGCTGGTCGGCGCCTGCTGCTGGTGGAAGATGAGGCGCCGTTGCACCGGCTGCTGACCCGCGCGCTGACGACTGCGGGTTATGAGGTAACGGCGGTGGAAGATGGCGAAGCGGCGCTGGGGGCCATTGCCGCTGGCCTTAAGCCTGATTTGGTGATTTCGGATGTCGCTATGCCGGGCAGTATTGATGGCCTGACGCTTGCCCGCCGCCTGCGGGAGACTGAGCCCGACCTGCCTGTTGTTCTGATGTCGGGCTATGCCGAAGGCACATTGAGCGGCGAGGTGGTGTCCGAGAATTTTGTTTTTCTGCAAAAGCCCTTCCGCATTTCTGACATGCTGACGCAGATTGCCGGCGCGCTTACGCGGCCTTGATTTTCCCGTTCAGCCAATCACGTCAAGCCCTGCGCAATGGCCTCTATGTCCATGGCCGCCATGGCGGAGGGATCGCGCGTCAGCAGTGGTTTTTGGTGGCGTATCGCTTCGCGGACCCTGGCATCGCGCCGTATGATACCAGCCAGGGGAACTTCGCGTTTGAGGAAGGTGGCCGCTGCCCGGCGCAGGGCTTCATAGGTGCGATGTCCACTCGCACGGTCATCGGCCATGTTTACAACAATTCGTGAAACGCTTTTGGGATTATCCATGCCGTGCAGCTTCAATACCGCATAGGCATCGGTCATGCTGGTCGGTTCTTCGGTGGCCACCACCAGTAGCAGATCCGCCGCCGCCGAAATGCGCCGCTGCGGCGCGTCAAGCCCGGCCCCCAAATCAACCACGACATCCTGCCACTGCTGCCTTGCACTTTCCAGCGCCTGAAGAAAAGCATCGAGTGCAGCCGGGCTGAGCGAGGCCAGCGCACCCGACCCGGAACGCCCGGCCAACACTTCAAAACCTGCATCAACGATCGGGATCGCGGCCTCTGGCACCGTCATTTTGCCCGACAGCACGGCAGCGAGGTCGCGTTCCGGCCGTATGCCAAGCTGAACATCAATATTCGCCAAGCCCAGATCAGCATCAGCAAGCAAGACGCGCCGCCCATGGCGCGCCAGTGCTTGGGCAAGAGTGATGGAAAACCAAGTCTTTCCAACCCCGCCCTTGCCGGAGGCAACCACGATCATGCGCCCATTCTGGGACGCGCGACTATCTTGCGTCATCAAAGGGATTCCTTCCCGGGCCCGGAGTCTCTATTCTCTACAGCGGAAAGAAGGCGCGATGCCAGCCCTTCTGGCGTCAGGGTTTCAAGCCCATCCGCGACTTCCGATCCGATGCCTGCTTCCGTTAATGCCAATGGGCCTGCCTTGGCCGCCATCAATACCCCCCCCAACCGCCGCGCAGCATCCAGTCTGGTTGGCAACAGATGGTGGGCACCCAAGGCAGCAAAGGCGCGCGCCACATCCGCCGCCTCAGCCGGATCGAGCCCCGCCGGCAACACCAGTATTATATCAGATACGGAATGACTTACCAAATGGCGCAATTGTTGTTCCTGTTCCTTGTTAAACGGATCGCACCCCGCCGTATCAATCAAAACGGGTTGGCCGGGGCTGCGATGCGTGAGCGCCTTGGCGAGCATGGCCGGCGTGGGTGCCACGGCCAGCGTAACGCCCAAAACGCGGGTGAAGGCCGCCAATTGTTCCACCGCGCCAGCGCGCTGGCCGTCTGTTGTAATGACAAGTGGCGCCATGCCGCCCAGCACAAGGCGTGCTGTGAGTTTGGCTGTTGTGAGGGTCTTCCCCGCGCCCGGCGGGCCGGCAAGCAGCAGCGGACGTTCCAGGCCCTTGGGTAGCGCGGCGAAGATCAGGTTTTCAGCCAGGCTTTGCGGCAAGGGACCCCTGCCCAGGGCATGGGAAAGGCTCGGCGGAATATTGTGAAAATCAAGCGGTCCCGGCTGGGTAAAGGGTGCGGGACTATTGAGCGGTTGGATCAGCAGCGGTTCATCAGGTTCCAGCGCTGCGGTAACCTCTACGCCATGGCGCGTGCGGCGTTGTTCAAGGATGATCGCGTCATCGCCAAGCTCCGCGCGAATCTGTGCCATGGCTTCCGCCATGGTGCTGGCGTGAAAAAGCTTGAGCCGCATGGCCTAGTGGTCCGATCGCTGCTGTTGGTTCAGGACAGCAGCGTGAATCGGCCCACCAAATACAGGGCTGGTGGTGCGCATCTGCAGTTTTGGATCGGGAAACGCCAGCATGAAACGCATCACTAGCGGGTCCTTCGCATGATGGCCAGGTAAGGCGGTAATTGCAGCACCTAGAGCGACCCCACGGTACGGATGCGCGCGCGCGGATGGATTTCGGTATGCGCCAGCACCGGGGTTGAAGGGCGGAAGCGTTCCACAATGGCGCGCACATGGGCGCGAATGGCGCCCGAACAGACCAGCACGGGTTGCTCGCCCATCGCATTTGCCTTGTCAAAGACATCGCGCAGCTTTTGCATGAAGTCCGACAGCTTGGACGGCGCCATGGCAAGCTGCCGATCATCCGCCGGGCCAATCAGCGCTTCGGTGAAGGCCACTTCCCAATCGGCGGAAAGCGTGATCATCGGCACATAGCCTTCGGGTCCGCGCGCCGCATCCGAAAGCTGGCGCGCCAGGCGCTGGCGCACAATCGCCAGAATGCCGGGGATGGTGCGCGCGCCGGCTGCATTGGCTTCCTGAATGCCTTCCAGGATTGTCGGCAGATCGCGGATGGAAACGCGTTCCGCGAGGAGGCTTTGCAGAATGCGCTGGATGCCGCCAACGCCGATCGGCTGTGGCACAAGGTCGGAAACCAGTTTCTTCTGTTCCGCCGGCATTTCATCCAGTAGCTTCTGAGTCTCAGCGAAGGACAGCAGCTCCGCCATGTATTCGCGCACGATTTCGGTGATGTGAGTTGCCACGACGCCGGCGCAATCCACCACAGTACAGCCGCGCGCAAGCGCTTCCTCACGCCGCGCTTCGTCAATCCATAGTGCTGGCAGACCAAAGGTGGGTTCCGTGCAGCGTTCGCCGGGCATATCCGGCATGCCGCCCGATGGATCAATCGCCAGCAGCAGGGGATGGCGCAATTGGCCGCGCCCAGCCTCAATTTCCTTCACCTTGATGGTGTAGGTGTCCGATGGCAGGGCCAAATTATCCTGGATCCGCACCGAAGGCAGCACAAACCCCATCTCCTGCGCGATGGTGCGCCGCAGCCCCTTGATCTGGTCCGTCAGCCGCGGCGCATCCCCAGCGGCCAGCGAGAGAAGCCCATAACCCAATTCCAACCGCAGCAAATCCATCTTCAGCGATTCGGCGATGGGCAAATCGGCTTCCGGCGTTGGCAGGGGCGGTTTGCTTGCCGCAATGGCGCGCTGCTGTTCCGTCTGCGTGAGCCGCCAAGCGCCATAACCAGCGGCGCCCGCCAGGGCCAAAAAAGGCAGGAAGGGCATGCCCGGCATCAGCGCCATGACACCCGAAGCGCCTGCGGCAATCGCGAGCGGCTTGGGGCTTGAAGCCAATTGCTCAATCAAGGCCTTATCGGCGGTGCCTTCCGTGCTGCCCTTGGTGACGACGATACCGGCGGCGACCGAAACCAGCAGCGCCGGGATTTGCGTGACAAGGCCGTCACCCACCGTCAGCATGGAAAAATTCGTCACGGCATCGCCGAAGCTCATGCCGTGGCGCAGCAGGCCGATGGCAATCCCGCCTATCAGGTTGATGGCGGTGATGATCAGCCCCGCAATGGCATCACCGCGAACGAATTTCGCGGCACCATCCATGGCGCCATAAAAGCCGGTTTCAGCTTCCAATTCCTTGCGCCGGGCGCGTGCCTGATTTTCATCAACCAGCCCCGCCGACAAATCGGCGTCAATCGCCATTTGCTTGCCCGGCATGGCATCCAGGCTGAAGCGCGCGGCGACTTCGGCGATGCGCCCGCTACCCTTCGTGATGACAACAAAATTCACGATCAGCAGGATGAAAAACACAATCAGCCCAACCGCGACATCGCCCCCCATCAGGAAGCCGCCAAAGGCGGAAATCACATGACCGGCGGATTCCGGCCCTTCATGCCCATGCGTCAGGATGATGCGCGTGGTCGCCACATTGAGCGAAAGCCTGAGCAGCGTGGTCAGCAGCAGCAGTGTCGGGAAGGAGGTGAAGTCGAGAGGTCGCGTCAAGAATAGCGACGTCATCAGCACCAGCACAGAAAGCGTGATGGAAATCGCGAGCCCAAGATCAAGGAGTACAACGGGCAGCGGGACAACAAGAACAACAAGCAGCAGCGCGACGCCGAGCGCCAGCGCCACGTCATTGCCCGGTTGGGCGCGTCGTAGCCAGGAAGGGAGCAGTGTTTCCGACACGCGCTTCAGTCAACCGTGGCCGAAGCCGGCATCTGCCCAGGAATGGGCGGCACCGAGACACCCGCAGCGCGGTATTCATGCAGCTTGTTGCGCAAGGTACGGATGGAAATGCCGAGCATTTCCGCAGCTCGCGTCCGATTGCCCAAACAATGCGAAAGGGTTTCCAGGATCAATTCCCGCTCCACCTCCTCCATCCGGCGCCCGACCAGGGTTGCGGCACTGCGCGGCGCTAGTGGCGAGGCAGCAGGTGGCGCCGGTGCGAGTGGTGGCGGTGACGCTTCCGGCATGGCGGCGGTGATCGGGGCCGCCATTGCCGCAACCGTTGCGGGCGCCATCAATTCAATGGCGTCAGTGCCAATCACGCTGCCTTCGGCCAAAAGCACCGCGCGATGCAGGGCATTTTCCAGTTCGCGCACATTGCCGGGCCAGGGATGGCGCAGCAGCATGCCCTCGGCCTCAGGCGAGAGCATGCGGACCGGCAGGCCATTGGCCTGGGCATAGCGTTCCGCGAAATACCGCGCGAGGGGCAGGATATCGGCGGGCCTTTCTCGCAGTGCCGGGATGCGCAGCCGCACCACGGCCAGGCGGAAGTAAAGGTCTTCGCGGAATCGGCCCTTGGCGACTTCGGCCTGCAAATCGCGATGCGTTGCGGCCAGGATGCGCACATCAATGCGGATCGGTGCTGTGCCACCCAGGCGATCTATTTCGCGTTCCTGGATGGCGCGCAGGATTTTGGCCTGCAGGCGCGGGTCCATTTCGCCAATTTCATCAAGCAGCAGCGTGCCGCCATTGGCCTGTTCAAACTTGCCCTTGCGTGAAGCGACGGCGCCGGAAAAGGCGCCCTTTTCATGGCCGAACAACTCGCTTTCCAGCAGCGCTTCCGGCAGCGCGGCGCAATTCAGCGCCACAAAGGGGCCATTGGCGCGGCGCGACGCCGCGTGCATGTGCCGCGCCAGTACTTCCTTGCCCGTGCCGCTTTCCCCCGTGATCAGCACGGACGCATCGGCGCGCGCGATCTGCGTGGCGCGGTCCAGCAGCGCCACCATGGCCGGGTCCTTGACCACGGGCTTGTCGGCCTCGCCTGCCACTGTTTGCAGCATGGCGGCGATCAATTCCGCATCCGGCGGCAGCGGCAGGAATTCCTTGGCGCCGGCGCGAATGGCGCGCACGGCGGCGTCGGCATCATTGGGGCGGCCACAGGCGATGACGGGGCAGGCGATACGTTCTTCCGCGAGGCAGGAAATCAACCAGCCGACATCATGGGTCACGTCACAAAGCACCAGATCAGCGCCATCGGCGCGCAGCCTTGCAAGCCCCGCCGCCGCCCCTTCGGCAACGGTCAGCCGCGCGCCGCGCGCCACGGCAATGCGCGCCGCCTGGCCAAGCTCCGCTTCCAGTGACCCAATGATGAGGACGCGCGCCATATCAGGCCCCGCGGTCGGATTTCACGATTTCCGTCATGGTGATGCCCAGGCGATTATCATCCACCATCACGACTTCGCCGCGTGCGACCAGACGGTTATTGACGTAGATATCCACCGCCTCGCCCAGGCGGCGATCCAGTTCCACCACCGCACCACGGCCAAGCTTCAGCAATTGGCTGACCTGCATGGTGGCACGGCCCAGCACGGCGCTGATCTGCACCGGGATGTCATAAACCGCGTCCAGATCCCGCATGGTTGTGGCTTGACCTTGCGGGCGCTGATCCTGCGTCGGCGGCGCCATGGCTTCGAAATTATCTGATCCGCTCATGTGTCTTTATCCTAAAGCTTGGGGGCCTTCCGAAGGCTGGCCGGTTTCAGAAGAAGGGCCAGCGCCAGATCACCCTTTTTGAGGTTCGGGTTGCAGGTCAAGGCCGGCGGCGCTGAGCGCCTCGGCTATCGCGGCGCGGCGCTTGGCAAGATCGAATTCGGCGCCACCGCCCTGCCAGGAGGCGCGCGCATCACCTGGGGGGAGCGCGGCATCCGGCACCAGCGTGACGGCAAGATCACCGATCAGGGCCCGCACATCCTCAATCAGATTGGGCGCAATATGCAGATGCGCCTCTGGTAGGAAGGCCAAGGCAGGGCGCAGCCTTTCGGCGAAATCGGCAACCAGCGCAGCACTTTGCTGCGCGGCAAGCCCCGGCAAGGCCGCATCCAGCATGGCGAGCGCCACACGCGCGACACCGCGGCTGGCCTCAGCGGCGATCTCGGCCGAGGCCGCCTGGCTGGCCGCCAATTGCTTGGCGATAAGCCCAAGGCTTTCCGCCGCGCGCTGCGCTGCTTCCTGGGTCATGGAAGCCCGGCCGGCAGCAAAGCCATCCTCACGCGCGGCCGCAGCCACGGCGCGGAGCGTTTC
>JADCGG010000112.1 GCA_020249125.1 Roseomonas sp. | reverse complement strand
TATTATGTCAGCCTCGGCTTCCGACATTTGGTGTTTCATGCGCCGGGGCCGGATCAGGCGCGGTTCTTGCGCCTCTATGGGGAGCAGGTGCTGCCACTGCTGCGCCGCCGCTTCACTTGAAGGCAAGCCTGCAGCTTTTCGCCTTACCGGGCTTGCCCATGGTGCAGGCCGGCGATGACTTGCCCGCGCTGCTGGCCGCCGCCATGGCGCGCGCCGGTTTGGAAAACCAGTCTGGTGATGTGCTGGCCATTGCGCAAAAAATCGTGAGCAAGGCTGAAGGCCGCAGCATTGCCCTTGCCGCCGTAACGCCATCCCAAGCCGCGCGCGATTTGGCGGTAAAAACCGGCAAGGATGCGCGGCTGGTTGAATTGATCCTATCGGAATCGGAACGAGTGGTGCGCGCGCGGCTGAACCTGATTATCGTCAAGCATCGGCTTGGATTTGTCATGGCCAATGCCGGCATTGATCAAAGCAATATTGGTGAAGAAGGCCACGCATTGCTGCTGCCGCGTGATCCAGATGCAAGCGCAGCCGCGTTGGCGACGCGGCTTGGCATGCCGGTGGTGATCACCGATAGTTTTGGGCGCGCCTGGCGGCGCGGCACGGTAGGTGTTGCGATTGGCGCGGCGGGGCTGCCCGCACTGCGCGATTTGCGCGGCAGGCCGGATTTGTTTGGCCGCACATTGATGGTGAGCATCACGGGCTTTGCCGATGAAATCGCCGCCGCCGCGGGTTTGATAATGGGACAGGGCGCGGAAGGCCAGCCGGCGGTGCTGCTGCGCGGGCTTTCCTGGTCGGGCGCGGAAAATCCTGCCGCGGAATTGCTCCGCCCCGCGCAGGAGGATTTGTTCCCATGATCATCGCGCTTTCCGGTGGCATTGGCGGGGCGAAGCTGGCGCTTGGGCTTTCCCATGTTTTACCGCCTGAGGAATTGCTGATTATTGCCAATACCGGCGATGATTTTGAACATTACGGTCTCACGATTTGTCCTGATATTGATACGCTCACCTATACGCTGGCGGGTTTGGATAATCCGCACCTTGGCTGGGGGCGTGCCGATGAAAGCTGGGCTTTCATGCAAACCCTCGCGGCTTTGGGCGGGCCGGAATGGTTTCGCCTGGGCGATCGCGATCTGGCGCTGCATGTGTTGCGTAGCCATCGGCTGCATGCTGGTGAAACGCTTTCGGTCATTACAGATGATGTGCGCAAGCGCTTTGGCATTGGTCTGCGCATTCTGCCAATGAGTGATGATCCGGTGCGCACGCAAATCAACACGGATAAGGGCTGGTTGGATTTTCAGGATTGGTTTGTGCGGCAGCGTGCTGAACCCTTGGCGCAGGCTGTGAGATTCGCCGGCGTTGAACAGGCGCGCCCGCAACCCGCGCTGCTGGATGCATTGCGAGCCAAGCCGCGCGGTATTGTGATTTGTCCGAGCAATCCCTTCATCAGCATTGAACCTATCCTGGCCGTGCCGGGTTTGCGTGAAGCCATCAAGGCATCCGGTGCACCCGTCGTGGCGGTATCACCCATCATTGCCGGACAGGCGGTAAAGGGACCAACGGCACGCATGTTCGAAGCGCTGGGCGTAACGCCAAGTGCTGCCGCTGTGGCCGCGCGTTATGGTGATTTGCTGCATGGCTTCGTGATGGAGCATGGCGATGACGCTGCGGGCATCGCGCCGCGCGTCTTCTACGCCACCACGCTGATGCGTGATCTTGCTGATAAGATCAATCTTGCGCGGCAGGTTGTGGCGGCGGTTGACGCATTATAATGAAGCCCTGGGCAATTTTGCCGGTAAAGGAAAT
The DNA here is from genome assembly GCA_020249125.1 of Roseomonas sp. GTDB lineage: Bacteria > Pseudomonadota > Alphaproteobacteria > Acetobacterales > Acetobacteraceae > Neoroseomonas. The sequence goes on along the minus strand of JADCGG010000112.1, from coordinate 9,054 downwards.
GACGGGCGCCAAGCAGCGTCTTTCCGCTATTCTTTTACCGACAGAGCGCATTGCCCTGATGCAGGTGATGTTGCGCGATGTCCTGGCCGCCCTTTCTGTAGCGCGCGGCTTGGCCGGGATTGCGCTGGTAACACTCGATCCCTGGGCGCAGGATTTGGCGCGGCAGCATGGCGCGCGGATCATCACCGATGGCGCGCGGGGGGGGCACACCGGCGCGGTTATCGCCGCCGCGAAACGGCTTGCGGGCGAGGGTGTGCAAGCGATGCTGACGCTGCCGGGCGATATTCCGGCTGTGCAGGCAGCGGAAATTGAAGTCGTGGTTCAGGCGGCAAACGCCGCACCCGCCTTCATCATTGCGCCCGCGCATGATGAACAGGGTTCCAATGCCATCCTGATGTCGCCACCTGATGCGGTGCCACTACGCTTTGGGGAAGACAGTTATTTCCTGCATCTGACGGCGGCGCGCGGATTGGGCATCACGCCGCAAATCCTGCGTCTGTCTGGTATCGCGATGGATATTGATCATCCTGCCGACCTTGTGCGTTTTGCTGGCCTTGCTGAAGCACAAGGCACGCTTAGCCTGCAATGGTTGCAGGATAGCGATATTCTCAGCCGGGTAGCCTAATCGCCCGCCAGCAGCATGCGTTTGCGCGGCGCGGTTTGCACCATCTGCGCCAAGGGCGCGGCGTGGCGAGACGCTTCTTCTTGCGCGCGCGGCACGTCGCCATAGGTGGTGCTGCGCTGCATGGGTTGGCGCCCGATGGAAAGGATCAGGCGTTCCATCGCCTCGGGCGGAAATTCCTGACCATGTTCGGTGCCGGCGGCGCGGCTGATGCTTTCATTCATCAGCGTGCCGCCCAAATCATTCGCGCCCGCTTGCAAGGCCATGGCCGCGCCTTCTGGCCCCATTTTTACCCAGCTTGTCTGGATATTCGTGAAATGCGGGTGCAGCACCAGGCGCGCGATGCTGTGTATCAGCAGCGCTTCGCGGAAGCTGGGGCCGCGCCGTGCCTGGCCGCGCAGATACATGGGCGCTTCCATATGCACGAAGGGCAGCGGGACGAATTCGGTGAAGCCGCCGGTTTCTGCCTGCAAATCACGCAGCACCAGCAAATGCCGCACCCAATGGGTCGGCGTTTCGACATGGCCGAACATGATGGTGGCGGTGCTGCGCAAGCCAAGCCCATGCGCGGCGCGCATTACCGCCTGCCATTCCATCGTATTGACCTTGTCCGGGCAGATGATGGCGCGCACGTCGTCATCCAGAATCTCCGCTGCCGTGCCGGGCAGGGTGCCAAGCCCGGCATCGCGCAAACGGGCAAGAAAATCACTCAGCGAAAGCCCAAGCGTGCGCGCGCCTTGATGAATTTCAAGTGCGGAGAAGGCATGAATATGCATCCCCGGCACTGCCTGCTTGATGGCGCGGCAAATCGCCTCATAAGTCGCGCCGGTATATTCCGGGTGGATGCCACCTTGCAGGCAGACTTCCGTTGCACCGCGCGCCCAGGCTTCCTTGGCACGACGGGTGATTTCCGCATGGTCAAGATCATAGGCGGGCCCCCGCAAGGCTTCATGAGTCTTGCCCTTGCTGAAGGCGCAGAAACTGCAACGATAGGTGCAGATATTCGTATAATTGATGTTACGATTGACAACATAACGCACGGTATCACCCGCAACTGCCTGTCGCAGCCGATCAGCCGCCGCCATGACATGCGCCTGATCCGCATCCCGCGCGGCAAATAGCGTTTCAATGGAGGGCGCATTAAGCCTTTCGCCCTGCGCGGCGCGTTCCACCAAGCCTGACAGCGCTGCATCAGCCGCAGCCAATAGCGGCGCGGCAAGGCGTGGCGGCGTCAGCGCACCAGGCGACCAATCATCGCCGCGCGCGAAGCCGACGGCATCACTCGCCCGCAGCATTGCTGTTGCGATGCGTGGCGCGAACCATTCACGCGGCGCGCGCAAATAGGCAGGATAGGCCGGAAGGCGTTGTACCAGCACCTTGCCCATGGCAGCGGTCTTTTCCGCGAGTGTTGTAACGGCGGGCCAGGGCGCTTCCGGGTTCACATGATCCGGCGTTACTGGTGAAATGCCGCCCCAGTCATTGATGCCCGCCGCGATCAATTGTGGATAGGTTTCCGGCGAAAGATTCGGCGGCGCCTGGATATTCGCCGATGCGCCCAGAATGATTCGCGCGCAGGCAATGGTCCAGAGCAAATCATCCAAATCCGGTTCCGGCGCATCGGCCCTTTTGGTCCGTGGCTTGGCGCGGAAATTCTGGATAATCACTTCCTGCATATGCCCATGGCGTGCATGGCTTTCCGCAATCGCGCGCAGCGCTTCCAGGCGTTCGGCGCGGGTTTCGCCAATGCCAATCAGAATGCCGGTGGTGAAGGGGATGCGCGCTTCACCCGCTTGCCGCAGAACTTCCAGTCGCACAGCCGGGTGTTTGTCCGGGCTGCCATGATGCACACCACCGGGCAGGCAAAGCCGTTCACTCGTGCTTTCCAGCATCATGCCTTGGCTGGCGCTTACCTCACGCAGCGCGCGGAGCTCCGCCGCATCCACCACGCCTGGATTGGCATGCGGCAGCAAGCCGGTTTCGCGCAGCACCAGATCGCACATCGCCACCAGATATTCGATGGTGCTGGCATGGCCCATTTCGGCCAAAGCCTCACGCGCCTGGCGCCAGCGCAATTCCGGCTTATCGCCCAGCGTAAAAAGCGCTTCCGTACAACCCGCCTTGGCACCGGCGCGGGCGATCGCCAGTACTTCCTCAGGCGAAAGATACGCGGCGCGGCCCAGGCGCGGTTTTTCGGCGAAGGTGCAGTAATGGCAGACGTCGCGGCACAGCTTGGTCAGCGGAATGAAGACCTTCCGCGAATAGGACATGACGCGCCCATGCCCGCCATCGCGCAACGCCGCAGCTTCGGCCATCAAATCCGCCAGCGCCATTGTCTCAAGCCTGTCCTGCACCCTTGCCATCCTCCTCTCGTCGGCCCCATCGTGTGGGAAGGCCGCGCCGGATGCAATGCGCGGGGAAGGGAGGCTCAGCATGCAGATCGGTTTCAACGCCCCAACCGCCGGCCCGCTCGCGACACCTGAGGCGATTACCCGGCTTCTTCAGGGGGGCGAGGCGATGGGCTATGCCTATGCCACCTTCAGCGACCATGTGGTGATCCCCACCGATATTCACGCCATCTATCCCTATTCGGATAATGGCGAATTCCCAGCCGGCGCGCGCGGTGCGCGGCATGAGCAATTGGCCGAGGTGATGTTCGCCGCCGCGCGCACCAGCAAGCTGCGCCTTGTCACCTCTGTCATGGTGGTGCCGCATCGCCCGGCGGTACTGACCGCGAAAATCCTGTCCACCATTGATATATTCTCGAATGGCCGCCTGACGCTTGGCATTGGCGCGGGCTGGTTGAAGGAGGAATTCGAAGCCCTGGGCGCGCCGGATTTCGCCGCACGCGGCAAGGTGACGGATGAGTATATTCTGGCGATGCGGGAATTATGGACTGCGGCCGATCCGCGCTTTCAGGGCGAGCATGTCCGCTTCGACAAGATCAGCTTTGAACCCAAGCCCGTGCAGCCAGGTGGCCCGCCCATTTGGGTGGGCGGCGAAAGCGGCCCCGCTTTGCGGCGCAGCGCGCGGATGGGCGATGCCTGGTATCCGATCGGCACGAACCCGGCTTTTCCGCTGGATAGCCTGGCCCGTTACAAGGCTGCGGTCGCCAAGCTGCGCCGCCTGACAGCCGAAGCCGGGCGAGACCCCGCGCGAATCGGCCTCGCGCTACGGGTGCAGAAATTCGGCGCGGAATTGCCCGCGCATGCGGGCGATGGCGAAAGGCACTTGTTTTCCGGCAGCACGGCAGAAATCATTGGCGATATCCATGCGCTGCGGGAAATTGGTGTCAGCGCGATTGATTTCAATTTCCTCGGTTCCAGTGTCGAAAAACTGCTGGGGCAGATGGAAAGCTTCCGCACCTCCGTCATGGAAAGGATCTGACCCATGCGCCTTGGCATGACGCTTGGCATGACCGGCACAATTGATATGGCAACCGTGCTTGAAGCCGAACGGCTGGGCTTTTCCATGGTGTGGTGCGGGGAAAGCTATGGCACGGATGCGGTCACACCCATCACCTGGGTGCTGGCGCAAACCACAAAGATCAAGGCCGGCACAGGGATTATGCAGATGCCGGCGCGCAGCCCGGCTTGCGCGGCTTCAACGGCGCTGACCTTGCAATCATTGTCTGGCGACCGCTTCCTGTGTGGCGTTGGGCCTTCCGGGCCGCAGGTGGTGGAAGGCTGGCATGGGCAGCCCTATGGCAGCCCTATTGTGCGCACGCGCGAATATATTGACATCATGCGCGCCATCATCGCGCGTGAAAGGCCACTGGAATATCACGGCACGCATTATCGCATCCCCTATGATGGGCCGGATGCGACAGGGCTCGGCAAGCCGCTGAAGAGCATTCTGCATGGCAAGCCGATGCGCTTCTATTGTGCGTCCATCACGCCGGGCGGCATGCGGCTGGCGGGTGAAATCGCCGATGGCAATTTGCCGATTTTCATGTCGCCGGAAAAGGCGGAATTGGTGGTGAAGCCAACCCTGGAGGGGATGGCGAAAGCAACCACGCCGCGAACCTTAAGTGATTTTGACATCGCGCCCTATACGAAAATCAGGGTGGGCGATGATCTGCAAGCCTGTCGTGATTCCGTGAAGCCGGAGCTGGCGCTTTATATCGGCGGCATGGGCGCGGTGGGCAAGAATTTCTACAATGATTACTGCAAGCGCCTGGGCTTTCCGGATGCTGCCGCTGCGATTCAAAAAGCGTTTCTGGCCGGGCATCGCAAGGAAGCGATTGCCGCGGTGCCGGATGCGCTGGTGGATGAAATCGCGCTGGTCGGCCCTGTGGATCGCGTGCGCGCCCGGCTCCGTGATTGGCAGGCCGCATCACGGGAAGGCAAGCTGAATACGCTGGTGCTGACGGGTGCCACGCAGCAAGCGCTGCGCCTTGCCGCAGAGACAGTGCTTTAGCCGACTGCGCGTATCAACGCCGCCCAGCGATCAAGCTGGGGCAAAATCTCATCACGCTTGGCGGAAGCAAGGCTTAGCACCACACGTGCCACGCCAAGATCACGATCCGCCATTAGCGCATCGCGATCTTCCTTCACGCCCCAGATGGTGATGGGCAAATCTTCTTCGCGTCGCCCGGCTTCGGCGACCAATTGGCGGAATTGCGGGATCAGCGCGCCGACATCGGCGTAATGCTTGCGCACTCGATGCGGCATCCAGCCATCGCCATAGCGCACCGCGCGCTTCGCCCCCCAGGGAAAGGCGCCGCCCACAATGATCGGCGGATGTGGCTTTTGCAGCGGCTTCGGACCGGTTTCCATCGGCGTGAAATTGACGAATTCGCCAGCATAGCTTGGCTGGGCTTCGGTCCAAATGGCTTTCATCGCCTCAATCCGCTCGCGCGCCAGCTTGTGGCGCGTGGCGAAGACGGTGCCGTGGTTTTCGATCTCATCCTGATTCCAACCATTGCCGACACCAAACAGAAAGCGCCCGCCGGAGATATGATCAATCGTTGCAACCGCCTTGGCGGTCTGGATCGGGTCGCGCTGCACCACCAGACAAATGCCTGTACCCACCAGCAATGTCTTCGTGGCGGCTGCGGCGGCCGTGAGGGTCACGAAAGGGTCCATCACGTCGTAATATTCGCGCGGCAGGGCGCCTCCGCCCGGATAGGCGGCACTGCGCGCCAGCGGAATATGCGAATGTTCCGGCGCCCAAAGACTGTCAAAGCCTCGTTCTTCCAAAGCCACGGCCAACGCGCCGGGCAACATGGAATAATCGGTGAAGAACATCGCGGCGCCGATTTTCATGTGATCCTCTCCTGGTCAGGGGGAAGGCTGGCCCGGTGCGGTCTGGCAAGCAAGCCCCGAACCCTTGCCGAAGCCGGCGCGCGCCCCCAAAGAAGGTGGCGAAAGGATCACCGCAATGCTGCCAAGCCATGGACGCTATAGCTACCACCCCTGGCGGGATCGTGTGCCCTATGCCTGGCCAGGCGGGGCGAAGCTTGCGGTTTATCTTGGCCTCAATCTTGAACATTTCGCCTTTGGCGAGGGCCTGGGCGCGGAATTGGCGCCCGGCGGGCCGCAGCCCGATGTGCTGAATTATGCTTGGCGGGATTACGGCAATCGCGTGGGTGCCTGGCGGCTTCTTGAAATCTTCGATGAACTCCGCCTGCCAGCGACCGTGCTGCTCAATACTGCCATATATGATTACGCGCCCGAATTGGCGGCAGCACATCGCGCGCGTGGCGATGAATTCGCGGGCCATGGGCGGACCAATTCGGAACGCCAATCCATCCTGCCGGAAGCCGAGGAAGCCGCGCTAATCGCCGAAAGCAGCGCTGCCATCGCCAAACATGAAGGCAAAGCGCCGCGTGGCTGGCTTTCGCCCTGGATTGCGGAAAGCCGCACCACGCCTGATCTGCTGGTGGAAGGCGGCTATCGCTATACGCTCAATTGGTGCGCCGATGATGCGCCCATCTGGATGCGGACCCGCGCCGGCAAGCTGCTCGCCATTCCCTATCCGCAGGAGGTGAATGACATTCCCTCGATCGTTGGGCGCAAGGATGGTGCGGCGTATTTTGCCGATATGGTCATTGATGATTTTGAGGAACGGCGCCGACAGATCGCCGATGGCCTGCCGCAAGTGATGGGGATTGCGCTGCATCCCTATCTGGTGGGTCAGCCCTATCGGCTGCGGCATTTGCGCCGCGCGCTGGAACATATCACCGCGCGGCGTGATGATATATGGATCACGACTGCCGGGGCGATTTATGATCACGTGTTGACGCTGCCCAAGGGCAGCATTCCGGGGGAATAAGATGCGCCGTCTTTTGCTTGTTGCATTGCTGGCGCTTGGCGCTTGCGCCACGCAGCCCGGCCCCAATACGCCACGAACCGTGGGACAGGTGGACCTCTCCCGCTATGCCGGGCTTTGGCATGAAGCGGCGCGCTTCCCGACCAGCTTTCAGGATAGCAGCCGCGTGCGTTGTGAAGGCGTGACCGCGCAATATACGCTTCGCCCCGATGGCGCGGTGGATGTGCTCAATCGCTGCCGCAATGCTGTTGCGGATGGCGCCATGCGCAACGCCAGCGCCATTGCGCGCAGCGCCAGCCCCGGCAATGACCGGCTGCGCGTCAGCTTCTTCTGGCCCTTCTTTGGCGATTACTGGATTATCGGGCTTGATCCAGACTACCGCTGGGCCGTGGTGGGTGCGCCGCGTCGCGATTATCTTTGGATCCTGTCGCGTGCGCCGGTGATGGCGGAAGCGGATTACGCTGCGGCGGTGGCGGTGGCGCGGCGGGAAGGGTTTGCGGTGGAAAGGCTGCAGCGCACGGTGCAGCCGTAAGGCGCCTCAGCCCAATTCAAAGCTGGTGATACCGTAGATTTGCGCCAAGGGCAGGTCTGGTGCGGCGCCGGCATACATGCGGGCGGTTTCAAAAACAGGCGTCATGCCGGCATCCTGCGCCATGCTGATGGCGGCGCTATTCGGTTCCGGAATATCAACAAAAACCGGCCCTGCCGGCGCCTGGGCGATCAAGCTCGCGAAAATCCCGCGCGCAGCTTCGGGCGTTTCAGCGAAAAGGGGACCTATTTTTGAACCCTCCCGGCAGGGGCGCAGCACGCCCAAGGCCTGCACACCCTTCGCGCCCAACAGCACAAGGGCGATATGGCCAGGTGCGGTCAGCCATTGGCGCAAAAAGGCATCGCGCGGGCTTGGAAAAAAGCCGCGATCAAAGGCGGCGATCCGCTCGAAGGGGAGGGAAGTGGCCTCAACGGGTTCTCGCCCCGCCCATGGCGGCAAGGATGGTGCCGTGGCGCCATGGCGAATATTCCGATGCACCAACGCAAAACCGGATTTCCGATAATTCGCCTGCTGCGCCACCACGCCATCCAGGCCAATGACACGGCCTTGCAATCGCGTCATGGCTGCGCGCCACAAGGCCATGCCATATCCCTTACCGCGATATTCGGGGCGCATCAGGTAGAAGCCGATAAAGCCAAAGGCAGCGCCGTAATCGGTCGCGGAAATGCAGCCAATCGGCGCATCATTCAAGACAGCGACAAGAAACCCGCCGGGGTCGGCGGCGTGGAAGCAGGCGGCATCAGCAAGGCCAGGGTTCCAGCCCTCAGCGGCGGCCCAATCCAACGCCAAACCAATTTCAGTGGGCGCCATGGGGCGGATGGCGAAGCTCATCCCCCCGCCTCCGCCACCTGGCGCGGGCGCCAGATTGCGTCATGCGTCACGCGCGCCACCGGGCGTGCGCCATCCGCCAGCACCAGCGCGTCAATCGAGACAATCCGATGCCCCTTGCGGTCAATATTGGCGGTAATGCGCCCGCGCGCGGTCAGGCTTTCACCAAGCCGCGCTTCACCGTGAAAGCGAAGCTTGCTGCCAATATGAATCCAAGGCCCCAGCACGACATTTTGCGTGAGCAGCCAATTGCACATGCGCAGCACCAAGCCGGGATGGGCTATGCTGTGTTCAGCATAAAGCGGTGCGGCTTCACGTACATCGCGCAGATAATCGGCCAGCACTTGCGGTGTAAGTTCCAACACGCGCGTGCCAAGCCAAAGCCCAGGGGCAAGGCTTTCATCACTCGCCTTCGGGCGCGTTTCGGGCGGTGATGCGGCGTGCCAATCAGCCAAATGCACTTCTTCCGGCGGCGTTTTCGGCAGGCGCGCAAAGCCGGTGGCACAGCCAATCCCTTCGCTTTCCACCGAAAGCGCCAGACCATCAGCTTCGGGCGTCGCGGTAACGGTTGCGATGCGCCCATCATAGACAGGCTTTTGGAAGCCAGCGGAAATCTCTCCTCGACGCAAGAAATCTCGCCCCCATCGCTCCACGGCTGGGTGGCAGCAATAGGCGAAAACCTCCACCCCCGGCACAAGCCCGCCGGTAAAGCCGAAGCGTTGCGCGGTTGCATCATCATGGATGCGATTTTCGGAAGCCTGGGAAAGGTTATAGGCCTTAACCC
>JADCGG010000111.1 GCA_020249125.1 Roseomonas sp. | reverse complement strand
CCATCGGCGCGGCCAGCAGCGCCTTGCCCGTGCCACGCTCGCCCAGGGGTTTGTCCCGATGTTCTTTCTCATGCGCCAGGTGCGGCTTGCAAAGCGGCTTGATGTCGCGGGCGTGCGCCGGCGCGCGGGCAATGTGCTGGCACGCGCCATCGCCGCTGAATTGGCGAGCAGCGCATGAGTGGCACCGCCGCCCGCACCATCGCCATACGGCTTTCGGCAGAGAATGCCGAGACCGTGCGCCGCTCGCTCGAACAACTCGGCGCCGAAGGCAAGCGCGCGCTGGAACAGATTGATAGCGCCAGCGCCAAGGCGCAGCCGGCCATGCGCGGCTTTGCCACGGCGTCGGACGCTGCGGTGCGCAGCTTTGGCGCGCTCGGCAATAGCCTCGGCAGCACCGGCAGCGCCTTTGTCAGCGTGGCAAGCCGCGCCGGTGGTGCGGCGGCAGCGATTGCGGCGGTCGCAGTGGGCGCGGCTGCGGCAGGCAGCGCCATTGCGCGCGCCGGCGATCAGGCGACGGAATCCCTCGCGCGCCTGCAGGCTGCGACAGGTTCTTTCGGCGCGGCGGAAAGGGTCTACCAAAACCTCTATGCGCTGTCGCAGCAGACGGGCGTCGCCATTAGCGAAAGCGCCAATGCCTTTGCCCGCTTTGCGATCGCGGCGCGCGAGATCGGCGCCACGAATGATCAGGTGCTGGCCCTGGTGCGCACGGTGCAGCAAGCCGGGATCATCGCTGGCGCCAGCACAGCCGAGACCTCCGCAACCGTCATGCAGCTTGGCCAGGCTTTGGCCTCGGGCCGGTTGCAGGGCGATGAGCTGCGCTCGGTGCTGGAGAACATGCCAACCCTGGCGGAGGCCCTGGCGCGCGAATTGGGCGCCAGCGTTGGCGAACTGCGCAAGATGGGCGAGGCAGGGAAGCTCACCGCCGATGTGGTGATGCCGGCGCTCATTCGTGCCGGGCAATCGCTCAATGCCGAATTCGAAAAAATGCCGCCGACCATGGGAAGGGCTTTCTCCATCCTTGGCGAGGCCATGTCGCGCTTTGCCGGGGATCTGGATCGTGCGCTTGGGCTTTCTCAGGGTATTGCGCGTGCGGCGCAGGCGGCGGCAGCGGCGGTGGATCGCGGGCGCATGGCGGCGGGGTTGGGCACGCCGATCGAACAGGCCAGCGCGGGCTATGACCGCAGCCGGGATCGGCTGGCGGTGCTGGACCAGCAAATTGCCAATGCCGAGGCAGCCCTTGCCGAAACCGCCGTGCCGGGCGGCACGCGCGGCATCATGCGCCGCAACCTGGAAACCCTGCGCGCCGAGCGTGAGGCCGCCCTGCGTGATGTGCAGAATTTCATCACGCGGCGCAGCCAATTGGAACGCGAGGCGCAGGAAGCCGGTGACGCCGAGGCCTATACCGCCAGCCAACGCGCCATCATCGCCGGACGCCGCGCCGATCAGCAGCGGCTTGAGGAATTGTACAAGGCGCTCGACAAGGAACGCGGCATTCGCTCGGAACATGCCGAGCGTGTGCAGCAGATTGACGCCTTGGCCGCGCGTGGCGCGATTGAGGCTGAGGAAGCCACCCGGCTCCGTACCGCCGCCGACAAGGAGCGTGACGAGGCGCTGGCACGTCTTACTGACCGCACCGAGAATGCGCGCGCGGCCACCGAACGCCTGACCGAGGCCGACCGTGCCTATCAGCGCCTGGTGGAACGCGGCACATCGCTGGTGGAAGGTGCGGCCACCGAGCAGGAGAAATACGCCGAGCAGGTCAAGGCGCTGGATGCGGCGCTGGCGGCGGCACGCATCACCCAGGATCAATACAATCGCACAATCGCGCAGCTTGACCCTGCCGCGCGCGCGGCGCGTGAAGCTGCCGCGAAAGCCGCGCAGGAGACTGAGGATTTCGCCCGCCGTTCCCGCGAGGCCTTTGCCAGTATTGGTGAGAATGCGCTGGATCGGATTGGCAATGGGCTGGTGAATGCCTTTGCCGCGGGCAAGCGTGCCGCGATTGATTTTGGCTCCATCGCGCGACAGGTGATTGCCAGCGTGGTGACAGACATGGCGAAGCTCGCCATCGTCAATCCGCTGGTGAATGCGGTGTTCGGCGCATCGCGGCCAAGCTTGATGGGCGCCATGGGTGGCGGCGTACCGGCTGGTGGTGCGGCGCCAGCGATTGGCGCAGCCTCCTCAGCCGGCATGTTCAGCTTTGCGCCGCTGCCATTCCTGAATATGGGCGGTAGCCTGTTCGGTGGCGCTGGCGGGCTTGGTGAGGCACTCGGGCTGACTGGCGCGGGCGGCCTGCTTGCGACGCCGATCTATACGCCGGGCGTGGCACTCGGCACGACGCAAAGCGGTTTCTATGCCGGCACCGCGCTGCCGGGTGAGGCCGGGTTCTTTGCCGGTGGCGGCGCCAGCGCCGCGCCGGTGACGCTTGGCAATCTGCTTGGCGCGGGTGCCATGGGGTTCGGCCTTGGCATGGCGGGCGGCACGATTTCCGGCAGCCTGCGCGGTACGGCAGATCCCATGCCGGGCACGCTGATCGGCACCGGGCTTGGCATGGGGCTTGGCTTTCTGGTGGGCGGGCCGCTTGGCATGGTGGTCGGTGGCGCCATTGGCGGTACTGCCGGCGGCTTGTTCGGCCCGACACGGAGCGGCATGGCAGCGCGTTCAGGCGGTGATGTGTTTCTGGGCGTGGATGATGCCGGGATGCTCACCATCACCGGCGCACGCGGCAAGCGCTGGGACCAGGGCGGCGCAGTGGCCGAAGTGCAGCGCCAGCTTGACGCGATCAACCAGCAAATCGCCGCGCGCAATCTAACCTTTGCCGCACCGGGTCAGGCGGCGGTGGGCTTTGGTGCTGCGTCTGGCTCGCCGCGCGAATTGTCCATGACCGCGCTGGTCGGACAGTTGCGGAGCGACAATACGAACCAGATGACCGCCTTTGGCACGCTCGCCGGGCGCGGTGGTGATCTTGAGGAAGCGCTTTCCGCCGCTGATTTCGTGACGCAGGTGTTCGAACCGCTCGGCCGCGCAATCGAAAAGACCAGCGCCTTTAAGGCGGCGATGGACGCGCTCACCAAGACTTACGATGACGCCATCACCAAAGCCAAGGACCTCGGCCTGTCCGAGGCGGACCTGAATACCCAGCGTGCCGAGCGCATCGCCAAGTTGGAAGCCGATCGCGCGCGGGATTTGGATATCATTGATCGCAGCCTTGGTATTCGCCGCATGGCGCTTGCCGGTGATGGCCGTGGTGTGGCGCTCGGCCAATTCGATCTCCGCGCCGAGGCGGAACTGCGCGCCTTTCGTGAGCAGCTATTCCAGCTTGGGCTTGAGGAGACCGGCGCGGAATATATCCGCCGCGTCGTAGCGCTGGAACAAACCATCGCCGAGGAACGCCTTGCCGTCATCCGGCAATTTGACCAGCAGCTACAGAACATCTCGCGCGGCCTACTAGAAAACCTGACCATGGGCGATCTGGGCGGCCTGCCGTTGGAGGCGCGCTATGGCGCGGCATTGTCCAGCCTTGCCGCAGCACAGGCCCCGCTCCTGGATGGTGCCACGCCCGAAGAACTCGCGGAATTTTCCCGCGTGGCACAGATCGCGCTGCCGATCGCGAAGGACTTCCTCGGCATCTCCTCAAGCTTTGCGGAACTTGTCGCAGATGTCGCGCGCACGCTCCGCAATGCCGCACCCGGCAGCGACCCTGCCAATCTTGGTGCTTTGCTTGAAGCGCAAGTGGCGGGGTCGGATCGGTTGGAATTGGCGGTGATCGCGACAGGCAATGCGCAGACGGAAGTGCTGCGCAGCCTGCTGTCGGAACTTCGCCGCCTGACCGCCCAGAACGAAGCCATCCTGGCCCGCGCCAGCATCTGACGGATTTGACCCATGCCCATCATCGCCTATCGCGCCAAGCAGAGCTCTGAGACCGCCGGCACCGGCACGCTGGTGCTGAGCCCCGCCGCCAGCAATGCGCGCAGTTTCCAGGCAGCCTTCGGTGCCGCCGCGCGGCGCATTCAATACTGCATTCAATGGAGCACCGGCTTTGAGATCGGCTATGGCGATTTCGATGGCGGCTCGCCGGGGGCGCTGACGCGCGCCACCATCCTTGCCTCGTCCAATTCGGGCGGCCTGGTGTCGCTGCCCGCGGGGACCAAGGATGTATTCTGCGTGGTGGATCCTGCCGCGCATGAGGTGATTGCCATTTCCGGCACGGCGAACCTGGCGCTGGCAGACATTGGCAATACGGTGGTGTTCTCCGGCGCTGCTGCTGCCACACTCAACCTGCCGGCGGTCGCGGCAGTTCCCATTGGTGCGGGCTGGTTGGTGCGTAACGCCGGCGCGGCGGTGCTGACGATTGACCCGAATGCCAGCGAGACCATCAATGGCCAGGCCGTCCTCACCTTGCCTGCGGGCATGACGGCGGAAATCAAACGCCATGGCGCGGCCTGGACCGCGATGATCCATGGCTATGGCCGCCTGATCGGTGAATATGTGCAGGTTGCCGGGGCGAGCCTGCCGCCGCTGTGCGTCTGGCCCAATGGGCAGAACCTCTCGCGCAGCAGCTATGCCGCGCTGTTTGCCGCGATCGGCACCACCTATGGCGCGGGCGATGGTGCGACCAGCTTTGGTACGCCGGATGTTCGGGGCCGGGGATTGTTTGCGCTGGATAATCTCGGCGGCGTGGCGGCGGGCCGCATCACCAATGCTGTTTCCGGCATAGCGGGTGGCAGCCTGGGTGCGGTTGGCGGCGATGAACGGACGGGCACCCATGGTCATGGCGTCACCGATCCAACGCATGGCCATGGCGTGAACGATCCGGGGCATTTGCATGGCATCCGCACGGCGAACAACGCGAGTTTCGGTGGCGGCGTGAATGCTGGTTCGGACAATTTCCAGAATCTGGATTGGCGCGGCGAAACAACGGCTGGTGCTGCGACCAATATCAGCATTGGCGCCGCCGCGACGGGGATTGCCGTGCAGAATTTCGCCGGCGGCGCCTCAGCCAATATGCCGCCCGCGCTGATTTGTAGCGTGGCGCTTTTCGCCGGGGCGTGAGGGCAATGTGGCGCGCGACGTGCCGCGCCAGCCCGCAGGACAATCTCATTCAGCAGGGACAAGCCAATGAGCGACAGTAACGCGCAGGATTCCATTGCCGGGGGCGTGGAGCATCCCGAGAAAACATCGGACATGCTCGCGCCACTCCGCGTCCCCGCCGAGGTCATCGAAGCCTTCGGCACTGATCTTGCCGAGCGTGTGGCAGCCCATGCCGCCGCCCTGGAAGCGCATCGGTTCAGTGTCGGCGAACCCCGCCCGGTCGAGCATCCGTTGGTCGAAGCCATTGTCGCGGCGGGTGGCATGGAGGTGGTGGAGATCATCCCGTCGCCAGCGCCGCCGGAAGCGGTGTCCGCGCCGGTGGTGGAAAAGCTACCACTCCAAGCACCAGCGCCACCCGGTGAAATCACCAAGCTTCGCCTAGTCGAAGTATTGGGCGCCGCCGGCAAGCTGCGTGAGGCCATGGCGCTGCTCAGGCTGGAAGCGCCTGTTGCCGATCTCACCGATGCGGAATTGCTGTTGCGCGAGCGCTGGCTTGCCGCGCAGCGCCTCGACCTGCTCTCACCCGAAGTGGCGCCACT
>JADCGG010000110.1 GCA_020249125.1 Roseomonas sp. | reverse complement strand
GCAATTATCAAACAACAAAAAAAGAACCAGCAAAAGAACACCTTACGGCATCCCAATTCGTCGGCCCCTCAACCACCACAATCATCGGCAGGGCAAACACACTAGCCAATACAAAACAGCCAGTCAAGCCCAAAAACACGACAACCCGTCGGTGAACGGGCTTCTAGTACCATCACACATACACGTCAAGCGGCTACCCAATCCCGGAACCAGGCGGCGAAGCGCGGCACGCCAATTTCGATCGGCGTTTTCGGCTCAAACCCGCAGAGAGCCTGGATTGCGCTGACGTCCGCAAAGGTCTCCGCCACATCCGTCGCCGGGCGCGGAGCGTCCCGAATCGTGGCCTTACGCCCCAGACTCTCCTCCAACACCGCAACAAAGCGCCGCACCTCGACGCTGCGATGATTGCCGATGTTCAGAAGCCGAGGCGTCCCGCCAACAGGCGGATGGTCGAGCGCACCCAAGACACCGGCGACGATGTCCTCCACGAAGGTAAAATCGCGCCTCAAGCGCCCACCTTCATACAAAGTGATCGGCCGACCCGAGAGAATCGCATCTGCGAACAGCCACGGCGCCATATCAGGCCGCCCCCAAGGCCCGTAAACGGTAAAAAATCGAAGGCCCGTTTGGGGCAAGCCAAAGATGTGGCCATAGGCCTCACTAATCAATTCATCCGCGCGCTTCGTCGCGGCATATAGCGAAACCGGGTGATCCACACGATCCACCTCACGATAGGGCAATTCCTTATTGCCACCATAAACCGAAGACGAACTCGCGTAGAGAAAATGTTCCAGCCGCGGCAACGCCCGCGCTGCCTCCAGCATCACAAGATGCCCCATCACATTCGCTTCGATATAGCTATAGGGATCAATAAGCGAATGCCTGACACCCGGTTGCGCAGCCAGATGAATGATCCTCGTCACATCAGGGTATTTTTTGAACATTGCCGCCACCGCAGCACGATCAGCTATATTCACTTGTTGGAAGGAAAAATACGGCTGGGCCAATAATCGATCCCGCCGTGCATTTTTCAAGCACAGATCATAATAGGGTGTCAGGCTATCAAGCCCAATCACCTTTTCACCACGCGCCAGCAATGCTTCGGCAACGTGCATGCCGATGAAACCTGCAGCACCCGTCACAAGAATCGTCATGTCCTGATCAGCCGATCTTCAAGCAATTCCAGGATCGCATGGCCAAGCGTGATATGCGCTTCCTGAATCCGCGCAGTCTCCATGCTCGGCACAATGAGCGCCACATCACAAAGGGCCGCAGCATTGCCACCATTACCGCCCAAAAATCCAATTGTGCCAATACCCATACTGCGTGCCACCTCAAGCGCCTTGACGACGTTGGCTGAGCGCCCGGAAGTGGTAATGCCAAACAGCACGTCACCGCGCCGGCCAAGTCCCGAAAGGGGCCGCGCGAAAACATCGTCAAACCCGTAATCATTACCCCCAGCGGTCAGGGCAGCAGGATCGAGCGTGAGCGCAATGGCTGGCCAGGAAGGCCGCTCCACCCGTGATCTGAGGCGCACCAATAACTCCGTCGCCAAATGTTGCGCATCGGCAGCGCTGCCGCCATTGCCGCAAAAAAACAGCTTGCCACCTCCCCGGAGCGCCGACTCGCAAAGGTCAATGGCCTCAAATACCCAAGGCGCCATAGTGGTCGCCAAGTGCCGACGGAGGGCAACCCCGTCCTCCATCATCGCGCTCAAGCGCTCTTGTTCCGTCATACGCGGCTCCAGGCTTATTGCTCAACATTCATAAGGAAGGGGCGATTTGCTGGAAAAATGCATAGGACTTTACCGGAGACAGGCCAAGCCATGACCAGGCGCAACGGACACCGCCACGCAAGCGTCAGGGACTATCAGGCTTACGCTTTTCCATCTCCAACAACCGCGCGCGCAGCCCCAACACCTCCGCGCGCAGCGCCACGATCTGGTCGCCCACCGGATCATCCTCAGTATTGCTAAGGCCATAGCCCAGAAAGGGGTCCGCGCAGGTCGAACCCGCCGGTGGACGGGCGGGGATGCCAACCACAGTGCATTCTGGCGGTACATCCCGCGTTACCACTGCATTGGCGCCAATCCTTGCCCCCTTGCCGACCGTAATAGGTCCCAGAACCTGCGCGCCGGCGCCAATTGAAACGCCCGCTTCAATCGTTGGGTGCCTTTTCCCTGGGCTGCCGGAAAGTCCGCCAAGTGTCACACCATGATAGATCAGCACATCATCGGCGATCTCGGCTGTCTCACCAATCACCACGCCCATGCCATGGTCAATGAAAAAGCGTCGGCCAAGCTGCGCGCCGGGGTGGATTTCAATGCCGGTCAGAAAGCGGCTGAGGTGTGAAACAAGCCGCCCCGCGCCGCGCCAGCCGCGCCGCCACAGCCAATGCGCCAGCCGATGCCAGAGCACCGCATGCAGCCCGGCATAACAGAAGATCGTCTCAAGCCAGGAAGGCCGCGCGGGATCACGCGCGCGGATGCTGCGGCCAAGTTCAAGCGTTTCCCTGATCACCCTGCTGCCCTCATGCAAGCCAGGGCGGAATGGGTAGGGCGCGTTCGCGCAGGAATTCCGGATTGAACAGCTTGGATTGATAGCGGGCACCACCATCACACAGAATGGTCACCACGCGATGCCCAGGCCCCAATTGGCGCGCTACTTTGATGGCGGCGGCAACATTCAAGCCCGCAGACCCGCCAAGGCAAATGCCTTCCTGCACCAGCAGGTCAAACACCTGGGTCAGCGCTTCCTCATCCGTCACCTGCACGGCGTCATCAATCAGCGCGCGGTCGCCCACCAGATTGCCCGGCACGCGCGCGGCCTGGCCAATGCCTTCAGTGATGGAAGACCCCTCGGGCTTCAATTCGCCGGTTTTGACCCAGGAATAGAGCGAACTGCCCATGGGATCGGCGAGCACAATGCGCGTTTTCGGGCCGCGTGCCTTGAGCGCGCGGGCAATACCAGCCAGCGTGCCGCCCGTACCGCAGGAACAGGTGAAGGCATCAATCTGTCCGCCAGTTTGATCCCAGATTTCCGGCCCCGTTGTGGCCTCATGCGCGGCGCGATTGGCAAGGTTGTCGAATTGATTGGCATAAACCGCGCCAAGCTCCTCAGCGAGACGGCGGCTGTAATGCACATAATTGCCAGGGTCCGAGAATGGCTTGGCCGGCACCAGCCGCAGGTCAGCGCCGATCATGCGCAGAAAATCGAGCTTTTCGCGGCTTTGCGTCTCAGGCACCACAATGACACTGCGATACCCGCGCGCATTGGCGACAAGCGTAATGCCAATGCCAGTATTGCCGGCCGTGCCTTCCACAATCGTGCCGGGCTGGCCGGGTGTTAAAGCGCCGCGCGCTTCGGCATCCATGATGATGCCAAGCCCGGCGCGGTCCTTCACCGAACCTCCTGGGTTCATGAATTCCGCCTTACCCAGAATGTCACAGCCGGTGATTTCACTGGCGCGCTTCAGGCGGATCAGGGGCGTATTGCCGATGGCGCCAGCCAGACCATCCACCACATGCCCCGTTCCACCCATGCCGATCACCATGCCTGATGTTGCAACTTCAAGCGTCTATCGTCGCGCGGTGCGGGGCGCGGCACAAGCCTCGGAAAATTCTTGTTTTACTTGAGGCGAAAGGGAACGCCTCTGCTACAAAAACAGGGCAGAGGGGAAGCTTTTGCCCCGCTGCCTTATGCACTCAGGCGGCTTCCGCCTTCGCCTTCGCCTTTGCGGACCGCCGGCGCCATTGCCGGATGATGAAGAAAAGCAGTGCCGCCAAAGCGACGCCCGCAATGGCCCAGCCGAGCCTTTCAGGCCCAATCAGCGCGCCCAGAAACCAGCCGGCAGCGACGAAGCTGCTGGCCCAAATGCCGGCGGCGATGAAATTGAGGATGGCAAACCGACCCCAATTAAGTCCAGCCAAGCCGCAGGCAGCAGAGGCAACATTGCGGATGCCATAGAGGAAACGAAAACTCAGGATGAACCAAGTGCCATAGCGGTGCAGTAGCACGTTCACGCGGGCGACTTTTTCCTCGGCGCCCTTGATACGGCGCACCACGCGCGGGCCGTAGCGTCGGCCCAGGGTGAACCAAGTTTGATCGCCCAAAAATGACCCGAACCATACCGACAAAAGCAGCCACCACGGGTTCACGGCGCCAGTCGCCGCTCCCAGCGCGGAGGCCGCCAGAACGAAAGTCTCACCTTCAAAAAACGCCCAGATAAAAGATCCCAGATAGGCGTAGTGCCCCCAGGACTCCCAGATTTCAGCCAAGACACCACCCCCGGATTTTGGCTATAACTGCCCCCGATTGATGAAAAGGGGAAGGGGCGACCCAAAATTAGCGTCGCCCGATTCATTGCAAGGAAGTCTCGTGTCGCAAATACCGGAACAGGCCGATGGCCAAATGTTTGACGCCTTTGGCCGACCACCCGTGCCCGATCTGGTGGTGCCCAGGGCCATTCTGCCCTTTCATTTGGATGAAAGGCCGGTGCGTGGCAGGCTCGTACGGCTTGGGCCTTTGGCGGATGCTTTGCTGGCGCGGCATGGTTATCAACCGGCGATTGCGAAGCTTTCTGGTGAGGCCATGGCGCTGACGGCAGGTCTGGCGGCGGCGCTGAAATTCGAAGGTTCCTTCAGCCTGCGGGCCAAGGGCGATGGCCCGGTTTCGCTATTCCTGGCCGATTGCACCAATGCCGGCGCCTTGCGCGGCTATGCGAAGGTCAACCCGGAAAGGCTGACAGGGCTTGAGGCGCCGAACGCCGCATCCTTGCTCGGCAAGGGCTATCTGGCCTTCACCTGTGACCAGGGGCCCGATATGGATCGCTACCAGGGCATTGTCGCGATCGAAGGCGAAACACTGACCGACATGACCGGCGAGTATTTCCGCAATTCGGAACAACTTGATACCTATGTGAAACTCGCTTGCGCGGAAACGCCCAATGGCTGGCGGGCTTCAGCGCTCCTGATGGAACGCGTGGCCGGCGCCGGATGGCTCGATCAGCAGATGGATCATGAACAGCAGCAGGAAGCTTGGCAGACCGCGACCATTCTGGCGCGGACCATCAGCAATGAGGAATTGCTGGATGATACGCTTTCAGGTGAACAATTGCTGCATCGGCTATTCCATGCTGAGGGCCTGCGGCTTGATCGGCCAAAGCCGCTATCTTACGGCTGCCGCTGTTCGCGCGAAAGATTGCTGAATGTGCTTGGTGGTTTCAGCACCGATGATCTGGACCACATGGCCGATGAGGGCACCATCACCATGACCTGCGAATTCTGCAATTACGATTTCCGGTTTGATCGCAACACGCTGCCGGCGCGCGAGGCAGGGAATTGACCATGGCTGTGCTGACTAAACGCCGCGCCTTGCTCGCCCTTCCCTTTCTGGCCGGCTGCGCCAATGAACAGCCGGCGGGGCCTTTCGTGCCGCCAGGGCCGCCGAGCTATGGGCATTTGACGCCACTTCGGCTCAAGGTCGGCACACTGGAGATCAAGGAAGCTGAAAGTGGCACGGCGCTGATGGTGCAACAGCCCGCCCCATTGCTGCCTTCAGATGTGATGCTGCGCATGGCACATGATCGCCTGAGTGCTACGGGTGGCCCTGGTACGGCGCGCTTCGTCATTCAAACCGCGCGACTGACGCGCGAAACGGTCAGCGCCGCCGGCACCTTCAGCCCCGCATCGGAGGTTTTTCGCTGTATCATGCGCTGTCAGGTGGAAATCATCTCGGCGGAGGATGCGGTGCTTGCCTCTGCCGCCGCCGAAGTGAGACGAGAGGTCACCGGCCCCACGCGCGACGATACCGAACGCGCGGCACTCGCCGAACGAGTGGTAAAATTGGCCGGGCAGGATATGAATGTCGAATTCGAGTTTCAGCTGCGGCGGCATTTGCGCGCCTGGCTGCAATTGGTGGCCGCCCCTGGTGAGAGCCAGCCGCAACCCGTTGAACGCGAAGCCCTGCCGCGTTCATGATGTGATCAGCAAGAAAAGAGAAGCCACATGACAGACCACCCCCTGATGCAGGAAATCGCGCTCATCCTGCCTGAGTTGATCGCCATCAGAAAAGACATCCACGCCCACCCGGAATTGGGCATGGAAGAAACGCGCACCGCCGCGATGGTGGCCGCACGCTTGCGCAGCCTGGGCATAGAAACCGTGGAAGGTGTTGGCCGCATGGGTGTGGTGGGCACGCTGCGCGGTAGCGGTCCCGGCCAGGGCGCGATTGGGCTACGTGCAGATATGGATGCGCTGGCGCTGACTGAAATGACGAACCTTCCCTATGCGTCGCAACACGCGGGAAAGATGCATGCCTGTGGGCATGATGGGCATACCGCGATGCTTTTGGGTGCGGCGGAGATCTTGGCGAAGAAGCGTGATTTCGCCGGCACCGTGCATTTCATTTTCCAACCCGCCGAGGAAGGCCGCGGCGGCGCGCGCGCCATGCTG
>JADCGG010000011.1 GCA_020249125.1 Roseomonas sp. | reverse complement strand
CCGCCCCAGCTTCCGCCAAAACCACCGCCCAGCATGAACATGCCGCCCGCCCAAAGCGCTGCACCCACCAGGGCGAAGATAGTCACGACTTCCGCAATCAGCCCGCTGGGTTTGGTGCCATCCAGCCACCGCGCCAGGAAATCCGCAGTCCAAAGTGCCGCCACCATGGGCAGCAGATAGGCATGGATCAGCGCGGTCGCGACCAGCAAACCCGCCCAGGCCAGCCAGCGCCTTTTTGCTGTTTGGGTCAGGCAAAGCCAGAACCCCATCAGCAGCAGGAAATGCGCCGAAAGTGCGAAATGCCCGCCCATGCGCGCGAGCATGGTTGGTTGCAGCACGAATAGCGCCGCACCCGCGACCCGCGCCAAGGGTTCGTCCGTTGCAAGGCCAATGATGCGCCACGCCATGAAAGCTTGCAGCGCAGCACAGCCATAAATCCAAAGCCCCCAATATTGCGAAACCTCGATCACCGGGCTGATCGCCTTGAAGAAAAACGCCAGCAGCGGAATCGCATCCGCGTAGTAGATGGAGGAACTGACCTCCAGCCCCCAAAGCGGGTTGAGGCCAGGGGGCCAGGACCAGGGCGCGCGGCGAAAGAAGCTCCAGCCCAGCCAATATTGCACCGGGTCAGGGCCGATCATGCCGCTCAACATCCAGCCGGTATTCCAGGGTGGCAGGATATGCAGCCCGAAAGCATAGGCAATCACCGCCCAGCCGATCAGCACCGAAGCCGCGGCCCCGGCCCAAGCATGCAAGGGCTTTCGCGTCACGCCCTATCGCCCGGCAGATAGCGTTCCACCAGGTAAAGCGGCCGGCCCTTGGTTTCGTTGAAAATGCGCCCGAGATATTCGCCAATGATGCCAAGCATCATCATCTGCACGCCACCCAGGAACAGTGTCGCGGCAAGCAGGCTTGGATAGCCGGCGACAGGATTTCCGAAAAAAATGGTGCGGAAGATCAATTGCGCCAGATAAAGCAAGGCGCCAATCGCCGTGATCAGCCCGATATAGGTCGCGATTTTCAGCGGTGCGACGGTGAAGGAAGTGATGCCTTCCAACGAAAAATTCCACAGCTTCCAATAATTCCACTTGGTGGTGCCGGCGGCGCGCGGCGCGCGATCATAGCGCACGGCAATGGCGGGAAAGCCGATCCAGGCGAAAAGCCCCTTCATGAAGCGATGCTGTTCACGCAGTTTCAGCAGCGCATCCAAGGCGCGGCGGCTCATCAGCCGGAAATCGCCGGTATCGGGGGGTAGATGCACCTTGCCGCTGATGCGCTGCATCAGGCGATAAAACGCCGCCGCGGTCGCCTTTTTCAGCCAGGTTTCGCCGGCGCGGGTATTGCGCTGCGCATAGGCGATATCAAAGCCCCGGCGCCAGGCGGCGATCAGGTCAGGGATAACCTCCGGCGGGTCTTGCAAATCGGCGTCAATCACCACCACCGCTTCCGTGCCGCGGGCGTGATCGAGCCCGGCAGTGAGGGCAATCTCCTTACCGAAATTGCGGCTGAGATTGAGCACAGAGGCACGCTGATCCTGCGCCTGAAGGCCGAGCATAACGGCAAGCGTGCCATCCTTCGACCCGTCATTCACATAAACCACCTCCCAAGAAAGGCCGATGTCCGTCAGCGCCGCTGCCAGCCGCGCATGGAATTGGGGCAGCACCTCCTGCTCGTTGTAAGCGGGGACGACGATGGAAAGCGCGGGCGGGTCCTGGGACAAAGGCGGGGCCTCAAGGGATTGGAAGGGTCCTGATAACAGCCGAGATAGGGCGAAAACATGGCCCTGCATGCTCCTCACATAGGGTTTGGCCATGCTTTTGCATCCGGGACCGGAATCCTGGATGCTTGCCCCCAAACGAAAGGAGCCTTCCCGCATGCCGGCCCCGCGCAACCTGACCGAGCTTGAAGCCGATATCCGCCGCGATCTGGAAATGGTGGCTCATCCGCGCGCCGCCTGGCTTGAGGCCAAAACGAGCGGCGGTGCGCCGGTGCTGGATTGCCTTATCATCGGCGCGGGGCAATGCGGTCTGGCAGTGGCGCATGCGCTGAAGCGTGACAAAGTAAGCAATATTCTGCTGCTGGACCGCGCGCCGGAGGGCAAGGAAGGCCCCTGGGTTACCTATGCCAGGATGCCGACCTTGCGATCCTGGAAGGATCAAAACGGGCCGGATTTGGGCATACCGTCGCTGACCTATCAGGCTTGGCATGAGGCGCAATTCGGCGCGGCGCATTTCGCTTCCATGCGCATGATCCCGCGCGAAGCCTGGCAGGATTACTTGAATTGGCTTCGCCGTGTGCTGGCCCTGCCAGTGCAGAACGGCGTGGATGCCGGGCGCATTTCGCCTGCGCGCACGGATGATGGGCTGCCCTGTCTGCGGGTTGAAAGCTCAGCCGGGCCCTATCTGGCGCGCAAGGTGGTGCTGGCGACAGGGCAGGAAGGCGTTGGCGAATGGTGGATGCCCGATTTCCTGCGCGCCTTGCCGGCGGAGATGCGCGCGCATAGCGCGGATGCGATTGATTTCGCAGCGTTGAAGGGCCGCGTGGTGGCGGTCCTGGGGGCGGGGGCCTCGGCCTTTGACAATGCTGCAATGGCGTTGGAGGCCGGGGCGGCAGAGGTGCACCTGTTCTGCCGCCGTGCCGATCCCATGATCATCCAGCCCTATCGTTGGCTGACCTTTGCCGGCTTTATGCGCCATATTTTTGAAATGCCGGATGAATGGCGCTGGCGTTTCATGTCCTACATTCTTGGGCT
>JADCGG010000109.1 GCA_020249125.1 Roseomonas sp. | reverse complement strand
TGGTTGCCGCGCCGCGCGCCATAGCTGTTGAAATCCGCCTGACGCACCTGGTGTTCCAGCAGATATTCACCGGCAGGCGACGCCTTCCGGATATTCCCCGCCGGAGAAATGTGGTCCGTCGTGATGGAATCAGCGAGTTGCGCCAGGATGCGCGCCCCCTTCACATCGCCCACTGGCTTCGGATCGGCGGTCATGCCTTCGAAGTAAGGCGGGTTCTGCACATAGGTGCTGCCCGAATTCCAGCGATAGGTATCGCTGCCCGCTTCCACGCGAATGGCCTGCCATTGCGTCGGGCCCTTGAAGACATCGCCATAGCGTTCCTGGAACATCTCACGCGTCACAGCAGCGTGAACCGTGTCGTTCACTTCCTTCTGCGTCGGCCAGATATCCTTCAGGTAAACCGGCTGGCCATCGCGGCCCGTGCCGATCGGCTCCTTCGTCAAATCCTTGCGGATGGTGCCAGCAAGCGCATAGGCCACCACCAGCGGCGGAGAAGCCAGGTAGTTCGCGCGCACATTGGCATGCACGCGGCCTTCGAAGTTGCGGTTGCCCGAAAGCACCGAAACGCCGACCAGCTTGTTGTTTTCAATGGCGTCTACAATGGCATCCGGCAGCGGGCCGGAATTGCCGATGCAGGTGGTGCAGCCATAACCCACGGTCTGGAAGCCAAGCGCATCCAGATGCGGCGTCAGCCCTGCCTTGTTCAGATATTCCGTCACCACCTGGGAACCGGGCGCGAGGGAAGTCTTCACCCAAGGCTTCGCCGTCAGGCCCTTTTCCACTGCCTTCTTCGCCACCAGGCCGGCAGCGACCAGCACATAGGGGTTCGATGTATTGGTGCAGGACGTAATGGCGGCAATCACCACATCGCCATGGCCGAGGTCATAATT
Organism: Roseomonas sp.; assembly: GCA_020249125.1. Taxonomy (GTDB): domain Bacteria; phylum Pseudomonadota; class Alphaproteobacteria; order Acetobacterales; family Acetobacteraceae; genus Neoroseomonas. The sequence continues at coordinate 9,446 of JADCGG010000109.1, read as the reverse complement.
GGCCCCTTCCACCGGCACGCGCAGATCCGCCTGATCCCCCGGCACACCCATGGTGCCCGCCGCCAGATCCTTGAGGAAGGCCGGCGCGGCATTGCTGAGTGCCACGCGATCCTGCGGGCGCTTCGGCCCGGCCAAGGAAGGTTCCACCGTGCTGAGGTCAAGTTCCAGCGTATCGGTGAAGACCGGATCGGGCATGCCTTCCTCACGGAACATGCCCTGCGACTTCAGATAGTCGCGCGTCAGCTTGATGCGATGCTCATCACGGCCGGACAGGCGCAGATATTCCAGCGTCGTGTCATCCACCGGGAAGAAGCCGCAGGTCGCGCCATATTCCGGCGCCATATTGCCGATGGTGGCACGGTCCGCGAGCGGCAGATGCGCCAAGCCGGGGCCAAAGAATTCAACGAACTTGCCAACCACGCCCTTCTTGCGCAGCATTTGCGTCACCGTCAGCACCAGATCGGTGGCGGTGACACCTTCCTTCACCGAACCGGTCAGCTTGAAGCCGATGACATCGGGGATCAGCATGGCAATCGGCTGGCCGAGCATGGCGGCTTCCGCTTCAATCCCGCCAACACCCCAGCCCAGCACGCCAAGGCCATTCACCATGGTGGTGTGGCTATCCGTGCCGTAGCAGGAATCGGGGAAGGCAAAGACATCGCCGGTATCCGTCGCGGTCCAAACCACCTGCGCCAGATATTCCAGGTTCACCTGGTGGCAGATGCCGGTGCCGGGCGGCACGACGCGGAAATTATTGAAGGCTTCCTGGCCCCAGCGGAGGAATTCGTAACGCTCCCCATTCCGCTCAAATTCGATATCCACATTCTGCTTCAGCGCATTGCCGGTGCCGGAGACATCCACCATCACCGAATGGTCAATCACGAGGTCCACGGGCACCAGCGGGTTCACCTTGCGCGGGTCACCACCCAGGCCAAGCAGCGCATCGCGCATCGCGGCCAGATCCACCACGGCGGGCACGCCAGTGAAATCCTGCAACAGGATGCGCGCGGGGCGGAAGGGCACTTCCTTGTCGGAACGGCCATCCTTCACCCATTCGGCGATCTTCTTCGCATCATCAACAGTGTAAGAACGGCCATCTTCGAAGCGCAGGACATTCTCAAGCAGCACCTTGAGGCTATAGGGCAGGCGCGAAATGTCGCCGATGCTCTTCGCCGCTTCGGGCAGGCTGAAATAATGATAGGTCTTGCCGTCCACGCTGAGCGTGCGACGGGTCTTCAGGCTGTCTTGCCCGATCATCCGCATGGCTGATTACCCTTCCTCAAGCGCGCTGGCCTTGCGTGACCGCGCTGAACGCGGCTTTAAAGCATGAGGACGTGATATGGTCCATTGGCGAGGGGGCGGATTTGGCGGCGGGGCAACCCATTTTGGACGTGCTGGACCTTGCCTGCATCCGCGGTGATCGGGCGATTTTCGCCGGGCTGAGTTTCTCGGTCCCGGCGGGTGGCGCGCTGCTGCTGACTGGCGCCAATGGCGCGGGGAAATCCAGCCTGCTTCGCGTGATCGCCGGGCTGCTGCCCGCCGCCGAGGGTGAGGTGCTGCTGGAAGGCGCCCCCGCCCGCAGGGACCCGGTGGGCCATGCGCTGAGGCTCCGCTATGTCTCCAGCCAGGATGCGCTGAAGCCGGCGCTGACGGTGGCGGAAAACCTGGCCTTCTATGCCGCGCTTTGGGGCGGGGAAGTGACGCCGGCCTTGGAGGCACTTGGCCTTGGGGCGCTGGCTTCCCTGCCGGGGCGGGCGCTGTCCACCGGGCAAAGGCGCCGCCTGGCTTTGGCGCGGCTTGCTTTGGCCCCGGCGCGGCTTTGGCTGCTGGATGAACCAAGCCTGGGGCTGGATGCGGCTTCCGTCGCCCGGCTTGGCGCGCTGATGGCGCGGCACCGTGCGGCGGGCGGCGCCATTCTGGCCGCGACCCATTTGCCCTTGCCACTGCCGGATGCGGCGGAGTTGAAGCTATGAACGGCGGTGTGTTTGGCGCCTTCCTTGCGGTGCTGGGGCGGGAATGGAAGCTCGCTATTCGTCATCCGGCGGATACGCTGGCGGCGGTGCTGTTCTTCGTGCTGGTGGCCGCCCTTTTCCCCTTTGGCGTGGGGCCGGCGCCGGAAACCCTGGCGCGGTTAGCCCCCGGTGCGCTGCTGGCCGCCGCGCTATTGGCCGCGCTTTTGCCGCTGGATCGGCTTTTCGGGGCGGAGGCTGAGGATGGCTCGCTCGATCAATTGCTGCTGTCGGGCTTGCCGCGCAGCGCGCTGGCGGTAGCCAAGGCGTTGGGCCATTGGCTGACCACGGGCGTGCCGCTGATTGCGGCGACGCCCATCGCTGCCGCGATGTTGAACCTTCCCGTGGAAGCCTGGGGCGTGGCGATGGTGGCACTTGCCTTGGCGACTGCATTGCTATCGCTGCTTGGCACTTTGGGCGCGGCGCTGACGCTCGGCGCGCGGCGGGGCGGCGTGCTGCTGCCGCTGCTGGTGCTGCCGCTGGCGATCCCTGCCGTGATCTTCGGCGCGGCGGCGATTGAAGCCGCCAGCGCCGGGCTTTCCGCCGCCCCCTTTCTGCTGCTGCTGGGGGCGGGGGTGTCGCTCGCCGCGCCGCTCGCGCCCTTGGCGGCAGGGGCGGCGCTGCAAAACGACTGATCAGGCCGGCGGCATGGCCCAGACCGCCGCTTCATTGCCCGCAGCGTAGTAGTTATTGGTGATCGCCGCATTGCGATTGACCAGCGGGCGCATGAACAGCGGATGCGTCATGCTGCGGATTTCATGTTCCACTTCAAACAGCACGCGGCCATCATCCGGGTCCACTACCTTGATGAAGCGGTATTGATGCGCGCTGTCTTCGCGTGAAATCAGCCCGCGTTCATTCAGCCGCTTGTAGATGCCGCCGAAATCCACAAAAGCCAGTTGGATGTGATGGCCATCAAAGGCGGGTTGCGGCTTATCGGTTTCGCGGAAGATCAGGAATTGCTCCCGCGCGACGCGCACATAAAGCGCGCCATCGCGCATCGCCGTGCTGGTGCCGATGATCTGTTCATAGAAGCGCGCCATGCCAGGCAGCGTGCCATGCGCCACATCAAATTCCACATAGGGCATGCCGAGCGTGATGCGGCCAAGCTTTTCCGCATCCGGCGCGTGGCAGCGCATGCGGTTGCCCCAGGGGCAGGTCACATCCACATGATCCTCAGCCTCAGAGAAACTGTATTGCGTGCCTTCCAACCAGCGCCGCGCGCGATCCAACCGATGCAGCAACTGCGCGCGATCCGGCAGCACAAGGCCCGTGGTGCCGCGCAATACCTGCGCCGGGCCGGTCGGCAAATGGAATTGGCTGATGCCGGCATTGGCCCACATATTATCAATGCCCGTCATCAGATACGGGTCACGCGTCAGACCAAGCGCGCTGATGTAGAACGCCGTCGCCTTCAACTGATCCGGCACTTGCAGATTGACATGCTGCAATTCAACGACATTGCCGAGGGATTCCTCTGTGCGGTCCCAGGGGCAGGCGAGTTTCGGGGTGCCATCCATTGTTTCGCTCCGTTTGCTTGTTGATCGTTGAAGCCAATCACTCCGCTGCCTTGGGCGCATAGCCAAGGCCACCTTGATATTTCTCCGCCGCTTCTGCGGGCAGGAACTCGGCTTCCATTTCGCGGATGCGGTCAAAGCCGGCAAAGCCATGCAGATTGCCCATGGGGTGCTGCTTGAAGCGCGCATCATAGGCGGCTTCGGCCATCGGGCCTTCAGCCTTCAACGTAGTGGCAAAATCATGGATCGCCATGATGGTCGCGCGCATCGCCGCACCCGGCAGGATGCAGGCGCGAATGCCGATCGCGGCCATTTCTTCCGCCGTGAAACGCGGTGAAATGCCCGTCATGTTGTAAAACACCGGGCCTTTCACCGCCTGGCAGATATGCGCCACTTCCTCCTTGTCCTTCGGGCCTTCCACGAAGGCGAGGTCAGCCCCAGCTTCCAGGAAGGCATTGGCGCGGGCGATGGCTTCTTCCATGGAACCGCCATGCGCGCCGCGCGCATCGGTGCGCGCGATGATGACGAAATCCGCATCCAGCGCATCGCGGGTTTGGCAGGCAGCGCGGATTTTCAGCACGGCTTCATCGCGCGCAATCACTTCACGCCCCGCCACATGGCCGCAGCGCTTGGGCGCCACCTGGTCTTCCAGATGCATCCCCGCAACACCGGCGCGGATATATTCTTCCACCGTGCGCACCACATTGATGGCATTGCCAAAGCCCGTATCGGCATCGGCAATCAAGGGCGCGCGCACGGCAGAGGCGATCAGCTTCGCATTCAGCGCCATTTCCGTGAGCGTGATCAGCCCCGCATCTGGCAGGCCGAGCAGGTTCAGCGAGGTGCCATAGCCCGACATATAAAGCGCCGGGAAACCCGCATGTTCCAGGATGCGGGCCGACATGGCGTTGAAGCAGCCGGGCAGGGTCAGCGGCGCGGGTTCCTTCAACAACGCACGCAAGCGTGTGGTGGCGCGGGCGGGGCTGGCTTGGCCAAGGCGCATGGATTCTTCCTTATTTCAGCGGGAAGCCGAGGGAACGCAGCGCGGCCTTCAGCCCATCTCGCCCACGCAGCGCGCCAATGGTGCCGATGCGCGAAATCACGCGCTGAGACCAATTATCCGCCGCCATTTCATAACGCTTGGAATATTCGCCGAGCTTTTCATCATAGGCAGCGCGCAGCGATTTCTCCTTGGCGGTAGAATAGGTTTCGTGATGCAGCACCGCTTCCTGCGACAGGCGCGGCTTCACCGCACTTTCCTTGCCCGGCGCGGCATAGCCGACGCAAAGCCCAAAGACCGGGGCGGCACCAGGCGGCAGGCCAAGCATGGAGGCAACGCGCGGCACATCATTACGAAGTGCGCCGATATAAACCGTGGCGAGCCCCATGCTTTCCGCCGCCACCACCGCGTTTTGCGCGGCGAGCCCCGCATCAATCGCGGCCACCAGGAAGGTTTCCAGGAAGGGCATGCCGGCCAGCGCCACACCTTCCTGCTGACCGAGCCGTTCATTGCGCGACACATCCGCGATGAAAACCAGGAAGATCGGGCATTGTTCGATATGCTTCTGCCCGCCCGCAATCGCCGCCAGCGCCTTGCGCTTTTCCGGATCATTCACCGAAACCGCGGACCAGGTTTGCAGGTTGGAAGACGTCGCCGCCGATTGCGCCGCCGCGATCAGGGATTCCAGCGTGCCTTCCGGCAGCGGGTCTGACCGATAGCCGCGCACGGAACGGTGGGAGAGCAACAGCGAAATCGTATCATTCCAGGGGCCGAGCTTCGGTTCGGCGCCGGCGCCGTAACGGGCCGTCAGGGCCGCGGCTGCGGGCAATTGCATGCCATCCATTTGGGTAGTCCTTTCTCTTGGTCGCGAAACCCTAGGCCAGAATGGCCAGAGATGAAAATCACGCCGGCTGACGCGCCCCGGCTGCCGGATGGGGCGCCGCCAGCAAAGGCCCAGCGCCAAAGAGTTTTTCGCGGTAGGTGCCCGCCGCATAGCCCCGCTTATAGCGCCCGCGTTCCTGAAGTGCCGGCACCAAAAGCCGCACCACATCTTCAAGGCATTCGGGCGTGACGGTGCGGGAGAGGTTGAAGCCATCCACATCCGCCTGATCCATCCAGGCGATCAATTCATCCGCCACTTCTTCGACCGAACCGACAATCGGCGGCTGGCGGCTGCCCAGCACCATGCGGTCCATCAAGGCGCGCTTGGTGGCGCGGGGGGTGGCGGCGCGTAAAGCCTCTACATTCGAACGAATGGCCTGGCTTTGCCCGGCTTCAGGCAATTCATCGTCGAGGGCAAAACGCGCCAGATCTATGCCGAGAGACGCAGAAGCATGCACCAGCGCGCCTTCAATGCTGGCGTGCTGGCGATATTCGGCAAGCTTCGCCTCGGCTTCGGCCCGCGTGCGGCCAAGGATCAAGGTGGCGCCGACGAAAACACGGATCGGGCGCGGCGCGGCGCGGGCGCGCAAATCCGCGACCAGCTTCGCCACATGGGGCTTCGGCCCGCCATTCAGAAACACGCATTCCGCATGAAGCGCCGCAAAGCCCCGCCCGCGATCCGAAGCGCCGGCTTGATACAGCACCGGGGTTCGTTGCGGCGATGGTTCCACCAGATGCGGCGCATCCAATTTGCAATGCCGGCCTTGATGCGTGATGCGCCGGACGCGCGCGGGATCGGCGTAAATGCCCGCTTCTCGATCACGTTTCACGGCATCGGCGGCCCAGGATTCCTCCCACAGCCGATAAAGGACTGCCATATATTCATCGGCCAGATCGTAGCGATCATCATGCGCGATCTGGCGTTCCAGCCCCATGGCGCGCGCCGCGCTATCCAGATAGCCCGTCACGATATTCCAGCCGATGCGCCCTTTCGTCAGATGATCCAGCGTGGAAAAGCGCCGCGCCATCAGCGCTGGGCTTTCCCAAGCCAGGTTACAGGTCACGCCAAAGCCAAGATGGCGCGTGGCCGCCGCCATGGCCGGCACCAGCAGCATGGGATCAAGCAGCGGCACCTGCACCGCATTGCGGATGGCCGCATCGCCATTCCCGCCATGCACATCATAAATGCCGAGAACATCCGCCAGAAACAGCCCATCAAACAGGCCTTCTTCCAATAGCCGCGCAAGACCCATCCAGTAATCCAGCGAAAGATATTCCGCTGACCGATCCCGAGGATGCCGCCACATGCCTTGCTGGATATGCCCGATACAGGCCATGTCAAAGGCATTGAAACGGATTTCCCGCTTCATAGCGCAAGCCCCGGAATCAGCAGCGCTTCCAAGATGCGGCGCCGATCCGGCGGGATGGCCACCGCCTTGCGCGCCTTGAGGTCGAAGCTGATGCCAACGGCTTCCGCCGCTGCCACCGGCGCGCCTGTTGCGCCATCATGCAGCAAATGCGTCCAGGTCGTGGTTTTCTCGCCCAAATCGCGCAGCCCGCTGCTGATGCGCAGCAAATCGCCAAGCCGCATCGGCTTCAGATACGCCAGCCGATATTCCAAAGCGGCGCTGCCCATGGCTTCTTCCCGCGCGCCCAATTCCTCGGTGCCGCGAAAGCGCAGATTGGGCACGCCATCCCAAATCCGCGCAATCACCACATCCGGGCGCATCAGCCCGGCGCGATCACAATCCTCGGCGCGGATGGCGCCAAGATGCGCCACCGTCAGGCCCATGGCAGCCACGGCGGCGGCATCGGGCGGCGTGCGGATGGGATCAAACGGCAGGCCGCGCGGCCCGGCATGGGGCGGCAGGGTGATGGCGAGGCTCTCCATCTTGCCCCCCAGCCCCCCTGGCAAGGGCAGAACCTCCCCGGTGATCGGATGGCGCAATTCCACATCCGTCACGAAAGCAGCCGAGGCCGCGCCCGTGCCGCTATTCTGGATTTCGGCATAAACCCGCAGCCGATCCCCGCGCCGTTCCAGAATACCGCCATAAATGGTGAAGGCCGCCCCCGCCGCCATTTCGCGCAAAAAGCGGATATGCTGATCAACCGGCGTGAAAAAGCCGCGATCCGGCGTGATGCCCAGCGCCAGCGCCAGCCAGCCCAGCCCATCACCCACCCGCGCGACGTAATGGCGCACATTCATATGCCCCATCACATCGCATTCGCCGCTTTGCACACTGCCCTTGCCGATCACGATCATCCCGGGGTCCCCTTCATCGCCCGCAGAACACCCTGCCCCGCCCCTTTAAGCAAGCGCCAGGGCTTGAGCCCAGCGCCACTTCAGCGCAGCATGACGCCAAGCAAAGGGAAGGAACCGCGCCATGGATGTCGGTATTTTCAACCTGATGGGCTATCGCAATCGCGGCGTGCCCACCGCGGCGATCTATGACCGCACCATCGCCCAGGTGAAGGCCGCCGAGGCCGCCGGCTTCAACATCGCCTGGTTCGCCGAGCATCACTTTTCCAACTACTGCGTCTGCCCATCCCCCTTGATGATGCTGGCGCGGCTGGCGGGCGAGACTTCACGCATAAAACTCGCTTCCGGCGTGGTGATTGTGCCGCTTTATCACCCTTCCCGCCTGATCGCCGAAATCGGCATGGTGGATTCCATGACGCATGGGCGCCTGGTGCTGGGCGTTGGCAGCGGCTACCAGCCTTATGAGTTTGAACGCTTCGACGCTGCCCTGCCGGAAGCCCCGCATCGGCTTTTGGAAGTGATGGGCATGATGGAAAAGGCCTTTGCGGGCGAGAGTTTTTCCCATGAAGGCGAATATTATTCCCTGCCGCAAACCCATATCGCCCCGCGCCCCGCCGGCAAGCTGCCGGAGATTTGGGTGGCCGGCGACAACCCCGATTTGCACCGCTACGCCGCCCAGCGTGATTGCGTGGTGATGGTAACGCCGCGCCATTTCACCCCTGCCCTGCTGGCCGCCGCGCGTCGGCGCTTTGAAGACATTTGGCGCAACGCCGGCAAGGCGCCCGAGGCGTTGCGCTTCGGCGCCATGCGCCCCTTCTGCGTGACGGATGACAAGGCCGAAGCCATGCAGTTCCTGGAAAACGCCCGCTGGCAAATCCGGCTTTCGCAAAGCCTGCGCCGCAAGGAACAGGAAATGGATGGCGGCCTGCTGATTGAAAAAACCTGGGAGGGTGAGCCAAGCCTGGAGGAAATGGGTTCCTTCATGCTGGTGGGCGATGCCGATACGGTGGCCGCCCGCATGGCCGCCGAAATCCGCGCCGCCAGCCCCTGCCATTATTTGCTGCAAATGCAGATTGGCGATTTGCCGGAAAGCATCGCCATGAACACCATCGCCGCCTGGCAGGGCGCCATCCGCCCCCGGCTTGAACGGGAATTCGGCCCTCTGGAGAGGATTGGGGTTCCCGTACCGGTTGCCGCCTGAACTATTGTGTTGACCCCCGCCCCCGCGATTTGGCACTGATTGAGGCGTGGTGACGCTTGTTCCAGTCAGTCGCGGGGATGAGGATACGCTCTGGGCCGTGGTGGCGACCGTGGGGCGCAAAAGCCGCGTGGCCGAGGTTTTCCGTTCACGCTCCGCCGCCTTGAATGACCGCGATTGGCGCGACCAACAGGTGCGCGCCTATGCCGATTGGCTGGTGCGCGCCAAACAACCCGTGCCGCATTATTCCGTGACGCCGATCAAGCGAAGTGACCTGCCGAGAAAATGGGTGCCACTGCCGGCGCTGGGGTTTTTGCGGGGGGAGATGGTTTGATTGGTGATGGCTTCATGGAGGGGCTCTGCCCCTCCAAACCACCCCGCCAAAGGCCGGGGGGCCTTTGCAAACCGGGTTTTGGGGTGGTGCAAGGCGTTAGTCAAACGCGGTCTCTCTCAGGAGAGTATCTGTTTAGCGTAGACATCTAGGCGGGCACTGTTTTTCGAGGAAACCCGGCTGACGCGCTCGCCGCGCGTGACATCCACCTTGTAGCCGCCGCTGAGATCGCGGCGGGCGTCGAGAACC
>JADCGG010000108.1 GCA_020249125.1 Roseomonas sp. | reverse complement strand
GCGCGCGTATTCGCTGACATAGGCGCCCTCAAAGCCATATTCATCAAGCAAGGCGCCAGGATGCGCGCCCCGTTCGGCAATGGCGATGCCGCCGATGTAAGTCGCGTTGATGGCACCGGAAGCCAAGCGCTCATCTTCCAGGAAATTGCCCGGCACCACGCGTTCCACCGTGACCAAGGCGCGTTTGGACGCATGGGCGATGGTGGCGCATTCACGCCGCCGCCCGACCCAGACATTGCCTTCCTCATCGGCCATCAGCGCGTGGAAGAACACGAAATCCGGATTGAGCGCGGGCAGCAGCACAATCGGGTCTTCGCCTGCTTGTGCGAAGGGATTGGGCACCACTTTCCAATCAGGGCGATGGGCCAGGATATCGCTGCCGATCAGGCCACGCAGCGGCATGAAGGGCACGCCCTTTTCGGCGGCTTGCAACATGGTGTGCATGGCGGGGCAGGTGGCATCAATCACCTTGATCGTGCCCGCGCGCAACGCCGCCGAAAAACGCGGCGCGAAGCCGGCCTCGCCCAGCGATACCGCACTGGTCTGCACGCTGGCGACGCAACCGGCGCCAATCAGGATATCCGTCGCAAAGCCGGAGACCGGCACGCCGATCAGATTAAGATTGCGCGCCCCGCGCCGGATCAACGCCTTGGCCAGCGCGACCGAGGGCAGGGAATTATCCGGTGGCAAAGCGAGGCTTGCCCCATCGGGCACCTCGGCAGCCAGCGCTTCCAGGCTTTGCGGGTTCATGGCGTTCTCCTTTGGGCGTATGCTACCGGGCGCGGCCCCGGCAAGCTAGGGGCTGGTGCGGGCGCGCCGCTCCGCTAAGAAGCGCCCATGGAACCCGTGACGCTTAAAACCACAAGGCTGATCCTTCGCCCCTGGCGGGATGAGGATTTGGCGCCGCTTTTCGGCATCAATGGTGATCCGGAAAGCATGCGCTATTTCGCTGCCACCATGACGCGTGCGGAAAGCGATGCCTGGGCGGCGCGGATGCGCGCGCATTTTGCCGAACATGGCTGGGGTTTCTGGGTGGTGGAAGAAGCCGCGACGGGCGAATTTGTGGGCGTGGTCGGCCTGATGACCATTCCCTGGCAGGCTGAATTCACGCCGGCGGTGGAAATTGGATGGCGCATCGCGCCCGCCTTTCGCCGCTTGGGCTATGCTGAAGAAGCTGCCCGCGCCGCTTTGGGTTTTGGTTTCGCGACGCTTGGCTTGGAAAAAATTGTCGCCTTCACCGTGCCGGGCAATTTCGGATCCTGGAGGCTGATGGAAAAGCTGGGCATGGCGCCGGCAGGCGAATTCGACCATCCGCGCCTGCCAGAGGGCCATCATTACCGGCGGCATTTGCTGTATCGGCTGGACCGGCCCGGCTCGCGTGACGCCGCGCGCTTGGGGTGATAGAGCCCTCCTGCCCAAGCCCGCTGCAAGGATTGCCCAACATGACCGTCTCTCGCCAGGAATTTCGCGACGCCATGGCCAGGCTGGGGGCGGCGGTGAATATCATCACCACGGATGGTGCGGCGGGGCAGGGCGGCATTACGGCGACCGCCGTGTGTTCCGTCACGGATGACCCGCCAACCTTGCTCGTCTGCCTCAATCGCACCAGCCCGCGCAGTGCGCTGTTCCTGAAGAATGGCGTGCTTTGCGTGAATACGCTTTCCGCCGGGCAGCAGGGGGTTTCCAATGCGTTTTCGGCGCCAAGCGACAAGGCAGATATGGCAAGCCGGTTTGCCGCCGGGGAATGGCGCAGGCTCGCCACCGGTGCGCCCGTTCTGACGGGTGCCGCCGCCAGCTTCGATTGTCGCATTAGCGAGGTAATGGAACAAGGCACCCATAGCGTGGTCTTTGCACGGGTGGAGGCGGTGCGCTTTGCCGAAATGGCAGCCGGCTGCCTGATGTATTACGCCCGCGCCTATCATGGCCTGCCTATCGGCTAGAGCGGCTAACTTTTCGATTTCAGTTTAGATTCGACCATTAGCTTTTAGGATCTTGATCCCCTTGAAATGGACAAATCAAGAACAAAATAGGAGTCGGTGGTCAAACCTCTAGACACCGTACGTCCGTTTTTTGTATGAAATGAAAGGAAAATTTGATTATGTCAGAATGGATTGTGAATCTTAAGGAGCAAACCGTCACTCACGGACCGAGTTCCTCGCACTGCAGCTTTTACAAATATCAGAATCCGGAAAATCTTACGGCGCCCAACGTCTTAAAGCTCGGTCCGAACTGGGATAAGTTTTTCGGTTCACATGAAGAATTATGCGAAGCTGCGACTAACGCTTTCAGAGCCAAGCTAGGTCTCTCTCCCCTGAGTAGTTCGGGAGGCAGCTGATCCTCTGCCCTGACCGAAGCGGGCGCTGCGCCGTATTTTTTCAACCCGACGCCCTAATCAAACCGTAAACCCAGCCCAGGTAAGCTTGCGAAAACCCTCTGCCGGGGCTGGCCATGACCGAAATCACCGTATCCCTCCCTGATCGGCTTGCCAATGAAATCAGCCGCCGCGCTGAAGCGCTTGGCACCACTGCCGAGGAATGGGTGGCGGCCATGTTGAGCGACATCACCGCCGACCTCCCGGAAGAAGCCGGCGGGGGCGCCGATGACTGGATTTCGCGCTGATTAAGGCTTTACAGCCCTGGGTCTAGCGCCTAACCCGCGCCACCCATGTCCTTCTTCGAAATCCTGCCGCCTTCGGTGCTGTTCTTCGCGCTTGGCTTCGCGGCCGCGGCGCTGCGGTCTGATCTTTCCGTGCCGGATGCGCTGGCCAAGGCGCTGTCCCTTTACTTGATGATGGCCATCGGGCTGAAGGGCGGCATTGCCATCGCGCAGCCAGGCGCCTCGGCGGGGCTCATCCCGGCCCTTGTGCTGGGTATCGCGCTTTCGGCCCTGCTGCCGCTGCCGGCTTATGGGCTGCTGCGGGCCGCCACACCTTTGGACAAAGCCACGGCGGCGGCGGTTTCCGCGCATTATGGCTCGGTCAGCGTGGTGACCTTCGCCGCGGCGGTTGGGCAATTGAACGCGACGAATACGCCCTATGAAGGCTTCATGCCCGCCGTACTGGCGGCGATGGAAACCCCGGCCATTCTGACCGCCTTGCTGATCGCGCGGCGCGGCGGCGCAGCGACTTCCGGCGGTGCCAAGGAAATGGCGCGGGAGGTATTTCTGAATGGGTCGGTGGTCCTGCTGCTCGGCGCCTTCCTGATCGGCTGGCTGGGGGGCGCGGCGGCGGACCGGCAATTGGCGCCGTTCATCACAGCACTTTTCCCCGGCGCGCTGTGTCTTTTCCTGCTGGAGATGGGCATTACGGCGGCGCGGCGTTTGCGTGATCGGGGCCGGGGCCTTGATGCGCGGCTGATCGGCTTTGCCGTGCTGATGCCCTTGATTGGCGGCGCGGCGGGGCTTGCCGGCGGGTGGCTGATTGGGCTTTCCACCGGGGGGCTTGGCCTGATGGCGGTGCTGGGAGCCTCGGCCTCCTATATCGCGGTGCCGGCGGCGATGCGCTTGGCGCTGCCTTCCGCCGATGCCGGGATTTACGTGACCCTTTCCTTGGCGATCACCTTCCCCTTCAATGTGCTGGCTGGCATTCCGCTTTGGCTTTGGGCGGCGCGGCTGGCCACACAATAATCAGGGCGGACGGGAAGATGCATACGCGCAAGCGAATCGAAATCATTGTGGAGGCCGTGCGGGCCGAGGCGGTGACCCTGCTTTTGGACCGTATGGGCGCGACAGGCTGGACCATCCTGCCCGTATTGGCCGGGCGTGGGCATCAGGGCATTCGCCGCGCCGGGGATCCGGGCGGCGTTGATGATAATGTGCTGGTGCTCTGCATTACCTCAGCCGAGGTTGCTTCGCGCGTGTTGGCGGCCGAGGGCGAATTGCTTGGCGCGCGGCCCGCGATTGTGACGGTATCGGATTGCCAGGTGCTGCGGGCGGATCATTTTTGAGCGGGTTTCGGTTGACCAAAGGCGCCGCGTGGGCCTAGGGAACAGCTATGGGAAAGCCATTGGGTGCGTTATCCGGCCTGGGCGCGGCCAAGCCTTTGCTTGGGCTTGGGCTGATCGGATTTTTGCTGATGGCCCCGCTGGCTGCCCTTGCTGCGCCCGATACGCCCGCCAGCCCGCAGCGCCAGCAACGCCCCGCCGCAACCACTGCCGCTACGCGTCCAGCGCCGCCTGCCTTGCCGGAACCCTGGGGGTTATGCGCCGCGGCCATTGCGGCTGCTGAGCGTGATTCGGGCATTCCAGCCGGTTTGCTTGGGGCGATTGCCAAGGTGGAAACCGGGCGCCGAGCGCCTGATGGCAGCGTGCAGCCCTGGTCCTGGTCCTTCAACGCTGCGGGGGATGGCCGCTACATGGCTTCCAAGGCGGAAGCCATGCAGGAAGTGCGCGCGCTTCAGGCGCGTGGCGTGCGTTCGATTGATATTGGCTGCATGCAGATCAACCTGCTGCACCACCCGCAGGCCTTTGCCAGCCTGGAAGCGGGCTTCGATCCCACCACGAATATTGCCTATGCGGTACGATTCCTGCGCGACTTGCACGCGCGCACGGGCGATTGGAACCAGGCGGTTGCCATGTATCATTCCGCCACGCCGGAGCGCGGCCTGATCTATCAGCAACGCGTCATGGCGGCGTTGAGTGGCCAGGGTTTTGTGCCTGGCCCGGCACCTGGTGTCATTCCTCTGCCCGGGCCGGCCATGGCGGGGCTATGTGCTTCCGGGCGTGGTGCGGTGATGCTGATTGGCGCGCGGGAACCAAGCCTGAAGCCCGTGCCGACCACGCCCGAGGTTGATCTGCGTCTGCGCGGTGGCGGCACCCCCGGCCCGGCGGCACGCACGCGCATCATGTGCCTGCCCAAGCCCGCCAATGGCCCGACAGAGGTGGCGGAAGCACGCCCGGCGACTACTGCGCGCCGTTAGCCCGTGATCCGCGCCATGCCGCCCATATAGGGTCGCAGCTTTTCGGGAATGGCAATGCTGCCATCTTCCAGCTGATGGGTTTCCAGCACGGCAATCAGCGCGCGGCCCACGGCCACACCTGAACCATTCAGCGTATGCAAGAAGCTGGTGCCCTTGGCATCCTTGGCACGGTAGCGGGCGCCCATGCGTCGCGCCTGGAAATCCCGGCAATTGGAGCAGGAGGAAATCTCTCGCCACGCGCCCTGGCCCGGCAGCCAGACTTCCAGATCATAGGTGCGCGCGGCGCCAAAACCCGTATCGCCGGCGCACAGAATAAGCCGCCGCCACACAAGGCCCAATTCGGTCAGCACGCGTTCCGCACAGCGGGTCATGCGTTCATGTTCGGCGTCGCTGTCTTCGGGCTTCACGATGGAAACCAGTTCCACCTTCGCGAATTGATGCTGGCGCAGCATGCCGCGCGTATCCCGCCCGGCGCTGCCAGCTTCAGACCGGAAGCAGGGCGAAAGCGCCGTCAGGCGGAGCGGCAGATCAGCCTCGGCCAGGATTTCCTGCGCGGCGAAATTGGTCAGCGGCACTTCGGCGGTTGGGATCAGCCAGCGGCCATCGGTGGTGCGGAAAAGATCATCGGCGAATTTCGGCAATTGGCCGGTGCCATACATGGTGCCGTCATTCACCAGCAGCGGCACCGCACTTTCGGTATAACCATGCGCTTCCGTGTGCAGGTTGAGCATCCATTGCCCAAGTGCGCGTTCCAGCCGTGCGAGTGCGCCTTTCAACACCGTGAAACGCGCGCCGGCAAGCTTGGCCGCGGTGGTAAAATCCATCAACCCAAGCGCCTCACCCAATTCGAAATGCTGCTTGGGCGTGAAGGGGAAACCTGGTGGCGTGCCATGCTGATGCTGCACGACATTGGCACTTTCATCGCGCCCGTCTGGTACGTCGGCGTCAAGGATATTGGGGAGGGTTTCCAGCACGGCCTGTTGCGCCGCCTCAGCCTTCGCGGCTTCGGCTTCAAGGGCTGCCATGTCATCGCGCAGCTGCACTGCCTCGGCTTCCAGCGCAGCCGTATCGGCGCCCTGGCGCTTGGCCATGCCGATATCCTTGGACAGCGCATTGCGCCGGGCCTGCTTTTCCTGGAGCGCGGTTTGCGCCGCGCGCCGCGCTTCATCATGCGCCAGAATGTCCGAAGCTGCCGGGGCCATGCCGCGCCGCGCCAGTGCCGTATCGAAAGCGGCCGGGTCGGCGCGCAATTGCCTGATGTCATGCATATCGCAGACCCTTCAACTGTATCGTTAGGTCTTGGAATTTTCGTCCGAGGACTTCCGTGCCATCCAGCTCGCCGTCAGGATGGAAAGCTCATAAAGCAGGATCAGCGGCACGGCCAAGCCGATCTGGCTGATCACATCGGGCGGCGTCAGCACGGCAGCGGCCACGAACATGCCAACAATCGCATAGCGCCGGCCCTTCTTCAGACTATCCACACTCAGAATGCCAACCCTGCACAATAGCGTCAGCAGCACCGGCAATTGGAAGGCAATGCCAAAAGCCAGGATCATATGCATGACGAGCGACAGGTATTCGCCAACCTTCGCTTCCAATTGCACCGGAATACCGCCTGATCCGGGCATGGTTTCGAAGGAAATGAAGAACTGCCAGGCAAGCGGGAAGATGAAGTAATAGGCCAGCGCCGCACCCCCCAAAAACAGGAAGGGAGAGGCGATCAAAAAGGGCATCACGGCCCGCTTTTCGCTGCGGTAAAGCCCGGGTGCCACGAACAGCCAAAGCTGCGTCGCCCACATGGGGAAGGAAAAGAACACCGCGCCGAAAAACGCCACCTTCAAATAGGTGAAGAAAGCTTCATAAAGCGCTGTGAAAATCATGCGCCGATCGCCACCGCCTTGTTTCGCCAGCACATCAGCCAAAGGCTGCGCCAGAAAGGCGTAAATCTGCGGTGAGAAATAATAGCAAATCGCAAAAGCCGCCGCGAACCCCCCGATGGACCAAAGCAGCCGCGTCCGCAGCTCCTTCAAATGGTCCATCAAAGGCATCGCCTTGTCGTCTATCTGATCGTCATCCCGGGTGGTGGACACGGAAATTCCTCAAGCGCTGGCAGCGGGTGGGGTGGATGACGTAGCAGGCGGGGCCGGCGCGGTTTCAGGCGCGGGCGGCAAGGGCGCAGCAAAGCGCGCGACTGTGGGCGGCACGAAGGCAGGCGCATCAGGGGCCGGCGGCAAGGGCGGGGGCACATAGGGCGCGGGCGGCGGCGGCATGAAAGTGTCGCGCAGCGGGTCATCCGCCATGGTTTTTTGCAGCGTGCCATCGGCGTCCACGGCCTTCTGGATTTCGCCCTTGATGTCGAAGCTGCGGATATCGTTGATGGTGCTCTTCATTTCCTGGATGGAATTACGCACATCATCAAGCTTGGCTTCGCGCACCAGCTCATCCGCCTGCTGCTGGAATTCGCCGGCCATGCGGCGCAGCTTCTGGACGCCCTTCGCGACACCGCGAATGGCTTCCGGCAAATCCTTCGGGCCGATGACAACCACGGCAACAACCGCGATTACGGCGATTTCTGACCAGGCGAGGTCGAACATGCTATCCTTTGCCCGCGCGCTTCACCCCGGCGGGGAAGGTTCCGTTAGCAGGAAGCCGGATGCGCGCCAACCGCCCCGATATGGCGCGCCCCGGCCTTGAATAAAAGCGGTGTCATGTCTCGGCGCGCGGGAAGACAAAGGCGCGTTCGGGGTCGAGTGCCACGGCGATTCGCTCCCCGCGGCGGAGACTGCGCCCAGGCGGGAGCCTGGCATGCAGGTGCAAAAGCCCGCCCGCGCCATCGGGCAGCGCCAGATGGGCCAGGGTGGTGGCGCCAAGCAGCCGGAAGGCCTCTACCTCCACCACAGGGCCTTCGGCACCCAGTTGCAGCCCCTCTGGCCGGATCAGGACATCCACCTCCGCCCCTTCGGCAAAGCCGGGAGCGGCCAGGGCGCCCAGCGCGGTCTCAGCGCGGCCGCCAGTGATGCGGGCGGGCAGGCTATTCACCTCCCCCAAAAAGCCCGCGACATAGCGATCCGAGGGCGCCAAATAGAGCGCTTCCGGCGCGCCCACCTGCAAAATCCGGCCTTCACGCATGAGCGCGATGCGGTCGCCCATGAACATGGCCTCTTCCGCGTCATGGGTCACCAGCAGCGTTGCGATGCCGGCTTCCTGCAAGACATGCAGCGTATCATCGCGCACTTTTTCGCGGAGCCGCGCATCCAGGCTGGCGAAAGCCTCATCCAGCAGCAGCACGGAAGGGCGCGGGGCAAGGGCGCGGGCCAGGGCCACGCGCTGCTGCTGCCCGCCGGACAGCATATGCGGGAAGGCATTCTGAAAGGCTTCAAGGCCGACGCGCGCCAGCGCATCCATGACGCGCCAGACCCTTTCGCCACGCGGGGCGAAGCGCAGCCCGAAGGCGACGTTTTCCGCGACCGTCAGATGCGGAAACAGCGCGTAATCCTGAAAGACGAAGCCGATATGGCGTTCTTCCGGCGGCACTTCCCGCCCGGCTTCGGCAATTAACCGCCCGCCGATTTCAATCCGCCCATGCTGCAAGGGCTCCAGCCCCGCCGCCAGGCGCAAAAGCGTGGTCTTGCCGCAGCCGGAGGCGCCGAGCAGGCACACGATCTCCCCCGCCGCGACATTGAGATCAATGCCGGCCAGAACCTCTCGCGCGCCATAGGCATGGCGGATATCGGCGAAGCTGAGGCTCACCTTTCGTGGGCTTCCTCAGAAGCTTCGGGGGTGGTTTCGGCCTCAGTGGCGGGGGCTTCGGCTTCTTCCGCGCTGGTGGGAGCGTTCAAGCCGGGCAAGGGTGGCGCATCGCCGGTGACCAATTCTTCCTTGCGCGGCAGGTCCGCCAGCGATTTCAGGGAGAATTGTTCCAGGAATTTCGGCGTGGTGCCCCAAAGCGTGGGCCGGCCCGGCACTTCGCGCCGCCCGCGCGGCGCCACCAGGCCGAGTTCCAAAAGCGATTCGAGCGTGGTTTGCGCCAGGGTCGCGCCGCGAATTTCTTCCACATCGCCACGCGTGCAGGGCTGGTGATAGGCGATGATGGCAAGCGCTTCCATCGCCGCACGCGGCAGGCGGCGCGGGGTTCCCACCACCTTGGTCAGGCGTGGGGCGAGGTCGGCGGCGGTGCGGAAGGCATAGCCGCCGCCAATTTCCGCCAGCACCACGCCGCGCCCTTGATAGGCTTCAGCCAGCGCCGCGCAGGCCATGGTGGCGGAAACGCCTTCCGGCAGCACGGCGGCCAGGGTTTGCGGGGATACCGGGCGATCGGCGGCGAAAATCACCGCTTCCGCAATGCGGAGCGCTTCCGCCATGGTCGCGGCATCGGGCGTTGCGGGCGCCTCCGGGGCGGGGGTGTCTGCCGGCGCTGCGGCTTCAGCCTGTTCTTCCATCGCTGCCCTCTTCTTCCGTCCGGCGGCGGATCATGATCGGCCCGAAGGCCGCTTCCTGCTGCAATTCTATTCCGCCGCCGCGCGCCATTTCCAAGCCAGCGATCAGGGTGCTGGCCAAGGCGGCGCGTTGTTCTACCGGATCGTCAAAGCCTTCCGGCACAAAGGCGCGCAATTCAGACCAGCTCGGCAAGGCGCCGACCAGCTTGGAAAGCCGGTCCAAAGCTTCCTGCACCGTGAAAAGCTTGCGCGGCTTCGGGCGATAGGGCCGCGCGGCCAAGGCGCGGCGCCGCCCGGCGACATAGGCCTGCAACAACGCCGGCAGATCAGCGGCAATGCCGGATCGGTCTTCCACCTTCAGCCGTTCCGGGGCGCCGCGCGCGAAAACATCATGACCCAACCAGGGCCGACGATTCAGCCAAAGCGCCGCCGCGCGCATGCGTTCCAGCGTGGCCAGGCGGTCTGTCAAAGCCTCGGCCAGCGCTTCGGCTTCTTCGCCTTCCACCTGTTCGGGCGGGATCAGCAGGCGGGATTTCAGCCAGGCGAGCCAGGCGGCCATCACCAGCCAATCCGCCGCCAATTCCAGCCGGATGCGCCGCGCACCTTCAATCACCGCCAGGAATTGCTCGACCAGCGCGACGATGGAAATCTTGGCGAGATCCACCTTCTGCGCCCGGGCGAGCTCCAGCAGCAGGTCCAGCGGGCCTTCATAGCCTTCAAGCTGCAACTGAAGGGAGGATTCGCTCATCGGTCCCGTTACCCGTGTCCGGTGAGCATGAGAACGAAATCGAAGGCGGGCGCAACCACCCCACGGAAAAACCAGCCCATGGGGTCATAGCCGGGGATCAGATGGGGCAGGATGAACAGACCACCCATGACCAGCAGCAGGCCGTAGGGTTCGATCCGCGCGAGTGCCATGGCGGGGGTGCGGGGCAGCAGCCCAACGGCGATGCGCCCGCCATCCAGCGGCGGCATGGGGAACAGGTTGAACAGCCCAAGCACCAGATTGGCCAGAATGAACAGGCCGAAAGCACGATAGGCAAAGGCGGTGCCATCCGCCCCCAGGCTGGCCTGCCAGGGTTCCACCACATGGGCGGCGAGCCCCGCCGCCAAGGCAAGGGCGAAATTCGTCGCCGGCCCGGCAGCCGCCACCGCCACCATACCGTAGCGCGGGTTGCGGAGCTGCCAGATATTGACCGGCACGGGCTTGGCCCAGCCGAACATGGCTTCCACCCGGCCAATGGTAAGTAGCTGCGAAATCAACAAAAACCCTGGCAGCAGGATGGTGCCGACCATATCCACATGGCGGATCGGGTTCAGGCTGAGCCGCCCGGCCCTTTCTGCCGTATCATCGCCCAAGCCACGCGCGGCATAGCCATGCGCCGCTTCATGCAGCGTAATGGCGATGATGGTCGCGAAGACCGAAGCCGCCAATTCGGGCAGCCAGGCGGGCATGGGGGTGTCTCCCTGGGGGTGGGGATGCCGGGATAGACGGGACGGGGGGTAAAGGGAAGCTAGGCCCGCTTGCGCTTCTTCACCGGGGCGGGGGCGGCTTGTTTAAGCAAAGG
>JADCGG010000107.1 GCA_020249125.1 Roseomonas sp. | reverse complement strand
GCGGCTGAGGTCTTCATTCCGCTGACCGTCGGTGGCGGCGTACGCAGTGTTGATGATGCGCGCCGGCTTTTGCTGGCGGGTGCTGACAAGGTTTCCATCAATTCGGCCGCGGTTGCCGATCCTGATCTGGTGCGCCGTGCGGCTGAAGCCTTTGGTAGCCAGGCCATCGTGGTCGCCATTGATGCGCGCCGGCGCGATATGGGCGGCGGCTTTGAGGTCTTTACCCATGGCGGGCGGCGCGGCACCGGCATGGATGTCATTGCCTGGGCCAAGCAGGTTGAGGCACTCGGCGCGGGTGAAATCCTGCTCACTTCCATGGACCGTGATGGCACCAAGCAGGGCTTTGATCTTGAATTGACGGCGGCGGTGCGTGCCGCCACGCGCCTGCCGATTGTGGCATCCGGCGGTGTGGGCGAATTGCATCATTTTGTTGACGGCGCGAAAGCAGGTGCTACGGGTCTGCTCGCCGCCAGTGTTTTCCATTACGGGGTGTTCCGTATTGCCGAAGCCAAGGCTGCGCTTGCCGCTGCTGGCTTGCCGATTCGCCCCGTTCCCCCTGTGCAGGAGGCCGCGTAAATGGCCAAGGCAACCAAGCCCCGCAAAGCAAAACCCACCAAGGTGAAGCCTGCCGAGAAGGCAAAGAAAAAACCCGGCGTGAAAAAGAAAATCGCCAAGAAGAAAGCGGCATTGCCGCTGCCTGGTGGGCTCAAGCTGAAAGGCGCGAAACTGCCCAAGCGCATTCGCAAGGTAGAAGCGCGCGTTCTGGAACCGCTCAGCGTTTTGCCAACCGGTGCGGATGCCATGATCCTGGATCGGCTGTGGGAAACAGTGGAACAGCGCCGCCTGGCGGGAGATATTGCCACATCCCATTCCGCGCGGTTGATCGCGCGCGGCACTGCCAAGGTCGCGCAAAAATTCGGCGAAGAAGCAGTGGAATGCCTGATTGAAGCGACCATGGGCAATCGCGCCGCGACAGTGCTCGAATCAGCCGATGTACTCTATCACCTGATGGTGGTTTGGGTGGATGCGGGCATCCGGCCGGCAGAAGTCTGGGCAGAATTGGCACGCCGCCAAGGCATCAGCGGTATCGCAGAAAAGGCGGCGCGCCCTCAGGGCATCATCCGCGCTGCCGGCACCACCAAGCTGCCGTAAAACGCCGGCAAATCAGCCAAGCGCCTTGGCTGCGGCCAGCACCTCGGCGGCATGGGCTTCGGGCTTCACCTTGCGCCAGATTTTGACAATCTTGCCATCGGCACCAACCAGAAAGCTTGAACGCTCCATGCCCATGTATTTCTTGCCATACATGGATTTTTCCACCCAAACGCCATAGGCCTCAGCGGTCTTGTGTTCGGGGTCGGATGCCAGAGGAAATTCCAACCCGTATTTTTTGGCGAATTTTTCAATCGGCGGCATGGCATCGGGTGAAACGCCAATCACCGTCAGGCCAAGCTTGCCAAGCTGGGGCAGCGCTTCCTGCACGCCGCAAGCCTGCTTGGTGCAGCCGGGCGTATCCGCCTTGGGGTAGAAATACAGCAGATAGGGCTTGCCCTTCAGCGTGGCCGAGGACACTTCCCGCCCGCCGCTTGCCGCCATTTTGAAGGCGGGTGCCTTTTTGCCTTCGGCCAATTCGCTCATGAAAGATTCCCCTGATCCAGCCGGCCAAGCCGGGCTTCGAAAACCTGGCGCACCAAGGCGGCGCTCGCTTCCATCTGTGCGCGCAGCCCCGGAAGGTCAACGGGTGGCAAGGCACAAAGCGGCCCCGCCACACGCAGCACGGCGGAAGCTGCCGGTTCGGGCAAGGTAGCCTCTCGCCACGGGCCAAGCGTCAGGCGCAGAATGCCGCTGATGCCGCGCCACAGCCGTTCGGCGGCGATCAGGCCCTGCGCTTCCTCGGGCGTGAGCGCGCCGATCTTGGCAAGGTTGCCAAGCGCAAGGCGGGTGGTCGGCGCCAGCACCTCAGGGTGGCGCGGGGCGTGGTGCAGTTGCAAAGCCTGGGCGATGAATTCCACCTCCACCAAGCCACCGGCACTGAGCTTCACATCCCAAGGCCCATCGCCCGGCAATTCGCGCAGCATACGAAGCCGCATCGCCAATGCATCGGCAATCGCCGTCTTGGCCTTTTCCGGATTGCCAAGAGCCGCGCGTATCGCCGCGCCAATCCGCCGCGCCAGCGCCGGCGGCCCCGCCACCACGCGCGCGCGGGTCAGCGCCATGCGTTCCCAGGTCCAGGCATCTTCCGCCTGATAGCGCTGAAACGCGCTTAGCGAGACCGCAACCGGCCCCTTGGACCCCGAAGGCCGAAGCCGCATATCCACTTCATACAGCTTGCCCTCTGCCCCCGGCGCGGTGATGGCGCCCACCATTTGGTGCGCAAGCCGCGTGAAATACTGGATGCTGGGCAAGGGGCGGATGGGGGCGGCGCCGCGCTTGGCCTTGCCTTCACTCGCCTCGGCTTCGGCAGCGTGATCATAGACCAGGATCAGATCAAGGTCAGACCCAGGCAGCATTTCCCGCCCGCCGAGCTTGCCCAAGGCCACCACGGCAAGCTGCCCGCCCTTCACCACGCCGTGGCGGGCGGCGAATTCCGCCGTCACATGCGGCAGTAGCGCGGAAATCGAAGCATCTGCCAGGGCGCTGCGTGCCTCGCCCGCCGCATCGGGGTCTATGCTGCCTTCAAGGGTTGCGGCGTCAATGTCGAATTTGCCTTCCTGCACCAGGCGGCGGGAAGCTTCCATGGCTTCTTCGAAATACCGCGCTTCCTTCACCAAGGCGGGCAACGCAGTGGCTGCGCTGCCAATGCCACCCCCCGCCCCCACCAGCAGCCCTTCAAGTGCTGCCGTGTGATGCGCCAGATGATCCGCCAATTGCGGCGCGGCGCCCAGAATGCCGGCCAGGCGTTCCAGCATGGGCGGGTTGCGGTGCAATAGGCTGAGCACCTGCACACCCGTGGTCAGCCGGCCAAACAGCGCATCAAGGCGCATCAGCGCCGCATCCGGGTCCCGCTGCTTGGCAAAGGCCGCGAGAAGGCTTGGCATCAGCGCGGTCAGCAATTCCCGCGCGCGTTCGCTGCGAATGGCGCGTGTATGGCCATGATGCCAGCCGCGCACCGTGGCCGCGATGCTGCCGGGATTGTGGTAGCCCATGGCACGCAGCGTCGCGATGGTCGCGGGGTCATCCTCCACCCCGGTGAAGACCAGATCGCCCTGCACCGCATCAGCGGCCAGCGTTGGTTCGGCTTCAAACATGCGCCCGTAATGCTGTTCAACGCGGCGCAGGTGATACGCAAAATCCTCGGCGAAACCGGCGCTGTCACTGTAACCAAGGAAGGACGCGATGCGCGCTATCCCTTCCGCATCTTCCGGCAGGCGATGCGTCTGCCGATCCGCGACCATTTGCAGCCGATGTTCCAGCCGGCGCAGGAAGCCGTAGGCGTCGGCCAAATCAGCGGCGGCGCGGCGTTCAATCTTGCCAGCACCCGCCAAGGCGGAAAGCGCGCCAAGCGTGGTCGGGTCGCGCAGTGCGGGGTCTCGCCCGCCCCAGATCAATTGCAGCACCTGCGCGGTGAATTCAATTTCGCGAATGCCGCCCCGGCCAAGCTTCACATCATGCCCGGCCAATTGCACCGTATCATGCGCGCCCTTTGCCCCCTTATGGGCGTGGATTTGCCGCTTGATGGAATGAACATCCGCAACGGCGGCGAAATCCAGATAGCGGCGCCAGACAAAGGGGCGGATTTCACGCAGGAAGGCATCCCCCGCCGCTCGATCCGCCGCCACGGGCCGCGCCTTGATCATGGCCGCGCGTTCCCAATTCTGGCCCATGCTTTCGTAATAGGCGATGGCGGCGGGGATCGAGACCGCGAGTGGTGTTGCCGCTGGATCGGGCCGCAGGCGCAAATCCGTACGGAACACATAGCCATCGGCGGTGCGTTCTTCCATCAGCCGCACCAAATCCCGCGCAATCCGCACATAAATCGCCTGGGCACGATCCGGGTCCTGCACGGCGGCCGGATCGTAAAGCACCATCAGATCCACATCGGATGAGTAATTCAGCTCCCGCGCGCCAAGCTTGCCCATGCCAAGAATGACCAGGCCCGATTGGCGCCCGATGGATTTCGCATCCGTCTTGCCACCTCCGGTATGGCGCAAATCACCCCGCGCCGCGGCATCGCGCAGCAAATGCGCGCAGGCGGTATCAATGCTCAATTCCGCCAATTCAGATAAGGCGCCGGTCACGCGGTCCAGCCCCCAAAGCCCGCGAATATCGGCCAATGCCGCCACCAGAGCTCCCTGGCGCTTGGCTTGGCGCAGCAGCGTGGCCAAAGCGGGCCGGGGAGTCGCGGGGTCAAGCCGCAGCAATGGGTCTATGGTGCGGGCAAAGGCCTCATCCGGGCCGCGTTCGGCCATGAAAAGCAGGGTGGCTGACTCCCTGACCGCCAAATCGGCTAGATAGGGGCTATGGCCACTCAACGCTTCCAATATCGCCGCCCCTTCTGCGCTTGCGACGAAATTCTGCTCCGCTTCCCCCTTATCGCTGAAATGCGATTGCGCGAGGGCGGCGGCGGCCTTGTCGAATCCGCGTGGCAGGGGGAAAGCTGCTGGGACAGGGGTCATGGGAGCCTAGGGAAAGAGTGAGGCGGGTCGCAGGTCAAGCGGGGCGAGGGTTAAAACTGCTCGCCAGGGTCGGTCTGACCCTGGCTTTGCTGGTCGGGCTGGCGCTCGGCGGCATTGTCTGGCGGCTGGAACAGGGGCCGGTCAGCCTGCCTTGGCTCGCCCGCCAGGCCGAGAATCTGGCCAATAAGGCGCTTGCCGGCCAAAGCATTGGGATTGGCGCGGCGGAGATTTCCTGGGCGGGCTGGCGGGAAGGGCATCGTTCGCCGATTGCGGTGCGGTTTTCCGATATAAGCCTGTCTGACAAGGGTGATGGGCTGATTGCCGTTTTGCCGCGGGTGGATGCTTCGCTTTCCGCGGGCAGCCTGCTGCGCGGGCATATCGCGCTGCGCGGGTTGGAATTGCGTGGGCTTAGCCTGCTCGCGCACCGTGACAAGGCGGGGGCGCTCTCGCTTGGATTGGCCGGCGTGCCAAAGGCTGAGGGCGCGGCCCCGCCGGGGGCAGAACTTGAAGCCCTGACCGAGATCATCATCGCCTGGATGGCACCACCCAATGAGGAAACCGCGCTATCGGCCATCCGCCGCATCGCCCTTTTGGATACCAGGGTTTCGCTGTCTGATGAGGCTTCCGGGCGGGTGGTGAGTGCCGAACTTGCCTCACTTGTTTTGCAACGCCGCGCCGCCGGCGGCTTGGAATTGGCCGGGCGCGCCATGCTGGAATTGGCCGATCAGCGCATTCCGGTGGAAATTGCCGGCAGCCTGGACCGCGCGCTTTGGCAGGGGGAGGCCTCGCTCACTGCGCGCGGCATCCGCCCGGCGGTACTGGCCAGGGCGAGTGCGGAATTGGCGCCTTTGGCCGCGCTGGAGGCTGAGGCAGAAATCACCCTTATTGCGCGTTTCGCCGGAGCACCGCAGCCGGATTTGCTGATGGGGCGGCTGCGCACCGGGGCGGGCATGCTGCATTTGCCCAATGGTCGCGGGGATTTGCCCTTCGCCTCCCTTTTGCTGGACGCGACCCTGGCTGACGAAGTGGTGCGTGTTGAACGCATGGCCTTTTCACCCCAACCAGCGCCGCGCCCCGGCGCTGCCCCGCCACCGGTCATTCGTGCAAATGGCGAGGCCCGCTTGCAGAATGGCATCTGGCAGACGGAAGCTGAATTGAATTTGCGCGGGATGGATATTGCCGATCTGCCAAGTTACTGGCCGCCGAGTGTCGCACCCAAGCAACGTGAATGGCTCGCCGAAAACCTCACTGCGGGCATGCTGCGCGAAGGCAATTGGCGGATTGCGGCGCGTATCGGCGCGGATGGCAGCGGCGCGGAAGTCACCGGCCTTTCCGGTGTGGCGCGGGCCGAGGGTGTGACGGTGCATTGGCTAAGGCCTATCCCACCCTTTCAGGGAGCCGATGGCGAGGCGCGCTTCTCGCTCGACAAGATCGAGATAACCGCCACCAGCGGCCAGCAGGCCGGCACCGGCCTTGTGACGGATGGTGCCACGGTTTCGATCAGCTTCGCGACCGATCCGGAAATCACCCGTATTGAGGCCAAGCTGCGCGGCCCGCTGGCAGAGGCTTGGGGCATTTTGCGCCATCCTCGGCTGAAGATTTTCGAGCGGCGCCCGCCGCCAATCAATGATCCGACCGGCACGCTTGAAACTGCGACGCTGAAGCTGAGCTTTCCATTGATCAAGGCCTTGGACATCGAACAGATTGACATCCAGGCCGAGCTTGACGTGCGGGATTTGCGCATTCCGCGCGTCGCCTTTGACCGCGACCTGGAACGCGGTGCGGCGCGTGTTTCGGTCACCAATGCGGGGCTGACGGCAACGGGAACCGGCGTGCTTGGCGATATTGAAGCGCGCATCCGGCAGGAAACCGATTTCCGCAATGGCCCGGCCACCGACATTGTTTCCCGTGAAACGATTTCCACTCGCGCCGATGCCAGGCAATTGGCCGCCCTTGGCCTTGATGGTCGGCCCTTGCTGGAAGGGCCGGTGCAGCTTGATCTCCGCAATGAAACACGCCGCAATGGGCAGGCACGGCTGGCTGTGCGCGCTGATTTGCGCGCCGCGACGCTGAGTGTGGAGCCTTTGGCCTGGAGCAAGCCGCCCGGGACCGCCGGCAGCGCCGATGCGGTGGTGCTCATGCAGGGCGGTGCGGTGACGCTGATTGAAAGCTTCCGCATTGAAACCCCCGATGCGCTGGTGCGGGGCCGCGCCAGTGAGCTTCGCCAGAACATCCCACAACGCATAGACCTGACCAGCGCCAATATCGGCCGTTCGCGCTTCAGCGGAATTTTGCGCCCGCCTGCGCAACGCGGCAGCGGCCAATGGATTATTTCCTTGACTGGGCCAGTACTGGATTTGGCCCCCGTCCTTGCGCGGCATGAGGTGCCTGAGCCTAATCCGGAAGAAAGTGCGGCGGCCCAATTGGTGGCGCGGTTTGAACGGGTGCTCTTGCCGCATCAGCGCGAGATTAGCGCGCTTGAGGCACAGGTACTGGTCAATAGGCTTGGCGTGATGCAGCAGGCACGCATGAATGCGAGTCTCGCGGAACGCGGCAGTTTCACCGTCACGATCACGCCCGATGGCCAGCGCCGCGCGGTGAGCGTGACCAGCGATAATGGCGGCGAATTGCTGCGCGCCTTTGATGTGCTGAAAAACATTCAGGGCGGCAAGCTTACCGTCAACGCCGCTTATGATCATTCCCGCCCCGGCGCCACGCTTGCCGGCGATGCGGTGCTGGAAGATTTCGCGGTGCGTGATGCCCCCGGGCTTGGCAAGGTGTTGCAGGCCATGACGCTCTATGGGCTGGTGGATGCTTTGAGCAGTTCAGGCTTGAATTTCGCGCGCGCAACCGTTCCCTTCAGCCTTAGCCCCGAAGCGCTGGTCTTGCAGGATGCGCGTGCCTTTTCATCCTCGCTTGGTGTCACCACCAAGGGGCGCATTGATCGCCGACGTGATACCATTGATACGGAAGGCACCATTGTGCCGGCCTATATTTTCAACACATTGCTGGGGCGCATTCCTGTACTCGGGCGACTGTTCAGCCCGGAAGAAGGCGGG
>JADCGG010000106.1 GCA_020249125.1 Roseomonas sp. | reverse complement strand
CCGGATTTGATCCGTACGCTATAAGGCTGCCTCGAAAAGAGCCCCGCCATGCCCCTCGCCCTTGCCGCTGCTGTCACCGCCCCCGAGGGTGGTCGCATTGAATTCCGCCTGCCGGCAGAGGAAAAGGCCATGCTCGCCCGGGCAGCCGCGCTGCAGAATATGGATCTGACTAGCTTCATCTTGGGCAAAATGCTGCCTGAAGCCCGCGCCGTGATCGAAAACGCCGAACGCCTGGCGCTGTCCGAACGCGATAGTCTGCGCGTGCTGGCGCTTTTGGAAAACCCGCCGGAGCCCAATGAAAAGCTCCGCCGTGCGAGCCAGGTTGCTCGTAACATCACGTGAGCACCCCTTGGCGGGAGCAGCCGCTTTCCCGCAGCCATGATCGCAAGAGTTTTGATTGCGGCGAGCCTGCGCTGAATGAATTTCTGGCGCGCTACGCAAGGCAAAGCCATGCAAGCGGCGGGGCCAAGACCTTTGTGGTGGTGGACCCCGCCGCGCCGCAGAAAATCCTCGGGTTTTACAGCTTGAGCGTTGGTGCGCTTGCCTATGCCCGCACGCCCGCGCTGCTGACGCGCGGCCTGGGGCGCCATGAAGTGCCGGTCTTTCGCTTGGCGCGTTTGGCGGTGGCGCGGGAATGGCAGGGGCAGGGTATGGGCGGGGCGCTGCTGATTGCCGCCGGGCGGCGCTGTCTGTCGGTGGCGCAGGAAGTGGGTGGGGTCGCGCTGCTGATAGACGCAAAATCGGACCGCGCCGCGCAATGGTATGAGAGGTTCGGCGCGTGCCGCCTGGAAGATGCGCCGCTATCGCTGGTGCTGCCGCTCGGCACTATCGCGCAGGCGATGGCGGGGGCGTGATCCCTGCGGCGGCGAACCTGAACTCAAACCGACCCCTTGCGCTCCACCACCAGAATACGCGCCGCACCAATTGGGTGCGCCACATGCTCATCGCCGACATCGGCCACAAAAACATCCGTCGGCCCAAGGCGCACGGAATGTTCCGCGCCATTCAGCCGATACTTCATCTCAACCGCACCATCGAGCACGACGAAAACCTCCGCCCCATCATTGACGTGCCAGATATAGGGCTGGTCGGTCCAATGCAGCCGCACCGTCGCACCTTCAATTTCGGCGAAATCGCGGGCGCCCCAGGCGCGCGCGGCGGTGAAGCTGCGGTTGTCCTGATAGATGTTGGGCATGTGTCTATCCTTGCTCGAACACGAAAAAACCCTATTGCCCGGCCGTTTTCGCGATCGGGGCGATGAATTGCGGTTCGGTGTCCCAGGGGAATAGAATCCAGGTATCCTGGCTCACTTCCGTGATGAAGGTATCCACCATCGGCTTGCCGGCGGGCTTGGCATAGACCGTGGCGAAATGCGCCTTGGGCAGCAGCGCGCGCACCACGCGCGCCGTGGTGCCGGTATCCACCAGATCATCCAGCAGCAGCCAACCTTCGCCATCGCCCGCGGCCTGGGGCAGCTTCACGACCTGGGGCTCGCCCTTGGTTTCCTCATCATATGTGAGGACCGAGACGGTTTCGATCAGCCGGCAATCCAATTCGCGCGCCACCACGGCGGCCGGGATCAACCCGCCGCGCGTGATCGCCACCACACCGCGCCAGGGGCCGCGTTCAAGCAGCCGCCAGGCCAAGGCCTTCGCATCGCGGTGCAGCTGGTCCCAGGACACCGTGTAATATTTCTGCGCCATCAAAACATCCTTCCGCCATTCGGCACGCGTTGATCGGGGCCAAGCAGCACAACCGCGCCTGCCGGATCGGGCATCCCCAGCACCAGAACCTCACTCATGAAGCCCGCGATGCGGCGCGGGGCGAAATTCACCACCGCCGCCACCTGCCGCCCAACCAGCGCTTCCGGCGTGTAATGCACCGTGAGTTGCGCTGAGGATCGCTTGACGCCGATTTCGGCCCCGAAATCAATGCTGAGCTTGATCGCGGGCTTGCGCGCCTCCGGAAAGGGCTCTGCGGTCAGGATGGTGCCGACCCGGATATCAATCCGGTGAAATTCATCAAGGCTGGCTGCGGGTTCCATGACAGGGCTTTAATGCAGATTCGCCTGGGGTGAAACTGCCCCGGGGCTTTTCCCGGCGCGCCAGAGGGGGCATGAGGGGGTTCTTAATTACATCTGATGGAAGCCTGACCCGATGCGTGATCTTCACCTTGCTGGCCGCAGCCCCGCCTATGGCACCCATGGCATGGCCGCAACCTCCATGCCGCAAGCCACCTTTGCCGCGCTTGAAATCCTGCGCGCCGGCGGCAATGCCATGGATGCCGCCATTGCGGCTTGTGCCGTGCAATGCGTGATTGAACCGGAATCGACCGGCATTGGCGGGGATTGCTTCTGCCTTTACGTGCCCGCCGGCAGCAGCACGGTTATTGCGCTGAATGGGTCTGGGCGCGCCCCGGCTGCCGCCACACCTGAAGCCATTCGCGCCACCGGCACCACCAAGCTGGAAAATACCTCGGCCCATGCGGTGACGGTGCCGGGTGCGGTTTCCGCCTGGGAATTGCTGAACCGCAGCCATGGCAAGCTCGGCCTTGATCGTATCCTGCAAGCGGCGATCCATTATGCCGAAGAAGGCTTCCCCATCACGCCGCGGGTTTCCGCGGATTGGGAAGGATCGGTCGGCAAATTGCTGAAGCACCCGGCTGCCGCGCGGCGCTTCCTGAATAATGGCGCGGCGCCCAAGCTTGGCACGCGCTTCCGCCAGCCGGAATTGGCCAAGACCTTGCGCGCCATCGCGGCGCGCGGTGCGGCGGCCTTCTACCAGGGCGAAGTGGCCGCCGATATTGTGGCCACGCTGCGCGAAGCGGGCGGGCTGCACACGGAAGAAGATTTCGCCAATGGCCAAAGCGTCGCGGAATTCGTGACGCCCATTTCCATCCCCTGGCGCGGGATGGAGGTTTATCAATGCCCGCCCAATGGTTCGGGGATGCATGCGCTGCAAATCCTGGGCACGCTCGCCAATCTGCCGACACCCGATGGCGGGCCGCTTTCCGCCACACGCCTGCATCGGCATATCGAAGCCGCGCGCATGGCCTATCGCGACCGCGATGCCTTCCTGGCCGATCCCGCGCAGGTGGATGTGCCGGTCGAAAAGCTGCTGAATGCGGATTACCTGAAGCGGCTTGCGGGCTTGATCCGCGATGATGCCGTGCTGCCGGAATTGCCCGCGCCCGGAGAGAGCGATCTGAACAAGCACAAGGACACGGTCTATCTTTGCGTGGTGGATAAGGATGGCAACGCCTGCTCCTTCATCAATTCGCTGTTTGAAGGTTTCGGGTCCGGCATTCTGGCGGAAAAATCCGGTGTCGTGCTGCAAAATCGCGGTTTCGGCTTCCGCTTGCAGGATGGCCACCCGAATTGCATCGCGCCGAATAAGCGCCCGCTGCATACCATCATCCCCGGCATGGTGATGAAGAATGGCCGCGCCATCATGCCCTATGGCGTGATGGGTGGGCGTTATCAGCCGACGGGCCATAGCTACTTCCTGACCAATTATTTCGAATTCGGCCTGGATATTCAGGAAGCGATCGATCTGCCGCGCCTGATGCCGCAGGATGGCAAGGTGCAGGTGGAACGCGGCTTCAGTGGCGCGGTGCTGGATCAACTGAACCGTCTTGGCCATGTCTGCGAAGGCATTGATAAGCCCCATGGCGGCGGTCAGGCGATTTTCATTGACCATGAAAAGGGCTGCCTGGTGGGGGGGTCTGACCCCCGCAAGGATGGCTGCGCGATGGGTTATTGATCCCGACTGCGCCCAACAGCAAAAACCAAGGAAACCTCCATGACCGAGCCCTGCGACCTGACTGCCCTTGAAGCGCGCCGCCTGATCGGGCGGCGCAAGCTTTCCCCGGTTGAATTGCTGGAAAGCTGCCTGAAGCGCATTGGCGAGGTGAACCATGCGGTGAATGCCGTGGTGGCCTTGGACGAGGACCGCGCGCGCGCCGCTGCGAAGGAAGCCGAAGCCGCCGTGATGCGTGGTGATGAACTTGGCCCGCTGCATGGCCTGCCCATTGGCATCAAGGATCTTGAGGAAACCCAAGGCCTGCGCACCACCTATGGCAGCCCGATCTTCCGCGATTTCATCCCGGATGCGGATTGCGGCATGGTCGCCAATCTGCGCGCCAATGGCGCGATTGTCGCGGGCAAGACGAATACGCCGGAATTCGGCGCCGGCGCCAATACGCGCAACGCCGTTTATGGCGTGACAGGCAATCCCTTTGATCCGATGAAATCCGCCGCCGGGTCTTCGGGTGGTTCGGGTGTTGCGCTGGCGACCAACATGTTCCCGATCTGCTCCGGTTCCGATACCGGCGGATCGCTCCGCAACCCGGCTGCCTTCAATGGCATTGTCGGCTATCGGCCCTCACCGGGCCTGGTGCCGTCTGAAAAGCGCGCCCATGGCTGGTCCGGCCTGCCGGTGCTGGGGCCGATGGCGCGCAATGTGGCGGATGTCTGCCTGCTGCTTTCCGCCATGGCATCCGATGATGCGCGCGATCCCCTCGCCTACACATTGCATGATGGCTATGTGCGGGAAGAACCAAGCCTTTACTTCCCCGTGCCGCGCTATGATCTGGCGAGCCTGCGCCTGGCCTTCAGCCCGGATTTCGGCATGGCGCCAACGGAAAAGCACATTCGCGACATCTTTGCCGACCGCGCCGGCGCCATCGCGCCCATGTTCGGCGCAGCGGAAGCCGCACACCCGGATTGCGCCGGCGGGGATGAAGCCTTTGAAGTGCTGCGCGCCGCGGGCTTCCTGACCTCCCACCTCGAGAAATGCCAGACGCGCCCGCAGGATGTCGGCCCCAATGTGCGCGCCAATGTGGAAGAAGGGCTGCGCTATAGCCTGAATGATTATGCCCGCGCGGCGGCGGCGCAGACCAAGATGTATCGCGCCTGGCAAGGCTTTTTCGCCGCGCATGATGTGCTGATCACGCCGGCAATCACGATCTCGCCCCGGCCCTGGAAGGAACTGTTCCCCGCGGAAATTGATGGCCAGCCAACCCGGACCTACTTCCATTGGCTGGCGCTGGCCTATTACCCGACGCTGTGCGGCCATCCGGCGATTTCCATCCCGATGGGCCTCGACCGCAATGGCATGCCCTTTGGCTTGCAGGTGGTGGGGCCGCGCGGCGGGGATCGGCTGGTGCTTGGTGTCGCCGCGGCGATTGAGGAAGCTTTTGCCGGTGATCCGCTGCGCTGCCGCCCCGTGCCGGATTTGACCAAGCTGAAGGCGGCCAAGCCGGTGAAAGACATGCCGGGCGCGGTGGGCTGGGATTGAGGCGCGCGTTCCGATCCGCCTGTGTTGCTGAAATACAAGGGTATCGCCAAGCGCCATTCCGGGCGCTGGCGAGGCCACGGGCGGGCCTTGGCGCGCCCCCACCCTTCACAGTGATTTCCACGCCATTTCTACGGTTTGGCGGGTTTATGTGACCGTTCTGGCCAGAAGAGCGCCGCAACGGAGCTGGCGGAGTGGCGGTTGAAGCGCCGCCACAGGAACCGCAGATCGGTAAGGCGATCCGGCGCAGAGGTGCTCAAATAAGCATAAGTGTGATCAGAAAATTCAACATATACAAATGATTGAAACTATACTCCCATGCTGTCCGGATGGGCTTCGCCCGACCTTTGGGGCGTGCTGAACGGGCGCGGCGTCATCGGTGGTAAGCCGGACGCCTATACGGATTTCGTGAAAAATCGAATTGAAATAACGCTCTCTGCGCTTTAAGAAAAAAATGAATAGGTTTAGTCATAAAATATCGTAAAGGAGTATCCCGTGATTCGGTTTCCTGGACATCTCGTTGCCGCATCAGCGCTCGCGCTGCTCGCGAATGGCGCTTCCGCACAGAATATCCAAGGTGTTTATCTTGGCGGCGCGCTCGGCGCCATTTGGCAGCAAGAGGATGAAGGCGCAGCGGGGCCGAACAAGTTCTCGGCGGATTTTTCCACGGGTGCTGTTGGCGTTTTGAGCTTGGGTTATGGCTTCGGCAATGGGATTCGTGCTGAAATCGAGAGCTCGTTCAATAGCAGTGAAGTGAATTCGGCAAAGATCGGAAATGCGGCCGCGAATGGCAGTGGCCGGTACCAATCGGTCGCCTTCATGGCGAATATTCTTTATGATATCGACCTCAGGCTCATCGGTGTCGATAATCGGTCTTTCGTGCCCTACGTCGGCGTCGGTCTTGGTTACCATACGGGATCAACCGACAATGTTCGCTTCAGCAACGCGACCACTACCATCACGTCGGATGGCGAAGATGGAAGGATGGCCTATCAGATCATTGCCGGTGTGTCATTCCCGATTGCCTCGGTCCCGGGCCTGTCGCTCACGACAGAATATCGTTTCTTCATGACCGACATAGATAATGGGCCCGAAATCAAGTTTTCTGACTCGGCTTCCGGCACGAGCCGAGTGAATAATACCATGTTTTCCTACCACGCGGTTCTTCTCGGGCTGCGCTACGCCTTCAACGCTGCACCGACGGTTGCCGCTGCCGCTGCCCCGGTGGCCGCCGCGCGCACCTTTCTGGTCTTCTTCGATTGGAGCAAGGCAGACCTGACGGATCGCGCCCGCCAGATCATTGGTGAGGCGGCTTCCGCGCGCGGTCAGGGTGTGACCCGCATTGAAGTGAATGGCTTCACTGATCGTTCCGGCCCCTCTGACTACAATATGCAGCTTTCGGTGCGCCGCGCCAATGCGGTAGCGGCTGAACTCGTGCGCCGCGGAGTGCCACGGAACGAAATCGTGACCCGCGGCTTTGGCGAGGAAAACAACCTGGTGCCGACGGCGGATGGCGTGCGTGAACCGCAGAACCGTCGCGTGGAAATCATCCTGAAATAGGCTTGCGAAAGCCCTTTGAAGGCCGCTGTCCCGACATCGGGCGCGGCCTTTTTTGTTGCGCCATGCACGGCTTGCCAGCAGCGGATCAGTCGGCCATTGCAGTGATCCATGCGGCCCTTGCTGATCGGATCGGAAATCTATCGCGGCTCCACCTATGGGCCGAAGCATCCGCTGGCGATTCCGCGCGTTTCCACCACGCTTGACCTGATCCGCGCACTGGGCTGGGTGGCGCCTGATCAATACATCGAAAGCCCGCGTGCCACGCCTGAAGAATTGCAGCGCTTCCATCATGCTGATTACATCGCGGCCCTGATACGCGCTGAGGCAACCCAAAGCGTGAGCGCCGAAGACCGCGCGCGGTTTCGCATCGGTGCCGATGGCAACCCGGTTTATCGCGAAGTGTTCCGTCGCCCCGCCACCAGCGCGGGCGGCGTGCTGCTGGCGGCGCAACGCACCGCCCCAGGCGGTGTGGTGCATGTGCCAGGCGGCGGCACGCATCATGGCAGGCCGGAT
>JADCGG010000105.1 GCA_020249125.1 Roseomonas sp. | reverse complement strand
GTCAAAAGCGTCATGCACGGTCGGGCCCACCACGGTCACGCCATGGCCGCGCATCAGCATGATGGTCTTATCGCCCATCAGCCGCGCGATCCGGTCCCCTTCCTCATTGCTATGCACTGGCTGATCGCCTTCATCATCATAAACTGTGCGGTCGTTCAGCAGCAGGTTGTTGTGGTGAGAAAGGGCGAATTCCGCGCCCTGCACCATGGAAAGCGCGGTCAAATGCCGGGGATGCACATGGATCACGCAGGTCGCTGCCGGATTGGCCAGATGAATGCGCGTGTGGATATGAAAGGCAACCTTGCGAAGTTCCCCAGCACCACGCAGCACGCGCCCTTCAAGGTCGCAGATGATCAGATCGGATGCTTTCAATTCCTGGAACAAATAGCCGCGCGGATTGATCAGAAAGCGCGGTTCTGCCTCATCCGGCAGCATCAGGCTGTTATGATTGCCGATATGCTCATTCCAGCCGAGCCGAGCGCCAATGCGAAATACGGCCGCCATATCGCAGCGCAATTCCCATTCGCGCGCCTCGGCGCGGCTATCGCTCAGTTTTTCGATGATCGCGGCCATCAGAACCCCCTTGGACGAAGCTTGGCACCAAGCCTTGCATGGATCGGGCGCACCTGACCACCGGGGGCCAGGTGTTGACGCCGGGCAGCCAGGCACGGACCATCATGCCAGAGGAAGGAAACCACCATGGCCGAAGCCAAGCCCGCCGAATTGCCCATCACCGGCTATCTGGATCGTTTCTCCGCGCGCCCCGGCGAAAGCCTGGCCGTGAAGATCAGCGTGCCGAGCGGCGCGCGCTACCGTGCCAGGCTGCGGCGCGTGATTTCCGGCGACCCCAACCCGGAAGGCCCAGGGCTGCGGTTTGAAGACCTATCCGCGCGCTTCGATGCGGAATTTCAGGGCCGGCACCAGCCCATCCGGCTTGGGTCCTACGCGCTGATCCCGAAGGCGCCGCAGCGCGCGGCAGGGCCAGTCACTTGGACCGCGCTGGTCTGGTTTCAGGCGCAGCCCCGCAGCGAGGCCGTGGTGATCAGCGAAGAACAGGCGGGCCAGCGCGTGACGCTTTCGGTCGGCCCGCATGGGCCCATGGCGCATATCGTCTGGGAAGGGGGCGACAAGCAGCTTGGCCTTGGCGCGCCCCTGCCCTTGCGTCGCTGGCATAGGCTTTGGCTGAGTGCCGATCCCGCCACGGGGCGCGTGCTGCTTGGCGCGCAATGCATTGAAGATGCCAGCCCGGCCAGCACGCGGGAAATTGCGGCAGCCGGGATTGCGCTGCCCGCGGGCGATGGCGTGGTGATGATCGCGGCGCGAGAGGCCGCAGCCCCCATGGCGCATCTGACTGGCAAGATTGAAGAACCCGCCATCCTGGCCGGGTTTCGCGCCGAATGGCCGCGCCCGGATCAGCCGCTTGCCGCCAGCGCGCCGGGGCTTCTCGCCGGCTGGGATTTTGCGCGCGGCATTGCAACCCAACGCGTGGAAGATATCGGCCCGCAAGCCTGCCATGGCGATTTGGTGAATGTGCCGACCCGTGCCGTTGTTGGCGCGCGCTGGTCGGGGGCCGAGATGTGCTGGCGCCATGCGCCCGCCGATTACGGCGCCATCCATTTCCACGCCGATGATTTGAGTGATTGCGGCTGGGCGGATGATTTCAGTTTTACCATTCCAGCGGATTTGCGTTCCGGCGCCTATGCGCTGCATGTTTCCTGCGCCGAAGGCGAGGACCATATCCCCTTCTATGTGCTGCCGCCGCAAGGCACCGCCACGGCGCAGATCGCCTTTCTGGCTTCCACCTTCACCTATCAGGCCTATGCGAATCATTCGCGCGGTAATGCCGATGCGGCCTATCGCGCCCGCGTCGCTGCCTGGGGCGCTTATCCGCATAATCCCGATGATTTCCCAATCTATGGGCGGTCCACCTACAACCGACATCCGGATAATAGCGGCATCGCCTTTTCATCGCGGCTGCGGCCCATTCTGACCATGCGGCCTGGGTTTCTGACCTTCAATGACGCAAAGGGTTCCGGGCTTCGGCATTACCCGGCGGATACGCATATTCTGGCCTGGCTGGAAGCGCGTGGCTTGGCCTTCGATGTGATTACCGATCATGATTTGCACGCGGAAGGCGCCGCGCTGCTCGCCAATTACAAGGTGGTGATGACCGGTTCGCATCCGGAATATCACACCCCACAAACGCTTGATGCGCTTTACGCCTATACGCGCAGCGGCGGGCGCATGATGTATCTGGGCGGCAACGGGTTTTATTGGCGCATCGCGCAGCCCGCCGATCTACCGGGCGTGTTTGAATTGCGCCGCGCT
This sequence comes from Roseomonas sp., assembly GCA_020249125.1. Taxonomy (GTDB): domain Bacteria; phylum Pseudomonadota; class Alphaproteobacteria; order Acetobacterales; family Acetobacteraceae; genus Neoroseomonas. The sequence continues at coordinate 4,510 of JADCGG010000105.1, read as the reverse complement.
GAGGGCGGCATTCGCGCCTGGGCCGCGGAGCCGGGCGAGTATTATCACCAGACCGATGGCGCCTATGGCGGGTTGTGGCGGCGTAATCGCCGCCCGCCGCAGCAATTGGCAGGCGTCGGCTTTTCCGGCCAGGGCCTGTTTGAGGGCACCTATTACCGCCTGCTGCCGCCGGCACGCGACCCACGCCACGCCTGGATGTTCGAAGGTGTGGAAGGCGAGACCATCGGCGATTACGGGCTTTCCGGCGGCGGTGCGGCCGGCTTTGAATTGGACCGCGCGGACCCTGCCCTAGGCACGCCGGATGGCACGGCCATCCTTGCGGTTTCCGAAGACCCGCCGGCTTCCTTCGTGGCAGTGCCAGAGGAATTGCTTTCGCATGTGAACACCGTGAATGGCGAAAAGGCGCAAGCCTTGAAGCGCGGTGAAATCATTTATTTCGAAACCCCGGGGGCCGGCGCAGTGTTCGCGGTTGGTTCCATTACCTATTGCGGCAGCCTTTGGCGCCAGGGGTTTGAAGGCCCGATCAGTCGCCTCACGGAAAATGTTGTGCGCCGCTTCGCCGACCTGCCGGATAATGGTTGACGCGGCGCGGCGCGCGCATGAAGCTTCGACACCACCAATAACGGGAGAGCATGGATGAAACGCCTGAGTTTGAGCACGGGTCTTGTGGCCGCTGCCATGGCCTTGTCGGCGGCGCCGCTGCTGGCCGCCCCTTTCACCTGCCCCACACGCGGCGGCGATCTGGTGTTCGGCCAGGAAGCCAATGTGAATTCGCTGGATCAGATGACCTCCAGCACCATCTCCACGCGCAATATCGCGATGAATATCTACGAAACGCTGATCACGCGCGATGACAATAACCGGCCCATCCCGGAATTGGCCGAATCCATGCGGGAAGCCCCGGATGGCATGAGCTATACGTTCAAGCTCCGCCAGGGAATTACCTTCCATAACGGCAAGGCGCTGACTTCCGCCGATGTCGCGGCTTCCTTTGATCGCTACAACCGGATTGGCCTGCAACGCAGCACGCTTGACAATGTCGCGGGCTGGGAAACGCCAGATCCCCTCACCTTCATCATCCGCATGAAGCAGGTGCAGCCCACCTTCGTTGAGGCGCTGTCTTCCTTTTCGGTCCCCATCGTCATCATCCCGTCAGAACACAAGGATGATGAACGCCAGCAGCTTCGCCCCGTGGGCACTGGCCCCTTCCGCCTGTTGGAATTCGTGCCTGGCAGCCATGCAAGGCTAGGCCGGTTTGATGCCTATAAGCCCAATACCGCTTACGAACAGCGGATGGGCTTTGGTGGCTATCGCGTGGCCTGCCTGGATACCGTTACTTTCCGCATCGTGACCGAAGCCAGCGCCCGTGTCGCGGGCTTGGAAACCGGCGCGCTGCATGTGGTGGAAGATGTGCCGACACGTTCGGTGGAAGCGCTACGCCGTAATAGCGCCATCACCGTCCTGCCCTTGCAGAATTGGTGGATCCAGATCGCGCTGCCCAATACGTCACTGGCACCGACCGATAACCTCACCTTCCGTCGCGCGGTGCAGGCCGCGCTCAATATGGAAGACATCATGGATGCGGCTTCCGACAATAATTTCCGGCTGAATGTCGGTTTCCAATATCCCAATCAGCCAAGCTACACGGATGCGGGCAAGGAAACCTACAATATCAACAACCAGCAGCGCGCCCGCGCCCTGCTGCGCGAATCAGGCTATCGCAACGAACCGATCATCATCCTGACCAATCGCGACCTGACGCCCATGTATAACGCGGCGCTGGTGATGGAACAGCAATTGAAGGCGATTGGCATCAATGCGTCGCTGCGCGTGGTGGATTGGCCGACCTCGGTGCAAATGTCCCAAAGGCTGAATTCGACCGAATGGCATTTTTTCCATTCTGGCTGGGGCACACAGCCTGCGCTTGGTGCTTTGGCGACCATGCAATTCCTTGTCTCCCCCAATGCGGCCTATCGCCCGCGGGATGACAAGGATGATCCGGAAGTGCTTGCCGCCTGGAATGACATGAACATTCAGCGCGACCCGGCGGCGCGGCAGGAAGCCTTTGCCCGCATGCAGCGCCTGGTGCTGGAACGTGTCTATGCCTATCCCTTCGGCTCACTCACCAAGGTTCAGGCATCGCGCGCCAATGTGAAGGGCTTCGCGCCCTTCCGCATTCCGCGCTTTTCCAATGTGTGGATTGAACGTTGAACGTTACGTTTAGGGGGCGCGATTTACCTTGATTCTGGTCGCGCTCCGCCGGCTGCTTAGCGCCATACCGGTCTTGTTCATCGTCAGCCTGATTAGCTTCGGGCTGATGCGGCTGATCCCTGGTGACCCGGCGGCGTCTATCGCCGGGCCTTCGGCCACCCCAGCGCAGATCGAACAGCTGCGCCACGATTTGGGCCTGGATGAACCGCTTTTGATGCAGTTGCTGCATTACTATCAAGGTTTACTGCAAGGCGATTTCGGCAAATCGCTTTTGCTTGGCAAGGGCGTGCTGGCCGCCACCATGGAACGCCTGCCCGTGACGATTGGGCTTTCGCTTTACGCCCTGGTGCTGACGCTGCTGATTGGTGTGGCGAGTGGCATCATCGCCGCCTTGCGGCAGAATACCTGGGTGGATCAGGTGGCGATGATGATCGCCATGCTTGGCATTTCCATACCGAATTTCTTTCTTGGGCTATTGATGATCATTTTCTTCGCCGTGCAGCTCGGCTGGTTGCCAAGCGGCGGTTATGTGCCTTTCGCGCAAGACCCGATCGGTTGGCTGCGCAGCACCACCATGCCGGCGATATCACTCGCGCTGCTGCAAGCGGGCTTGCTCGCGCGCATCACGCGTTCAGGCATGCTGGAAGTGCTGCGGCAGGATTATGTGCGCACCGCCCGCGCCAAGGGGCTGCCGGAACGGCAAGTTATCCTGAAGCATGCGCTGGCCAATGCGCTGATCCCGATTGTGACCGTGGTAGGCATCATCATCTCCCTGCTGCTATCCGGAGCGGTGGTGACGGAGGCGCTGTTTTCGCTGCCCGGCATGGGGCAGTTGCTGACGCAAGCGGTGCTCAGCCGCGATTACCCCATGGTGCAGGGCGGGCTTTTGCTGGTGACAACCTTTCTCGTGGTGGTGAATATTCTGGTTGATATCCTCTATGCGCTGATTGATCCGCGGGTGCGCTATGAATGAAGCCGCCGCCATGGATGCCGAAGGCATTGCGCTGAAGCGCGAACATCCGGCGCGCGCTACCATCAAGCGCCTGCTGCGGCATCGGCTGTTCATGACAGGCCTCGTGCTTTTTCTGATTATTGCCATTACCGCGATCCTGGCGCCTTGGATCACTGATGTTGATCCCAACCGCCTTTCCATGCGCAACAAGTTCAAGCCGCCTGGTGAAGGTTGGGTTTTTGGCACGGATAGTTTCGGGCGCAGCCTGTGGTCTCGCGTCGTGTGGGGCGCGCAGCTTTCCATGATGATCGGCGCGTCTGTGGTCGCGCTGAATGCCGTGTTCGGCATTTTGATCGGCGCCGCTGCCGGCTATTTCCGCCGCATTGATAATCTGCTGATGCGGATCAATGACGCGCTGATGGCCTTCCCGGCCATTTTGCTTGCCATCGCGGTGACGTCCGTGCTGGGGCCTTCAACTTTCAATGTCATTCTGGCGCTTGGCATAGTCTATATCCCGCGCACGGCGCGCATCGTGCGGTCTTCCGTGATTGTGTTGCGGGAAATGGAATTCGTGCAGGCGGCGGTGGCGGCGGGGGCAGGCCATTGGCGTATCCTCACGCGCCATATCCTGCCAAATGCCATGGCGCCGGTGATTGTGCAGCTTTCCTTCCTTTTCGCCTTCGCGGTCTTGTCTGAAGCCACACTATCATTCCTTGGCGTAGGCGCCGTGCCGCCCACGCCCACCTGGGGGAACATCATGGCCGAAGGCCGCGATTTCATGCGCGAAGCGCCCTGGATCATCACCATCCCCGGCATTGCGCTGATGATCACGGTGATGGGCCTGAATTTTCTGGGGGATGGCTTGCGCGATGTTCTCGACCCCCGGCTCAGGATTCAACAGTGACGTTGCTTGATGTTCAGGGGCTGACCACGGCCTTCATGACCGGGCGCGGCGAAATCACCGCGATCGAGGATGTTTCCTTCTCCCTCAAGGAAGGCGAGATCCTGGGCATTGTCGGCGAAAGCGGCAGCGGCAAGAGTGTGACGGCACTCACCATCATGGGGCTGCTGCCGACCCCGCCCGCACGCATCGCCGCTGGTAGTGTGAAATTCCAGAACCAGGAGCTGACCAAATTTTCCGCGCGTGAAATGCAGCGCATCCGCGGCCCCGGGATTGCGATGATTTTTCAGGAACCCATGACATCACTGAACCCCGTGTTTTCCATCGGCGATCAGATCATGGAAACAATCAGGGCGCACTAAACCTTGCCGGCTGCCGCACTCCGGAAACGCGCGATTGATATGTTGGACAAGGTTGGTATCCCCTCTGCGGCGCGGCGTTTGGAT
>JADCGG010000104.1 GCA_020249125.1 Roseomonas sp. | reverse complement strand
GCACGAAAAACACCGCCTTCGCTGATGTGAATGATGCCGTCACCGCCGTGAATGAACCCGTGCTGGATGCCGCGCTGCGCAGCCGGCGCATCCTGGCGCTGTTTCAGGAAGTGATGCAGGGCCTCAGCCTGAACAAGGACCGCATGGCGAATGCGGCGCGGGAAGGTTTTGGCACCGCCACTGAATTGGCCGATGTGATTGTGCGTGAAACCGGCCTCAGTTTCCGCATGGCCCATAACATCGTCGCCATTGTGGTGCGTGATGCGCTGGCCGAAGGCCGCAATGCGGAAAGCATTTCAAGCGCCGCTTTGGATGAAGCGGCAACGCTGTTATTCGGCAAGCCGCTGCATATCGCGCCAGCCAAATTGCAAGCGGCGCTGGACCCCGCGCAGAATCTTGTCGGGCGCAGCCTACTCGGCGGGCCGGCGCCGGACGCCATGGCGCAATTGCTCGCGCAACGAAAGGCGAAGCTGGCCGAGGATCGCCACACCATCCAGGCCACGCAGCAGCGCATCGCAACAGCACGGGCTGAATGCTTCAACGCCGCCAGCAGGCTTATGGCTGGGTGAAGCGTGACGGCCATGCTATGCTGAACAATAAGCTACGCGGCCAGCATCACGCCGCACCAAAACCGGGAGAGACAAACATGAACCTCACGCGCCGCACCGCGCTCACCGCCGCCGCCGGGCTTTTGTCAGCGCCCGCCATTGCGCAGTCGGGCTTCCCCAATCGGCCCATTCGCCTGATCGTCCCCTGGCCGCCCGGAGGTTCCACCGATGGGCAATTGCGTGCCTTGGCGGAAGCGGGTTCACGCTACCTGGGCCAGCAGGTCATCATTGATAATCGCGGCGGCGCCAGCGGCACCTTGGCGGCGGCGGCCATGGCGCAGGAACAGCGCGGCGATGGCTACCTGGTCGGGCAATTGCCTATCACCGTCTTCCGTTTCCCGATGATGTCGAGCCGCCCAACCTGGGACCCGATGAAGGACTTCACCTATATCATTCACCTGACGGGCTATCTTTTCGGCGTGGTGGTGAAGGCCGATAGTCCTTGGAAGAATTGGGAAGAATTCCTCGCCTACGCCAAAGCCAATCCTGGCAAGGTTGCTTATGGCTCCCCCGGTGTCGGCACCACGCTGCACATCACCATGGAACGCATCGCGCTGGAACGCGGCATTGAATGGCTGCATGTGCCCTTCCGGGGCGGTGCCGATAACGCGCAATCACTGCTGAGCGGGCAGACCCAGGCGATGGTTGATTCAACCTCCTGGGCGCCTTTGGTGGATGGCGGGCAATTCCGCTTGCTCTGCACCTGGGGCGAAACGCGGGCCAAGCGCTACCCGGATGCGCCGACGCTTGTCGAAAGCGGGATCAATATCGTCTCCACCTCTCCCTATGGCATCGCCGCCCCCAAGGGCGTTGATCCCGGCATTGTGAAGGTGCTGCATGATGGCTTCAAGCAGGCGCTGTATGATCCCGTGCACACCACGGCGCTGGAACGCTTCGACATGCCGGTGATCTACAAAAGCAGCGAGGATTACCGCGCATCTGTAGTGAAGATCATGGAAGAGGAAGGCGCGGTCATCCGCCGCCTCAATCTCCGCATCAACTAAACTTACGCAGCCCGTAAGGCATCCAGCGCAAGGGAAACATTGCGCTGGATCGCGCCATCCTCATCGCGCAACGCGAGCGTGACGCGCCCCTGCTGCCAGTCAATCTCCACCGTGCCGAAATTGATGCGCGCATAAAGCTCCCCGAGCCTATTGGGGCCTTGTTCGCGCGCATTGGGGAAGCTGCGATTGATCCCACTTGAGGTGATTTCCGTGAACGCATAAGGCGTGCCGTGGCTTTCACGATAAAGCGCGCCGATGTGACGATCACCGGAAAGGAACACCACGCCACGCGCCTTGGTGCTGGCAATCAGATCATAAAGCCGCTGCCTTTCTCGAGGGAAATTGCCCCATCTTTCCCAGCCATGGCCTTCCGCCAATACCTGCACGGACGAAACAATCAGCCGCAGCTCTGCCGGTTCTTGCAGGCAGGCGCGCAGCCATGCCCATTGCTCTTCCCCCAACATGGTCTTGGCGGGATCATCATCGGGCAGATACCGCTCCCGCCCAGGCGCGCCGCGCGCATCGGTAATGCGCAAGGCTGAGCGAAACCAGCGCGTGTCCAATAGAATGATCTGCACGCGCTGCCCCGCCGGGCCGATGGTCAAATCGTGATAAAGCCCCTCGCGGCGCCGCCGCACATCATCGGGCGGGGCGCGCCAGAATTCCAGAAACGCATCCTTCGCCTGTTGCTTGAAGGGATTTTCAACACCGCCATCATTCACACCGAAATCATGATCATCCCAGATCGCGGCATGATGCGGCTGGCTCGCGATGAAGCCCATGAATTCCGGATGCTGCTGCGCTCGGGCATAGGCTTCCTGCAATTCCGCCAGATCATGCCGCCGCACCCCGCCATAAACATTATCCCCGGCGAAAATGAAAAACTCCGGCTGCCAGGCGCGCACCGCCTGCCAGATTGGTTGCGGCTGACGTTCATCTGAACAAGACCCAAAGGCAATCCGACTGATCGCGCGCCCTTGCGCGGCCACCGGCACGGCAAGCGGCAGCAAGGCCGCCGCCGCCAAGCCACGCCGCGTGATCATCGGCATCAAACCTTCGGCATTTCCACGGCACCCGTATGCAGCTTCAGGCGCTGCATTTCTGGCGCATCCTGCCCGGCATCGCGGAAGGCCTGCTTCAGCGCCGCCATATTCGGCGCGAAGATGCTTTCACGATTGGCGCTCACCCAATCGCGCGATTGCTGCGGCATCACGAGCGACCCCTGGAAGCGCGGCATCACCCAGCGCGCGAAAAGTTCAAAGGAACGCAGCGTCGCTTCGCGGTCCGCCCATTCATGCGAACGGAACAACACGCCCCCAGTCCCGCCATCGGTGAAGCTCAACAGCCGTTCAATCCCCGCCGCCACCGTCTCCGGCGAACCGACCAGCGTGGAACCCATCGCCAGCCCATCCTTCAACGGGTCTTCCGAACGCATCGGCGGGCGGCCCAGGGTTTCGCTGAAATAGGTGAGCGTTTCCAAAGCCTCACCATGGCGCACATCACGCAGCGCGCGTTCATCATCCTCGGCGCAATGCAGATTGACCACCAGGCGCCAATTCCGCCGATCCATCTTCTGCCCATGCTTGGCGGCTTCGGCTTCCGCCATGCGCCATTGCTCAGCGAGCGATTTCGGCCCGCCTGGCAACCCGGCCCCCAAGGACAGCAAACCAAGCCCATATTTCGCCGCCGCCAATGCGCCCGAAGGCGTGGTGGAAGACGCGACTGAAATCGGGAAGCGCGGTTCGCTATACGGCGCCAGATGCAGCCGCGCTTCGCGCAGCGTGAACCAATCGGTTTCCATCGTCACGGGTTCTTCGCAGGCCAAAAGCTGCGTGATGGCATTCAGCGATTCATCCATGCGCCGGCGCTGATGCGCGGCATCAATGCCCATCATATACGCATCAGATACCAGCGCGCCCGGCCCGCAGCCCAGCATCACGCGTCCGCGCGTCATGTGGTCCAATTGCACGAAACGCTGCGCCACCAACAACGGATGATGATACGGCAGGCTGGTCACGCCCGATCCAAGCTTGATATGCTTGGTGCGTTCCGCCGCCGCGGCAATCATGATTTCCGGGCTTGCGATGGTTTCCCAGCCAGCGGAATGGTGTTCGCCGATCCATGCCTCATCATAACCCAGATAGTCCAGCCATTCGATCAATTCCAGATCGCGCGTCAGCCCAAGGGTTGGATTATCGCCCACGCGATGAAACGGGGCCAGGAAGATGCCGAAGCGAAGGCGGCGAGGCAGCATAGGTGGCTTCTCCATCACATGGAAGGCGGGTCGCCCGCCAGGAAATCCTCGCCGCCATAATCGGCTTCGCGAGGCAGGCGCAGAATGCGCCCTTCAGGGGTCATGGCAATCTGTTCCGGCAATACGGTGACCACGGGCTTGGCGCGGGCGGCGGCAAAGGCTTCCGCCACACTGTCATGCCGGGCGAGTTTGGTCAGGTTCATGCGTGTTGGGAACACAAGCTTCTTCGTGCCGGTAATGCCCTCCGCCAGCGCGTCTGCGGGCCTGATCCAGACACTATCCACCGTTTCCTGACCGTCATGTAGCGCCGCCTGATCTTCCGGCGCGGCGGCCAGAAAGAAATGCGTATCAAAGCGCTTGGGCACTTCCACCGGCGTGATCCAATGCGCGAAATGCGCGAGTGATGATACCGCCGGCATCAGGCGGCGTTCGGCCAGCATGGCGGCGAATGCACCCTCGGCTTCCGGCACGCTGCCTTCTTCGGCCAGCAAGACGCCGCATTCCTCCCAGGTTTCGCGCACCGCCGCGACGCGAAAGGCGCCATGGGCATCGCCGCCGGCCAGCACCTTGTCAGACGCTTCAACGCGGCCGCCCGGAAAGACCAAGGCGCCTGAGGCAAAATCAATCTGGCGGTGGCGCACCACCATGAAAACTTCCATGCCACGCGGCCCATCACGCAGCAGCAGAACGGTGGAAGCCGGGCGGGCGGGGGCGGTTGGCGTGTCACTCATGCCTGCATTGCAGCGCGCCCAGCGTTTCGCTGCAAGATGCCCCGCCTCATCCTTTGGCTAAGCGGCGCAAATGCTGAGCGGCCGCGCGGCTCGCAGCGGCTTCAATGTCACGAAAGCCCAGCACCAGTGTTTCCCCTAGGCGAGTGAGCTTGGCGCCTCCGCCCCCAGCGCCGCCGGTGATGCGCTCCACCACCGGGGCCGAGAAGGTTTCATTCAACTCCGCCACCAATTCCCAGGCCCGGCGATAGGACATGCCAAGTGACCGCGCGGCGGCACTGATCGAACCGGCCTCGGCAATCGCTTCAAGCAGGGTGATCTTGCCCGGGCCCACGCGTCCATCGGCAAAATCAATGCGAAGCCAAAGTGCCGCTTCCGTCATGGCCGGGGCATCACATGCAGCACATCGCGCAGCAGGGAAACGCTGCATGCCTCGCCAGATGCCAGTCCATTACGCTGCGCTGCATGGCGCGGCAGGGCGAAGGTCAATTGCCGGCCTTCGGGGTCGCCAACATCCAGGGTTACGCGCATTTCCTCGCCCATCGGCAGCAGCGCAGTGATGGTACCGGAAACCGGGTTTTCCCTTTCGCCCGCCGAGGGGCGGCCACGGCGATGCAGCACCACGCCGCCCGCGCCAATCAGCCAATCCACGGCGGTACCAGGCGGCAGGCTTGGCATGGGGGCCGCTTCCAGTACCTGTTCACCCCAGCGGAGCCGGGTGAGGCCATCCTCATGCGCCAGGATCACGCCGGCAAAAAGATTGCGTAAATCCAGCAGCCGCGCGACCTCGGCCGAGGCCGGGCGGGCCAGCATTTCGGCGGGCGGCGCGGTTTGCAGCCCGCGCCCGCGATGCAGCAACAGCATACGATCAGCGAGTGACGCAGCCTCATCCAAATCATGCGTAACCAGAATGATCGGGATGGCAAGGCCCTGGCGCAGATTGGCCAATTCCACCTGTAAGCGGCGCCGCGTGGCGCGGTCCACGGCGCTGAAGGGCTCATCCAATAGCAGCACGGCAGGGTCTCGCGCCAAGGCGCGTGCGACGGCGACGCGTTGTTGCTGCCCGCCGGAAAGCTCTGCCGGGCGGCGTTCCTCAAGCCCGGCTAGATGCACGCGCGCCAAAAGGGCGGCAGCGCGTTCGGCGCGCATCGCAACCGACACATGTCCCATCGCGGCCATGACATTGCTCAGCGCCGTCATATGCGGAAACAGCGCGTAATCCTGAAACACCATGCCAACGCGGCGCCGATGCGCCGGCAGATCAAGCGCACGGGTGGTGTCGAGCCAGGTTTCTCCATCACAGATCACGCTGCCGCTGGCCGGATGATGCAGCCCGGCAATGGCGCGCAGCGTCGTGGATTTGCCCGCACCGGATGGCCCGATGATGGCCAAGAGCTCGCCCGGTGCGCATTCCAGCGCGACATCCAGCGCAATGGGTGCGGCGGAGGTGAGCCTTACGGAAAGCCCCGCGTTAGTCATGGCGGCGCCGCCCGATCCCGCGCGTGAAGCGCTGCACCAGCAGCAGCGCCAGCAGGCAAATCAACAGCAGCAGCGCCGACATGCTGGCGGCGGCGGCATCGTCAAACGCCTGCACGCGATCATAAATGGCAATGGCGGCGGTACGGGTTTCGCCGGGAATGGCGCCGCCCACCATCAGCACCACGCCGAATTCGCCAAGCGTATGGGCGAAGGTCAGCACAATGGCCGTGGCAATGCCGGGCCAAGCGAGCGGCAATTCAACGCGCCAGAACACTGCCCATGGCGCCATGCCGGAAGTGGCGGCGGCTTCGCGCAAATTGGGTGGGATGGCACCAAAGGCGTTTTGAATCGGCTGCACCGCGAAGGGGATATTGGCGATGGCACTCGCCAACAGCAGCCCTTCAAAGGAAAAGGCGAGGCTTTTGCCGAACACCGCCTGGAAGGCGCCACCCAACCAAGTGCCGGCACCAAAGGCCGTCAGCAGATAAAAGCCGAGCACGGTGGGCGGCAGCACCAAAGGCAGCGCCACCGCCGCTTCAACCACGCCCCGCCCGCGAAAGCGTCGCAGCGCCAAAAACCGCCCAAGCCACAGCGCCAAGGGCAGCAGGACCAGCACCGTGCCAAGACCAAGCCAGAGCGAAAGGCGGAAGGCGGGCCAATCCATGGTTCAGGGGGCCTGTAAGCCGTGGCGCGCGAAAACCGCCGCCGCTTGGGGGGAGAGGAACCAAGCTTGCAGGCGCGCCGCTGTGTCAGACGCGCGCCTGGTCAGCGCCAGACGGTGACGCAAAGGGTCATGCAAACTCGCTGGCACCAGGCTGAAGCTGCCGCGCGCCTTGAGCGCAGGGGTTTCCATCAGCGAAAGCGCAACCAGGCCACCGCTCGCCCCTTCCGTCATCGCGAATTGCGCCGCTTGGGCGATATTCTCGCCGAACACGAGGCGCGGGCGCAGCGCCTCCCACAATTCAAGGCTGCGCAAGGCTTGTTCGGCAGCGCGGCCATAGGGCGCCGTCTCGGGGTTGGCGATGGCAAAGCGCTGCACGCGCCCCGCCGCCAGCAAGGGGTGCAGCGCTTCCAGCCCCGCGGCGGGATCAAGCGCTGAACCGCGCGGGGCAAACAACGCCAACCTGCCCAGCGCAAAGACATGCCCCGCGTCGCGTGCCTGCCCCGCTTCGGCGAGTTTCTGGATGCTGATTTCGTCGGCGGCCAGCAGCATTTCAAACGGCGCACCTTGCGCGATTTGCCGCGCCAGATTGCCGCTTGCGCCATAGGCGAAGCGCGGCGCGATGCCGGTTTGTGCGGTGATCAGCACCGCCGCTTCTTCCAAGGCCGGCTGCAAACTGGCAGCGGCGGCAATCAAGGGGCGCTCGACCACAGATGCACGCGCTGTCGCGCATGGCAGCGCCACCAAAGCCAGCATCAGGCGCCGACGCATCCTGGGCCTCCGTTATTCCCGAATGACTATAACCAAAAACATCGGCGACAGGCAATCCACCCCAAACAAGAAGCGCGCGCATTTTCCAAATGTAAATCTTACCCTGGCAAAAAAGAGATGAGGAGCAAAAAATGTTCTCATCTCAGAAAAATTCTACGCGTTCTGAACAGAACATTACGCCGATTGGCGCGGCTAGTCTTAACACCTCATACATAATTATTGTCGGATTATTACCGCAGGTTGCTGCCTATCGCTGGGCGGTCGCAGCATTGACCGGGGCAGTGTCATGAGCGGCACCGCACCTTTTATCGGAACGGCCGGCGATGATCTTCTCTCGATACCCGGCATCACGGATGACAGTCTTTTCGGGCTTGACAGCAACGACACTTTGCTTGGCTTCGGCGGCGTAGATCAGCTTTTTGGCGGCTCAGGCGATGATTGCCTTGATGGCGGTGATCTGGCCGATGGCCTGCAAGGCAATGCCGGCGATGATACGCTGCTTGGCGGCAATGGCTGGGATATTCTTTTTGCCGACGACCCAACCGGCATCAATGATGATGAGACCTCTCGCAATCTTCTTATTGGCGGGGACGGCGATGATATGCTGTTTGGTGGATACGGACGCGATACGCTGGATGGCGGCAATGGTGCGGATTTTCTTTCGGGAGGAATCGGTGCGGACTTACTGCGAGGTGGCGCAAACGCAGATCTGTTCTTCATCAACCTCCCTACCGGCCCAAACCTGATCAGCGGCTTCGCTGCTGCGGATACAATTGCGGATTTTTCGCTCTCAGAAGGTGATATTCTATCCTTTGGACTCATGGACGGCCAAGTTACCGGACCAAATGGCGTGGCGCCGCTCATTTGGCGTGGGAGCCTTGTGGCTTCTGCGGGGCCGCAAGCCGGCCTGGTCCTGCCCGGTGACGATCTGGGGACTGCATATATTCAGACGTGGTTGTTGATCTCATCATCCGAGGCGACAGCCACCGACGGCTGGATTGTCATTGACCTTGATCAGAATGGATCGCTCGGCGCGGCAGATATACTGATAAAGGTATGGTCCCCTGATCTGACACCAGATCGCGTCTTCCACGCCTTTGAAGCGGGCAGTTTTTTTGGTCAGGCCGGCGCAGCGGGCGGGGAGATCTTGGATGCCCTGCCTTCCGGTTCTCGGATCTTCGGCCTTGGCGGCGAAGATGTGCTGTTGGGACGCGGTGGCAATGACTGGCTCTCCGGTGGCGATGGGCATGACACGCTTGCAGGCGATGCCGGTGATGATCAACTCTGGGGCGGGCCTGGCGACGATTGGCTGCTCGGCGGCAGCGGCGATGATGTACTTTATGCCTTTGGACCGGGAATTTCTGAAACCGATAATTCAGATGCCTTCAATAGGCTTGAAGGAGAAGGCGGCAACGACTCACTTTATGGGGGCTCAGAGGGCGATTGCCTGCTTGGCGGGGGTGGCAATGATTTTGCTGCCGGCAATGATGGTGCAGACACGCTTGAAGGCAGCGCAGGCAATGACACACTACTCGGCGGCGCCGGTTCAGATCATCTGATCGGCGGAACGGGTGCCGACAGTATCGATGGCGGCGGCGGAAGCGATACCGTAGTCTATGGGGAAACTTCCGATCGCCTCGATGGTGGCGATGGACTTGACTGGCTTGTGATCTCCGCCAGCCTGTTGGTCAACTTGAGCGTGACCGAAAACCAAGCAAGCGGCGGCGCATGGCTCGCCCGCTTCGAAGCTGTGGACGCATCTGCCGCGAGCGGCACTCTAACCTTGGTGGGCGGCGGAGAAGATAATTTTTTGATCGGCGGATCAGGCAGCGACAGCATTCTTGGCGCTGCGGGTGATGACATCCTGCAGGGTCGAGGCGGCAATGACACCCTAGCTGGTGGCTCTGGTCTGAATATTTTGGAGGGTGGAGCGGGCAATGATCAGTATGTGGTGGAAAGCGCCGATGACCTGGTGATTGAAGGCTATAGCGAAGGCAATGACACCATCATCGCATCCTCTGATTTCTACCTGTTGCCGGAGATTGAGGTCCTGATCCTGGCGCCAGGTAGCGCTGCAATCCGCGGCGGCGGCGGGCTTGGGCATGACCGCCTGATGGGCAATGCAAGTGCCAATGCACTTTTGGGCGGCGATGGCAATGATACGCTCGAAGGCGGCGATGGCGCCGATACGCTTGAAGGGGGCGATCAAGATGACGTGCTGAGTGGTGGCCTTCAGGCGGATAGCCTGTCTGGTGATATAGGGCGCGATTCCCTCGATGGGGGCGCGGGCAATGACACACTTGGCGGCGGTGAAGGCGCAGATACCCTGGCTGGAGGTGCGGGCGATGATCTTTACATCCTCGACAGCGCCGATGACTTGGTGCTGGAAAACAGTACCTCTGGCAACGACACCGTCGTCGCTGCGTTTGATTTCTACATGCCTCCCGAAGTCGAGGTGCTGATCCTGACACCAGGCAGCGCCGCAATCCGTGGCGCGGGCGGGCTTGGGCATGACCTCCTGATCGGCAATGCCAATGCCAATGAACTGCTTGGCGGCAATGGCGATGACACACTTGATGGCGGTGATGGCGCTGATACGCTCGAAGGGGGCGGACAGAACGATATTCTTGTCGGCGGCAATGAGGCGGATATCCTCGCCGGTGGTGTCGGGCGGGATTCCCTCAATGGTGGCGCGGGTAATGATACGCTCATCGGCGGCACCGATGCAGATACCATGGCAGGCGGTTCGGGCGATGATCTCTACCTGATTGTTGACCCCGAGGATTTGGTCCTTGAGGGACCGGACGGCGGCCAGGATACGATCATCACCATGTCCGACCTTGTCATGCCCACAGATGTCGAGGTTCTTATCGTTGGCGAGAGCGCCAGTGATCTCTATCTGGTTGGCCGTGCGTTGGATGACATGATGATAGGCAATGGCTTGGGCCATCGGTTTGAGGGCGGGGCGGGCAATGACGTTATCCTTGCAGGCGGCCAAAGCCTAACCGATATACTGGCTCTGTTTGAAGGCTGGATTTAGTCCGCGGCGGGAGGCTGGCATCTCCCCCAGGGCTTAAGCAGCGAGGCGAGATGGAAAAGGCGACACTTGGCGGCGGCTGCTTTTGGTGCCTGGAAGCCGTGTTTCGGGAAATGGTCGGCGTCACATCCGCGCAATCCGGCTATGCCGGCGGCCATGTGGCCAACCCGACCTATGAGCAAGTCTGCGGCAAGCACACCGGCCATGCCGAGGTTGTGCAAATCACGTTCGACCCAGGGCAAGTTTCCTTCGCCGATCTGCTGAAGGTGTTCTTTGCGACCCATGACCCAACCACCAAGGACCGGCAGGGTGCTGATATCGGCCCGCAATATCGCAGCATCATCCTGACCCATGACGCCGATCAGGCAGCGACAGCCAAGGCCGTGATGGCAGAGATCACCGCAGCCGCGCTTTGGCCTCGCCCCATTGTAACCGAAATCATGCCCTTGACCGTGTTCTGGCCGGCTGAGCCCGAACATGACAACTACTTTGCCCGCAACCCCTGGTCGGGCTATTGCCAAGCGGTGATTGCGCCGAAACTTGCCAAGTTTCGGAAATCCTTTGCGTCATCGCTGAAGCCCCAGGGAGGCAAATGAGAAGCCATGGCATTCTTCAGGCAGAACCCTACGCAGGGCAAAAGCTTCGCTTTGGAGCGTACCGATGCCGAATGGCGCGCAAGCCTGACGCCGGAAGCCTATCGCGTCTTGCGCCAGCATGGCACGGAAAGGCCCGGGTCTTCGCCGCTCAATCATGAAAAGCGCTCGGGGCGTTTTGTCTGTGCCGGATGTGGCCAGGCCCTGTTTGATGCGGCGACGAAATATGAAAGCGGCACGGGCTGGCCTTCCTTCTATGCGCCGGTTGAAGGTGCTGTGGGCACGCAGGTTGACCGGGCGCTGTTCATGGTGCGCACTGAAGTGCATTGCGCCAATTGCGGCGGGCATCTGGGCCATGTGTTTCCCGACGGGCCTCCGCCCACCGGGCTGCGCTACTGCATGAATGGCGCCGCAATGACCTTTGAAAGCGCCGACAAGCCATGAGGCTTAGGAAAATGCTGCAACATTTGCACCTTGCATGGTGCGGCGCTGGCGTGATCGGCCTTGCGCTTGCTGCCACCCCGGCGAGGGCCGATCTGGTCTATGTGCTCAATTCGACCGACCCGAGCATTGTGAAAATCGATTCGCGCACCGGTGAGGAAGTTCACCGAATTGAGGGCCTGCGCGAAGTGCACCATCTGGTGCTCTCGCCCGATCGTAAGGAATTGCTGATCGCCGATTCGTCCGGCAATGAGATCCTGTTTGTCGAGCCCGCAACCGGCGCTGTACTGCGCCGGGAACGCATTTCCAACCCCTATCATCTGGACTTCACGCCCGATGGGCGGCTGCTGGTGGTTGCGAGCCTCAGGCGCGGGCAGGTGGATATTTATGATGCGAATGGGCCAAGGCTGCTTGAGAGAATTCGTGCCGGGAACAAGCCTTCCCATATCGCCTTCAGCCCTGATTCGCGCTTTGCCTATGTCACGATTCAAGGTGACGGCACGGTCATGGCGATTGACCTGCAAGAACGGCGTATTGCCTGGCAAACTGCTGTTGGGCCTGAACCGGCGGGCATTATTTGGCATCGCGGGCGGCTGATTATTGGCATCATGGGGCGTGATTATTTCGCGGTGCTGAACCCGGAAAACCGTCAAGTGGAAAGCACCATTCGCGTCGGGCGCGGTGCGCATACGATTTTCGCCTCCCCTGACAATAAAACCCTTTGGGCCACCAGCCGCGTGCAAAGCCGCATTGCGGAAATAGAGCCTGACACGCTGCAGGTGCGCCGCATCCATGAGGTTCCCGGGGGGCCGGATTGCCTTGCCTTCGCACCAGATGGCGCGGTTTGGGCGACGCTTCGCTGGGCTGGGCGTATCGCAAGACTTGAACCAGCCTCGGGCGAGGTTTCCACCATCCGGGTTGGGCGCAGCCCGCATGGCATTTTCGTGCAGCCCCGCGCCGCTAGATGACGGCGAACTGGGCATGATAAGGGCCGTCAGCCGCATCTTGGCAGGGTTGCTGGCCATCGCGATGCTGGCGCCCACTGGCCTTGATGCAAGAACACCAGCACCTTGCAGCGCCGGGACAATTTACCTGACGATTGATACAGGCTGGGGCCGTGAAGCCGAAAAAATCGCTGAAATCCTGAAGCGTCGTGCCATTCGCGCAACCCTGTTTGTCGCGAACGAACCGACACATCGCGGTGATCGAAGCCTTGAACCGGGCTGGGCTGAATTCTGGCGCGCCCGCGCGGCCGAGGGCCATATTTTCGCAAGCCATACGGATCGGCATTGGTATTTCCGAGGCGATCCCGCGTCGGGCGCTGTACGCTTTGTTTCATTCAACAACAAGAATGAGGAGCGCCTGGATCAAGCCGCCATGTGCCGCGAATTGAACGCCCCGATCGAAAGGCTGCGCGCCGCCGTACCGAATGCGGTCGTACTGCCACTCTGGCGCGCACCGGGCGGTATCACTACCCCCAACGCGCTGCGCATGGCTGAATTCTGTGGCTTTCGCCATCAGGGCTGGACATCCAACGGCTTTCTTGGCGATGAATTGAACAGCGAGACCCATCCCAATGCCGCGCTGCGGGACCGGGCGCTCAGAAGCATCAGGGATGGGGAGGTGCTAGTCATGCATTGGGGGGTGCGCAGCCGGAAGGAGCCCTATGCAAATGTTCTTGAAGACGTTTTGGCTGGTTTGCAGGCCAAGGGCTTTTGCTTTGGTCAATTGAGCGCTGAAGGCAGGCATTGATCCATGTTCAAGACCCTTGATGATTGGCATACACAACTTACAGGCTGGATTTTCGAAACCCTCCTCCAGCCCGTGCTCTACGCCACCGATATGATGAATATCGCCGATGAGATGCTGGAATGGACGGATTTCGCCCTGTTCAGCTTCTTCGGGATCATCGTGACCTATATCATCTGCCGCCCGCTTGAAGCCTGGCGCCCGGTGGAGCCGGTGACCGATCGGCGCGCGATCAGGACTGACATCATTTACACCTTGCTCGCAAGATTGGGTATCTTTCCACTGCTGGCCTTCATTCTTTTATCCGCCATCCAAAGCCGGCTGGAGGGAATGCTCGCGGATACGGGTTTTGTCTCGCCAACGCTGGAATCCATCTTCCCTTTCCTGCATCAGGCGCCACTACTGACCTTTTTCTTATATGTTGTTATCCTCGATTTCGGTGAGTACTGGCGCCATCGCCTTCAGCACAGTGTCGGCTGGTGGTGGGCCTTGCATTCGATCCACCACGCGCAACGCCAGATGACCTTTTGGACCGATGATCGCAATCACATCCTAGATGAGGCAATTGCCGCACTGTGGTTCGGAACCATCGCGCTTTTGATAGGTGTATCGCCAGCGCAATTCCCGCTATTGCTGCTGTTGATGCGCATGGTTGAAGCCCTTTCCCATGGCAATATCCGCCTGTCCTTCGGGCGCATCGGTGAACGCCTGCTCGTATCGCCACGTTTTCATCGTTTGCATCATGGCGTGCTTTCAGTTGCTGAACACGGCAGGAATTACGCGGTGCTTTTCCCCGTCTGGGATTGGATTTTTGGAACTGCCGATTTCAATCGTCATGTCTATCCGCGAACCGGTGACCCAGACGCGCCCGAAAAGACAGCAACCGGTGGTTGGTTTGCGCAGCAATGGGTGGGCTTCAAGCGTATGCTGGGCATTGCTGAGAAAGCCTAGGCAATCCAAACGCCAGTCTTTGCCCTGCGGGTCGCGTCACCTTATGCCGATCAGGCGTCCGCCTCTGCGCCGACAAGCGCCGCCTGGAAGAACGCCTCGATAGCTTCCAAAGCCAGGTCAATTTCTGCTATCAGATGCGTGAGTGGTTCTCTGTTCTGAGCATCCAATACGCTGCTCTCGCGAGGCTGCAGTTTCTGGAAGTCGGTCACCTGCTGGACCAGCTGAATCGCGCCGAGGGTGCGCGCTGCACCAAGCAAGCGATGGGCATGCTGCGCAATCACATTTGCGCGCGGGACAGCCTGAGCCAATTCAGCGGTAAATTGATCGCGAATGGTCTGCATTTCCACCATGAATTCACGGACCACGCCGGCCGCCGCGCCCTTCAATTCACTTCTCAGCAAATTCAGAACACGCTGATCCACCTTCGCCAAATTTGGGGCCGGATCGGCCTGGAGATTTACGTCCGGGCGCTGTACCTTTTTGGCAGGAAGCTTACCCAAGCCGGCGAGAGCAGTAGCAAGAGCCTTGCGGCTCAATGGTTTGCCAATATGGCCATCCATGCCGGCTTCCTGTGCAGCCGCGATCTGGTCGGGCATTACTGAAGCAGTCAATGCGAAAATCCGCACTTGTCCCAGCGGGTCAGGCATGGCGCGAATGCTGCGCGCAGTGGCGAAACCATCCATTTCCGGCATCTGCAGATCCAGAAGAACCAGGTTAAACTGGTCCGTCGGCATTTTCTCAAGCGCCTCGGCGCCGCTACCCGCAAATGCCACCTCATGGCCGAGACTAGCCAGTAGCGCCCCGGCCACATCACGATTGGCCTTGACGTCATCCACCACCAGAATGTGAAGCTTGTCTTGCGTCGTTGGCGTGGTCAGATCCGGCCTTGGTGATTCCGCCGTCGTCTCTGGGATCTCAGCCATGACTAATGGAATTTCGATCCAGAAGGTGGAACCGGCGCCGGAATTGCTCTGGCAACCGATCTCACCGCCCATTTGCTTCACAAGCCGCGATGTAATGGCAAGCCCAAGCCCCGTGCCCAGCGCTTCGCTTTGGGTCATCGAAGCGATTTGCACAAAATCCTCGAAGATAAGGCGCTGATTTTCAGGGGAAATACCAGGGCCAGTATCGCGCACTTCGATGCGGAGTCTCTCCCGTTCCTTCTGCCGTGCCGTGAAGTAGATGCTGCCACCCGAAGGAGTGAATTTCACCGCATTGGACAGCAAGTTTAGGATGACTTGGCGCAGCCTTGTCGGATCACCCAGTACGAATTTTGGCAAGCGCGGGTCAAGCTTCAGGGTAAATTCCAATTTTTTGCGCATGACATCAGGCGCCACCAACGCGGCAGAGCTTTGGATCACCTCGTGCAAGGGGAAAGCGCGCGTGGCCAATTCCATACGCCCGGATTCAATTTTTGATAGATCAAGCAGCCCATTGACCAGTTCAAGCAAATGCTTGCCGGCATTGTATAGGGTGCGCAGCTTGTCGCGCTGATCATCCTGAAGACGGGGATCATCCAGCAGCAATTCGGAAAAACCCAGAATCCCGTTCAAAGGCGTACGCAATTCATGAGACATGCGCGCCAGGAATTGGCTTTTGGCTTCCCCGGCAGCGCGCGCCGTATCACGCGCTGTCGCCAAATCCTGCATCGCGCGCTTAAGCGGCGTGATATCCGTACGGATCCCGACCACGCCGCCATCCGGCGTACGCCGTTCCGTGATCAACACCCAGCGCCCATCGGGCAGAAGCCGTTCCATGGGTGGGTTATTGCCGCGATGAAAGGCCTTACTCTCCGCGACGAAGGTTTCGATATCGCCTTGGGCCTGCGGATATTGTCCACGCAGTGCGCCCTCGCGCATGATATCGTCAAACAGCGCCCCCGGTACGATGAAGGGCGCGCTGATCTTATAGAAGTCCTTGTAGCGGCTGTTGCAGGCAATCAGCCGATCATTGGGATCGAACATGACAAATCCGTCCGACATGGATTCAAGTGCGTTTTCAAGTGTGCGCCGCGCGGTTGCCCGCTCATCTTCAACGCGTTCCCTTTGGCGAAGCCCCACCATTAGGGCGCCGGTGACCAACAGGATCATCAGCCCAAGCGCGCCGGAAACCACGAAAGCGCGGCTACGATCCGCATACCAGCCGCTAAGGGCAGTATTCACTTCAAGTGTGACGGCAACCGTTAGCGCGGGGTAAAGCGTCGGGCGCACGGCGGCGAAAACCAATTCTGAGGCAAAGCGACTCTTGATAGGTTCAGATGATGACACTCCTGGGAGAGAAGCGGCTGGCGGGATAAGCTTATGCCCAATCCGCGTCTCATCATGCGGGACAGATGCAAGCAAGGTGCCGTCATCCCTTTCGAGAGTGACGCGAAGCCCCAAGCTTTCCCCGGCACTGGAGAGAATGTTTTGCACAACCGGCACCGGAACTTCGGCCACCGCCATAACTGGCCCCAGCGTCGGCAATACAATGTTACGCGCAAAGAAAAGCGTCCATTCGCCGGTATTGGCATTGAGCACAGGCCCGCCGATCAAGACACTACCGCCACGCGCCGCGACCTCAGCAAAGGAAGAGGCACTCGGCAAGGACAAACGACGACGGCGCGATACCGGCAAGGCGGTGGCCACCGGCAGCCCATCCTGGCCGATCAGCAGAATATCACGGTAGGTAAAGTTTTGGTTATTCAACTCACGCAAAACACGATTGACCTGATAAACCTCCAAACGACCATCGCGCTGGAATGGCGCCAAAACCGCAGGAAGGCCTGCCAACATGGCATCAACCTGCACAAAGGAACGATTGATAGCAGCCTCGGTGGAACGACCGATCTTGGTGAGGGAATCCAGGGCCGCGGCAATTTGCGCTTCCCTGGCACGGTTGACCAACAGGGCAG
>JADCGG010000103.1 GCA_020249125.1 Roseomonas sp. | reverse complement strand
TCCGCGCAGGGCTGGGCCTATATCTCTCGCCCTGGGCGGATGCGCTTTGATTATGACCCGCCCGAGCCCCTGCTGCTGGTGGCGGATGGCAACCAATTCCTGCTCTATGACCGGGAATTGAAGTCACCGACCACCCTGCCGACCGGCGCCACGCCGCTTGGGATGCTGCTGCGCCCGGAAATCCGGCTTTCCGGCGATGTCACCATCAGCCGCATCCAGCGCGATGGCGGGTTTCTGCGCATTACCCTGTTCCGCACCAATGACCCGCGCGAGGGGTCTTTGACGCTGGTTTTCCAGCCGGAACCGCTGGAATTGCGCCAATGGGCGGTGCTGGACGCGCAGGGGCGGGAAACCCGCGTGACGCTGACGCAGATTGAAACCGGGCTGGCGCTGAATGCGCGCATGTTCCAGTTCAACCATCCGCAGTTTTTTGAACCGGGTTGGTCAGGGGGCAGGTAAGCAGAGGGCGGTTTGCCGCCCCAGCCCCCGCGTGCTACCGCCCCCGGCAATAACCGGTGCTTCCAGCCGCTTCGAAAGGCTTTGCCATGTCTGAACAATCCCCTGCCACGCCCGCGCAACCGCCCGGCGCCATGGCGCCCAGCCCCATCACGCTCAATCTGCAATTCACCAAGGATTTGTCCTTCGAAGTGCCGGGCGCGCCGCAAATCTTCCTCAACCTGCGCGAAGCGCCGAAGATTGACATCGCCCTTGATGTGCAGGCCCGTCGCTTGCAGGAAGGGCAGGAGAATTTCGAAGTCACGCTGCAAATCCGCTGCGAAGCAAAGCTGCCCGGAGATACCCCCGCCTTCATCGCGGAACTGGTCTATTGCGGCATCTTCACCCTGACCGGCATCGCGCCCGAGATGATGGAACCCGTGCTGCTGGTGGAATGCCCGCGCCTGTTGTTCCCCTTCGCGCGCAATATCCTGGCGGAAGTGACGCGCGATGGCGGCTTCCCGCCCGTGATGCTGGCGCCGATTGATTTCGTCGCCCTTTGGCAGAATCGCCGCGCGCAGCAGCAAATGGCCGCCGCCCCTGCCCAAGGAACCGCCTGAATCGCCCGCGCCGGGGGAAAATCAGCCCCTCCGGCGCCATTAAGCCCTTGACCCCCAGCCCGTTGATGTCATTTGCGGGCGCATGGATCAGATGATGCCCGCAACGCCGCGCCGCCAGCGCTTGGCCATAGTGCTGTTCAACCTCGGCGGCCCCGATGCGCCGGAAAGCGTGCGGCCCTTCCTGGTCAATCTGTTCACGGATCCCGCGATTCTGCGCGTGCCGGGCTTTGTGCGCCCCTGGCTCGGGCGGCTGATCGCCTGGCGCCGTACCAAGCCGGCACAGGAAAACTACGCCGTGCTGGGTGGGCGTTCGCCCTTGCGGGAACTGACGGAAGAACAGGCAAGCAGCCTGGAAGCCGCATTGGCCGATGAACCGGGCACTGAAACCCGCTGCTTTGTTGCCATGCGCTATTGGCACCCCATGAGCGATGAATGCGCCCGCGCCGTGAAGGATTGGGCGCCGGATCGCATTTTGCTGGTGCCGCTGTATCCGCAATTCTCCACCACCACCACGGGATCGAGCCTGATTGCCTGGCAGGATGCCACGCGCAAGATCGGGCTGGATGTGCCGACCACGGCGCTGTGCTGCTGGCATTCGGATAATGCCTTTGCGGCGGCGACTGCGCGGCTGGTGCGCGAAGCCTATGCCAAGGCGCGCGCCGAATTGCCGGCGGAAGTGCCCTTGCGCGTGTTGTTTTCCGCCCATGGCCTGCCGGAATCCATCGTGAAGGCAGGCGATCCTTATCAATGGCAGGTCGAACAAACCGTCGCCGCCGTGGTCGCTGAATTGGCGATGCCGGAACTTGACCACATTGTCTGCTATCAATCCCGCGTCACGCCGCAGGTTTGGATCGGGCCTTCCACGGAAGCCGAGATTGAACGCGCGGCGGAAGAAAAAACCGCGATCCTGATCTGCCCCATCGCCTTTGTGTCCGAACATTCGGAAACCCTGGTGGAATTGGATGTGGAATATCGGGAAGAGGCCGAGCATCTCGGCATCCCCGGCTATTTCCGCGTGCCGGCGCAGAATAGTGATCCGGCCTTCATCGCCTCGCTCGCGGGGTTGGTGCGTGGCGCGCTGCAATCCGGGCGGAGCCTGTGTTCCTTCGGCGGCGGGCGGCAATGCCCGAAGCAGCATCGCGACTGCCCGCATGAAAAGCTGCGCGTTGAAAATGTGGCGCGCGCCAAAGCCGAGGCATGAAACGCCCCGCCGCCATTCTGTTTGATTGCGATGGCGTGCTCGCTGATTCGGAATTGGTGGTGAATAACATTGTCGCCGAGGAAATGACCTTGCGCGGCTGGCCCATGACCGCAGCGGAAGCGCGCGAGACATTTTTGGGTATGGCGCTGCCCGATATGCTGCCGCACATTGAAGCGCGTGTTGGGCTGTTGCCGCCGGATTGGGGGCAGGAAATCTCAACGCTGATCGCGCGGCGCATGGCGGAAGAAACGCTGGCCATTCCAGGCGCGGTGGAGGCAGTGCGCGCTTTTGCCACGGCAGGCGTGCCGGTGGCGGTTGCTTCCAATTCCTCACGGTTTGAATTGGCCGCGAAGATGCGGAGCCTCGGTCTCGCGCAGGTTTTCGCCGGGCGGGTGTTTTCCTACGAGGATGTGGCGCGCCCGAAACCTTGGCCAGATATTTATCTGGCGGCGGCGGCGGCCTGTGGTGCCGCGCCTGGGGATTGCGTGGTGGTGGAAGATAGTGTGCCCGGTGTGCGCGCGGGCCGCGCGGCGGGTTGCCGCGTGCTGGGCTTCTGCCATGAAAGCCCCGCCGGGGTTCTGGCGGCGCATGGGGCGGAGCCATTCGCGGATATGGCGGCGCTGCCGGGGTTGTTGTTGGGGGGGTGAAAATCCCGTGGGCGCTTTGCGGGCTTGGTTCAGCTTCAAGGGACGCATCAGCCGCAAGACCTGGTGGCTTTATTTTTTTTTGATTCCAACCTGCATCATCATCGCTGCCGCCGCATGGGACGACTATCGCACGCCCGAAATGGCTTCACCTGAGGCATTCGGCACCATTTTCGTTGGCGTGTCGCCTGTATCGCTGATAGCTCTTTGCCTTTGGGTTTGGATCAGCCTCGCCGGGCAGGCAAAGCGCTGGCATGATCACAATAAGTCCGGCTGGTGGGCTCTCGTGAGTTTGGCCGCGCCCCTTTTTCTCATCAGCAAGCTGGCGATGGATGCTCTTGGCATGTGGTGGTTCATCATCATGCATGTCTTCTTGCCGGTGATTTTTTCTGTCTTTCTGTTTTTGCCTTCCCTGAATGATGAGCCGAAGATGCCTTGGATCCATGCAGCCCCGGATCAGATGCTCTTGTCTGGTTTTTTCCTGCTGCTCATTCTCGGCTGGGGCTTGACCATGCTGATCGCGGGTTGTCTGCGCGGCACACCTGGCCCCAACCGCTTCGGCCGCGATCCACACGCGCCACCCGACACCACGAATATTGCGCTTCCTCCACAGCCTCAGTAGCTTCGCCGAAAGGATTGAGGAGAAAGCCCATGACCTTGGCGCAATGGTTCAGCCACAGGGGCCGCATCAGTCGCAAGACATGGTGGTTTCGACATTTCCTTTTGCCGATTTTGATAAGCACCCTATGGGGCTTCTTCTCCCTTTTTCTTGCTTGGGTCGTTTTGATAGAACCGAATTTGCCTCGACTGACCGAATTGATTGCCGATATTGTCAACAAGGACCGCCTCTCGATTTCCACTCTCTTCCTTGATCGTGTCGTAATTTGGAGTTTACTTCTATTCTATGTTCCGTCGATCCCGTTAGCTTTGCTTTGGCTGGCAGGCTCGATTAAGCGTTTCCACGATTTAGATTTTAACTGGTACTTACCGGTGATTATTGCAATATTGCAGTTTTTCTACACTGTCATGGCTTTCATTTTTTCTTTATCCACTCTGATTTCCCAAGCTGAATCCGGAGTATTCTGGGATGTCGTTTTCGGCTTCCTAGCCCGCATTATTCACGACCCCCTGCACCTGCTTGATTTTCTACCTCCATTTTCTGCTGAGGCAAATTCCTGACGCGGCTTCACTCCCGGACC
>JADCGG010000102.1 GCA_020249125.1 Roseomonas sp. | reverse complement strand
GATCGGCCCGTGGTGATGGGGTGTTCAATTGGTGGGCGTATCGTTCTTGATTTGGCCGCTGAGCATGCGGATGAATTGCGCGGCGTGATCGGTTTGCAATCGGCGGCGTTTCTTTCACCCTATTACGATACTTCGTGGCTGCATCACCCGCATGTGCATGGCGGCGAAGTTTGCGGGGGAATTGTCTCCGGCCTTATAGGCCCGCATGCGCCGGAAGCATCGCGTTGGGAAACGCTGTGGCATTACATGCAGGGCGGGCCGGGTGTTTTTCGTGGCGATTTGCATTTCTACAAGGGCGAGGGCGATCTGCGCCCCAAGCTTGCGCGCATTGATACCAAGCGATGCCCCGTCCATATGCTGACCGGCAATTATGATTATTCCTGCAAGCCGGAGGATACGGAAGCAACCGCCGCCGCCATCCCCGGCGCCAAGGTGCAAATCATGAAGGGCCTTGGCCATTTCCCAATGAGCGAGGATTACGCCGCGCTGCGCCCGTATCTGCTGCCAGTGCTGGCGGAATTTACGTGACGCGGCTTGTTACGCTGCGATCCGGTCAATCCGATCCCGCAGCCGATACCAGCCGCCGATGATGGGCAGGAACCAATTAGGATTGCCGTTGTATAAAGCAACCGTTGGAAATTCCAGCCCATCCAAGGCAAAGCGCTGATTGGCTGCGCCTGCGATTTTCAGCGCGGCATTATGGCCAAGCCAGGTTGCCATCGCGACACCGGAACCCTGGCAACCCGCCGCATAATGAATGCCATCCTGCACCCCGATATGCGGCAGGAAATCGAAGGTGAAGGCGACATTGCCGGTCCAGGCATGGGTGATCTTCACCTTGCTGAGCTCAGGAAAAACCGCGGTCATGAAGGCATGCAGGCGCGGTGCCGCGGCTTCAGGCGCGTTCGGGCCAAAGCGCGCGCGCCCACCCCAGAGAATCCGATTGCCATAGGGCGCAGGCCGAAAATAATTCAAGACGCGCTTGGTATCGCTGATCATGCGTCGGCCAGGGAACAGCCGATCCATGGTTTCCGCCGGCAATTCCTCGGTCGCGATAATGTAGGAAGCAACGGGGATCATGCGTCGCGCAAGCCAAGGCATGGCACTTTGCCCATCAGCCCCGCGCGAATAGCCATTGGTGGCAACCAGCACCGCATCGGCGCGCAATTCTCCGCGATTGGTGGCAATACGAAAGCCAGAACCATCAGCACGAATACCAGCAACACGCGTGTAATCCACCAACGTCGCACCGGCGCGTTCCGCCGCCGCAGCCAAGCCGCGCGCATATTTGCCGGGATGGATGCTGCCCGTTGCCGCGGCCTTCATGCCGCCGCGATAATGGTCTGATCCCAGCGCCTCATGCTGACGTGAGGCCGGCAGTATTTCCGTGGGCAGGCCAGTGATTTCCGCGATGAAATCCGCCTGTCGCGCAAGTGCGTCATAATGCTTGGGTGTCCAGGCCGCGACAAAGCGTCCGCAACGCGTATAGTCGCAGTCAATGCCCTCTCGCGCGATGGTTTCTTCAATAAAGGGAAAAGACGCAGCGGCGGCCATGGCGATATGGCGCGCCTGTTCAGTGCCAAGCTTTTCCGCAAGCGCCGTGCGCGCCACCTTCAACCCGCCAGAAACCATGCCGCCATTGCGCGACGAAGCGCCCCAGCCAATGCGTTCCGCATCCAGCACCGTGACTTGATGGCCAAGCCGCGCCAGGCTGAGCGCCGCCGAAAGCCCGGCATAGCCGCCACCAATCACCGCAACCGGCGTGTGATCCGGCATTGGCGTATTGCGTTCCGGCGGTTCCGCCGCTTCCCACCACCAGGGACTGGTCTTGAATCCAGGCGCAAAGAGGCTGCTGCTCATGTCTTATGCCGTCTTCGCTTCCTGCAAACCCAATTCGCGCGTCATTTCATCCCGCATGATGAATTTCTGCATCTTGCCTGTCACGGTCATAGGAAAGCTTTCGACGAATTTGATGTGGCGCGGCACTTTGTAATGGGCGATTTGCCCGGCGCAGAAGGCGCGAACATCATCCGCAGTCAGATGTTCAAGTGCACGCAGTTTGATCCAGGCGCAGAGTTCCTCACCAAAGCGCTGATCAGGCACGCCGAAAACCTGCACATCCTCGATCTTCGGATGCCGATAGAGGAATTCCTCAACCTCGCGCGGATAGATATTCTCACCACCACGGATCACCATATCCTTGATACGGCCGACGATATTGCAGAAGCCTTCGTCATCAATCGTCGCCAGATCGCCAGTATGCATCCAACGTGCCGCATCAATGGCCTGCGCGGTGCGTTCCGAATCCTCCCAATAACCCAGCATGACGGCATAGCCGCGCGTGCAAAGTTCCCCCGGCACACCGCGCGGGACGATGCGGCCTTCGCTGTCGATGATCTTTACTTCCAGATGCGGCTGAACGCGGCCAACGGTTGAAACACGCCGATCAAGCGGATCATCCACGCTAGTCTGGAAACTGACGGGGCTCGTTTCCGTCATGCCGTAGGCGATGGTGATTTCGCGCAGATTCATCGTATCCACGGCGCGGCGCATTACCTCAATCGGGCAGGGCGCGCCGGCCATGATACCAGTGCGCAGCGACGAAAGATCGAAATTGCGAAATTCTGGATGTTCCATTTGCGCGATGAACATGGTGGGTACGCCATGCAGGCCGGTGCAGCGTTCCTCGGCCACGGTTTGCAGCGTTGCCAGTGGATCAAACCCCTCACCCGGATAGACCATGGCGGTGCCATGCGTGGTGCAGGCCAGATTGCCCAGCACCATGCCGAAGCAATGATAAAGCGGCACAGGAATGCACAGCTTATCCTGCGGCGTCAGCTTCATCGCTTCCCCGATGAAATAGCCATTATTCAGGATATTGTGGTGTGTCAGCGTTGCACCTTTTGGCGCGCCGGTGGTGCCAGACGTGAATTGGATATTGATCGGATCATCAAATTGCAGCTTGCCAGCCAGATCACGCAAGCGTTCATGATGCGCCGGCGCGCCCATATCCAGAATGCTGTCAAAGGGAATCATGCCTGGCGCGGGGTTGGCGTTTATTTCGATCACCATCTCAAGCTTTGGCAATTTTTCCGATGAAAGCCGCCCAGGCAAGGCACGCGCCAATTCCGGCGCCAGCGTATTAACCATGCCGACATAGTCAGATGTCTTGAAGCGTGTGGCGATAATCAGCGCGCGGCAGCCCACCTTGTTCAGCGCATATTCCAATTCGGAAAGCCGATAGGCGGGATTGATATTCACCAGCACCAGCCCGGCCTTGGCGGTGGCAAATTGGGTGATCACCCATTCCGCATTATTGGGCGACCAGATGCCGACACGGTCGCCCGGATGCAGGCCAAGCGCCAGCAGGCCCGCCGCGAAGGCATCCACCTTGGCGCCCAATTCCGCATAGCTCCAGCGAATACCCTGCTGGCGCACGATCAGACCCGGGCGATCCCCCCATTGGTTCACGGTGCGCGCGAAATTGGCACCGATGGTCTCACCAATCAGGGGCTGGTCGCTTTGGCCAGTTACATAGCTAAGGGCGGGGCTGGTCATTCGGCTTCTCCCTGGATGTTCCTTGTGCGTTCCCTATTCTTGGCGGGGTCACGCGATGATTGCAATAATGCTTGGCCCGCGCCTATCCTAAGGCCAATAAATTTGTAACACGCGATGGGTTGATCATGGCCATTATTCCAAACCGCCTTCCGGGGCTTGACTTCGACCTCGGCGAGACAGCCGATATGCTGCGCGATCAGGTGGCAAGCTTTTCCGCTGATGAAATTGCGCCACGCGCGGCAGAAATAGACAAGACCAATGAGTTCCCCGCGGATCTTTGGCGGAAATTCGGTGATCTTGGCGTGCTTGGCATCACTGTTGATGAAGATCATGGCGGCGCCGGCATGGGCTATCTGGAACATGTTGTGGCGATGGAGGAAATCTCTCGCGCCTCGGCCTCGGTTGGGCTTTCCTATGGCGCGCATTCCAATCTTTGCGTCAATCAAATCTCGCGTAACGGCAATGAGGATCAGAAGCGGCGCTATCTGCCCAAGCTGATTGCGGGCGCACATGTGGGCGCGTTGGCGATGAGCGAACCAGGTGCCGGTTCCGATGTGGTTTCCATGCGGTTGCGCGCTGAAAAGCGCGGAGATCGTTATGTGCTGAACGGCACGAAAATGTGGATCACCAATGGCCCGGATGCGGATGTATTGGTGATCTACGCCAAGACCGACCCTTCCGCCGGCCCCAAAGGCATTACGGCTTTTCTGGTTGAAAAGAATTTCCCCGGTTTTTCCTGCGCGCAAAAGCTGGATAAGCTTGGCATGCGCGGATCGAATACCGGCGAATTGGTTTTCCAGGATTGTGAAGTGCCGGCGGAAAACGTGCTCGGTGAGATCAATGGCGGCGTGCGCGTGTTGATGAGCGGGCTTGATTACGAACGCGCCGTGCTGGCCGCCGGACCGCTTGGCATCATTCAGGCCTGCATGGATATCGTGCTGCCCTATGTGCATGAACGCAAGCAATTCGGCCAGGCGATTGGTGAATTCCAGATCATGCAAGCCAAGATCGCCGATATGTACACCACGATGAATGCGGCGAAATCCTATATCTACACGGTCGCCAAGGCGTGTGATCGCGGGCAGACAACGCGTAAGGATGCCGCCGGCGCCATTCTATACGCTGCCGAGAAAGCCACTTGGATGACGCTGGAAGCCATCCAGTGCCTGGGTGGCAATGGCTACATCAATGATTACGCCACAGGGCGGTTGCTGCGCGATGCCAAGCTTTATGAGATTGGTGCCGGCACTTCGGAAATTCGGCGCATGCTGATTGGGCGGGAATTGTTCCGCGAAACCGCATGAGCATTCTGCGCAGCACGCTCGATCCGGGCAGTGAAAGCTTTATCGCCAATGCCGCCGCCATGGCAGCGCTGGTGGCGGATTTGGAAAGCACAATTGCCGCCGCCGAACAGGGCGGCGGCCAGGCTGCGCGGGACAAGCATCTGGCGCGCAATAAGCTGCTGCCGCGGGAGCGTGTGCACGCGCTGATTGATCCCGGTTCTCCCTTTCTGGAATTGTCTCAGCTCGCCGCGCATGGGCTTTATGGCGGAGAAGTTCCATGCGCCGGCATCATTTCCGGCATTGGGCGCGTTTCAGGTCGCGAATGTGTGATCATCGCCAATGATGCTACCGTGAAGGGCGGCACTTATTCTCCGCTTACGGTGAAGAAGCATGTACGCGCACAGGAAATTGCCCGCGCCAATCGCCTGCCCTGTATTTATTTGGTGGATTCCGGCGGCGCGTTTTTACCGCAGCAGGATGAAATCTTCCCAGACCGCGAGCATTTCGGCCGCATCTTCTTCAATCAAGCGAATATGTCGGCGGAAGGCATTCCGCAAATCGCCGTGGTGATGGGAAGCTGCACGGCGGGTGGCGCTTATGTGCCCGCCATGTCTGATGAAAGCATCATTGTGCGCCAACAAGGCACCATCTTTTTGGGTGGCCCGCCTTTGGTGCGCGCCGCCACTGGTGAGGTTGTCACCGCCGAGGAATTGGGTGGCGCGGATGTGCATGCGCGCCAATCCGGCGTGGTGGATCATTACGCGCAGGATGATCGGCATGCGCTGGCGATTTGCCGCCGCATTATCGCAGGGCTTGGCCCACGTTTCGCGCCGCAAGTGGCGCTGCATCAACCACGCGCGCCGCTTTATGATACGCGCGAATTGCTCGGCGTTGTGCCTGCCGATATTCGTGCGCCTTATGATGGGCGCGAAGTGATCGCGCGCCTGGTGGATGGCAGCGAATTTGATGAATTCAAGCGGCTTTACGGCACTACGCTAGTCTGCGGCTTCGCGCATTTGCATGGCTACCCAATCGGCATTCTTGCCAATAACGGCATCCTGTTTTCCGAATCCGCGCTGAAGGGTGCGCATTTCATTGAACTCTGCTGCCAGCGCGGCATTCCGTTGCTGTTTCTGCAAAATATCTCCGGCTTCATGGTGGGGCGCAAATATGAAGCGGGCGGTATCGCGCGGGATGGCGCGAAGCTGGTGACCGCGGTCGCCACCGCGGGCGTGCCGAAATTCACCGTGGTGATCGGCGGCAGCTATGGCGCCGGGAATTCCGGCATGTGCGGGCGCGCTTACGACCCGCGCTTCATGTTCATGTGGCCCAATGCGCGCATTTCCGTGATGGGCGGTGAACAGGCGGCGAGTGTTTTGGCGCAAATCCGCCGCGACAATATGGAAGCGCAAGGAAAGAAATGGCCGGCAGAGGAAGAAGAAGCCTTCAAAGCCCCAATCCGTGCCAAATACGAAACCGAAGGCCATCCCTATCACGCCAGCGCGCGGCTTTGGGATGATGGCATCATCAACCCCGCCGATACGCGCCGTATTCTGGGGCTTGCCCTTTCCGCCGCGCTGAATGCGCCCATAGAAAAGACACGCTTCGGCGTGTTCCGCATGTAGGGGGCGGCCATGTTTCAAAGCCTGCTGATCGCCAATCGCGGCGAAATCGCCTGCCGCATTATCCGCACCGCACGCCGTATGGGGCTGCGCAGCATTGCGGTTTTTTCCGATGCCGATGAAACCGCACAACATGTGCGCATGGCCGATGAGGCCATCCATATCGGCCCCGCGCCTGCGCGCGAAAGCTATCTGAACATTCCCGCCATCATCGCCGCCGCCAAGCGCGCGGGGGCCGAGGCGATTCATCCTGGCTATGGTTTTCTTTCCGAAAACCCGGCCTTTGCAGAAGCCTGTGCGGAGGCAGGCATTGTCTTTGTTGGCCCAAGTGCTGCGGCGATGCGCGCCATGGGTTCAAAAGGTTCGGCCAAGGCGCTGATGGAAAAGGCCGGCGTGCCGCTGCTGCCGGGCTATCACGGTACGGAACAGGATGCGGCATTTCTGGAAAGCGAAGCCGCGCGCATCGGCTTTCCACTCGTGATCAAGGCCGTGGCCGGCGGTGGCGGGCGTGGCATGCGCGTGGTGCGCGCAGCGGCGGAATTCGTGGATGCGCTGCAATCGGCACGGCAGGAAGGCGCCTCGGCCTTTGGTGATGATCGCGTGCTGATCGAACGCTATCTGGAACGCCCGCGCCATATTGAAGTGCAGGTGTTTGGCGATTCTCATGGCAATGCAGTGCATTTGTTTGAACGCGATTGTTCCGCACAGCGCCGGCACCAAAAAGTGATTGAAGAGGCCCCTGCGCCCGGCATCAGCGCGGAAATGCGTGACGCCATGGGCGCTGCCGCCGTCGCCGCCGCGAAGGCGGTGCAATATCAGGGCGCCGGCACGGTGGAATTCATCACGCAGGATGGCGGCTTCTATTTTCTTGAGATGAATACGCGGCTGCAGGTGGAACATCCGGTGACGGAAGCCATCACCGGTTTTGATCTTGTGGAATGGCAGCTGCGTGTAGCCGCTGGCGAAAAACTGTCGGTTCAGCAAACAGACATTCGCGCGCAGGGCCACGCGATGGAATTGCGGCTTTACGCCGAAGACCCGGCGCGGGATTTCGCGCCCTCTATCGGTGCGCTGCAAGTGTTCCGGCTTTCTGATCGCGGCTTGCGCATTGATTCCGGTTTTGTGGCGGGTGATCGCATCAGCATCCATTACGACGCCATGGTCGCGAAAATGATCGCGCATGCGCCAAGCCGGGCTGAGGCAATCGCACGGCTGCGCGCGGGCCTTGCGCATTCCGATATCATTGGTGTCGCCCATAATCTTGATATGCTGGACCGTATTCTGGCGCATCCGGATTTTGCGGCGGGTGCGATTGATACTGGCTTCATCGGGCGTAATGCCGAGATATTGTTGACGCCGAAGCTTAAACCTTCAGCGCAGGTGCTGGCGCTTGCGGCGCTTGGTGTGCTCGCCTTGGAAGAAGAAGCCGCGCGTGCACATGCCGCTGCCAGCGCCGATCCGCATTCACCCTGGCATGCGACGGATCATTGGTGGGTGAATACGCGCCCTTCGCGCGTGTTTGACTTCCACCTTGAAGATGAAAAGCACGCCATCACGCTTGCGCCTGCGGTTGATGGCTGGCGCGTCATGGCAGGTGGTGCGGAAATCACCGCGCGCCACGCCAAGCTTGAAGCGGGTTCCATCCATGCGCTGCTGGATGGCATGCGGCTTTCCGCTTCCATCCACCGCGCGGGTGAGGCGATAAGCCTGCGCCATGCCGGGCAAAGCTGGCGCTTTTTGCTGCCCGATCCCATCGCCCGCGCTGGTGAGGAAGAAGGCGGGGATGATCGTCTTTCAGCCCCTCTGCCAGGCCAGGTTACGCAGCTTCTGGTGACGGAAAACCAAAGCGTAGCGCGCGGTGATGTGCTGGTGATTCTGGAGGCGATGAAAACCGTCTTTCGCCTTACCGCACCGCGCGACGGCAGGATTGAAACCATTTCCTGCCGTGTGGGTGAAACCGTGCGCGAAGGGCAAATCTTGATCCAATTCGCGGCCGAAGAAGCTGGATAAGTTCAGCCCGGCTTTGCCCCCGTTGCGCGCAGGATCGGCACCCATTTGTCGGTCTCGGCGCGAATGAAGCGCGCGGATGCGGCGGGATCATTCGGCAGCGGATCAACGCCGGCATCCGCAAAGCGTTGACGTATCGCGGTATCATTCAACACCTGCGTCATGGCAGTTGAAAGTGCGCTGATGATCTCAGCCGGCGTTCCCGCTGGTGCGTAAAGCGCCTGCCATGAAGAAGCGGCGTAACCGGCCACGCCCGCTTCCTGCAGTGTCGGCAAATCGGGCAATAATTGCGAACGGCGCGGCGTCGTCACCGCCAGGCCACGCGCCTTGCCGTCACGCACCAGGGGTGCGAGCAGCGTTTGGCTATCAATCACGAAATCCACGCGCCCAGCCATGAAATCCGTCACGGCCGCCGGCGTGCCGCGATACTGCACAATCGTGAAGTCCACACCCGCAAGCTTTTTCAGCAATTCGCCGGCAAGATGCGAAGCAGCGCCGATGCCGGTAGTGGCGAAAGTGGCTTCCCCGCGCTTTTCACGCAGCCAGGCAAGCAATTGCGGCACATCGCGCACGGGAAGGGAAGGATGCACTGCCAAAACAAAGCTTTGATCGCCCAGCGTTGAAATCGGGATGAAGTCGGCAATCGAATCAAAACCGGCATCAGGATAAAGCGCTGGAATCACGGCATGCGCCGCGCCATTCAGCAGCAGCGTATGCCCATCCGGCGCGACGCGCGCCACGCTGCGTGCCCCGATGGTGCTGCCCGCGCCCGGCTGATTTTCGATGACCACGGGTTGTCCCAAAATACGCGGCAGTGGTTCAGTCACGATACGCGCGACAACATCAATGATCCCGCCGGCAGCAAAGGGCACAATCACGCGAATGGGCCGCGAAGGATAGCGGCTTTGGGCGAAGGCGGGGGCGGCAAGCGTGCCACCGGCCAGCGCAAGAAATCCTCGGCGTTGCAGCATGGTTTTTTCCTTTTCTGCACTCAAAAAATTCACGTGCCACCGACAGGCTGGAAATCATAGGTGCCAACCCCTTGCAGAATGGCGAAGCGGCAGCGCCCACCATCCTTTCCGGTCACGCGATGCGCGCGCTTGGCTGTTACGGCATGCATTTGGCCGGGGGCCAATTCCACGCTTTCGCGCGGGGCGCGCATTTCAATCACCACGGGGCCTTCCATGCACCAAAAGGTATCCGTCACTTCGCTATGCCAATGCCAAGGCACCTCCTGCCCGGCAGCGAGTGTCAGGATTTGCATGCGAAGCCCCGGCGCTTCCGCGATCAATTCGCGCTTTTCCAAAGGATAGGACATGGGGTTTTTCCTTATACCTTCGGCGGATGCGTGGCCCACCAATGCCGCGCGATGTCGGCGCGGCGGCAGACCCAGACATCCGGCGTGGCCGCCACGCGGTCCAGAAACCGCGCCAAAGCCGCCGCGCGCCCAGGCCGCCCGATCAGCCGACAATGTAAGCCAACCGACATCATTTTCGGTGCCCCCGCGCGGCCTTCCGCCAATAGGGTTTCGAAAGCATCGGTCATATATTGTTCCCAGCCATCCGGCGCAGAGAAACCCGGCGGTACGGCATATTTCATGTCATTATTGTCGAGCGTGTAGGGAATGATCAGCATCGGCTTGCCTGCTGCCGTCACGTAAAACGGCAAATCATCCGCGTATGAATCAGAATCATACAAAAACCCGCCATGTTCCGCGACCAGGCGGCGCGTATTGGGGCTGATGCGGCCCGTATACCAGCCAACCGGGCGCGTACCGGTCAGGCGTTCAATCACTGCAACGCAGCGCGCAATCTCGGCGCGTTCCGTGGCTTCATCCATATTGTGATAATCAATCCAGCGCCACGCATGGGATGCAACCTCATGCCCGGCATCAGCGAAGGCGCGTGTCACGGTTGGATTCAATTCCAGCGCGCGACCTACGCCATAAACCGTAAGCGGCAGCTTGCGCGCGGCAAAGGCGCGCAAAATGCGCCACACGCCGGCGCGCGCGCCGTAATCGAATTGGCTTTCCACGGTGCGATTGCGTTCACCGATAATGGGCGAACCGCCCGGCACTTCATGCAAATATAATTCGCTGCCGGCATCGCCATTCAGTACCGTATTCTCACCGCCTTCTTCGTAGTTCAGCACGAAGGAAAGCGCGAGCTTCGCGCCATTCGGCCATTTCGGGTCCGGCGGATTGGCGCCATAGCCCAGGAAATCGCGCGGATAATCGGTATCCGCCGCCATCATATGGGAAGTGTCGGTCATGTCGCCCTTTCTCCTACGCCAATTTCAGCCCGATAATGCCCGCGGTGATCAGCGCCACGGAAGCCCAGCGTAGCGCGGTATTCGCATCACCGAATAGCGTAATGCCCACCAGAAAGGCGCCCACCGCGCCAATGCCGGTCCAAACGGCATAGGCTGTGCCGACAGGAATTTCCCGCAAGGCCAGCAGCAACAACCCGCCACTCGCAACGATGCATGCAACGGCGAAGGCGAGCCAGCCGTAGCGCAAGCCGCCCGCAGCCCAACCAAGCTTCAGCCCAATCGGCCAGCCGATTTCGCAAAGTCCTGCAAGGAAAAGATAAAGCCAGGCCATGTGTCCCACTCACGAAAAAGGGCCGCCGGATTGCCCAGGCGGCCCCATTCAAACGCTACGCCAATCGCCGACGCGATCAGTTCCTGGCCTTGTCCACCAGGGCGCCCTTCTTGATCCAGGGCATCATGGCGCGCAGCTTTTCACCCACTTCTTCAATCGGGTGTTCAGCCAGGCGGCGGCGGGTGGCCTTGAAGCTCGCCTGGTTCACCTTGTTTTCCAGCATCCAATCGCGCGCGAAGCGGCCGGACTGGATATCTTCCAGCACGCGCTTCATTTCCGCCTTGGTTTCGCTGGTGATGATGCGCGGGCCGGTGACGTATTCGCCATATTCCGCTGTGTTGCTGATGGAATAATTCATGTTGGCGATGCCGCCTTCATAAATCAAATCCACAATCAGCTTCACTTCATGCAGGCATTCGAAATAGGCCATTTCCGGCGCATAACCGGCTTCGACCAGGGTTTCGAAGCCAGCCTTGATCAATTCCACCAGGCCACCGCAGAGCACCGTCTGTTCGCCGAACAGATCGGTTTCGCATTCTTCCTTGAAGGTGGTCTCGATCACGCCCGAACGCCCGCCACCAATGGCGGAAGCATAGGACAGCGCGATTTCCAGCGCATTGCCCGAAGGGTTTTGGTGCACGGCCACCAAGCAAGGCACGCCGCCGCCCTTTTGGTATTCGCTGCGCACCGTATGGCCCGGGCCCTTCGGCGCGATCATGAACACATCAATATCCGCGCGGGGATCGAGCAGGTTGAAATGCACATTGAGGCCATGCGCGAAGGCAAGTGCGGCACCCGGCTTCATATTCGCGTGCAGGCTTTCGCGATAGAGATCGCCCTGACCTTCATCCGGCGTCAGCACCATGACAACATCGGCCCATTTCGCCGCATCCGCAGGCGACATCACCTTGAAGCCAGCCGCTTCCGCCTTTTGCGCGGAACCACCGGGACGCAACCCGATCACCACATCCTTCACGCCGGAATCGCGCATATTCATCGCATGGGCATGACCCTGGCTGCCAAAGCCAATAACCGCAACCTTGCGGGCCTTGATCAAATTCACATCCGCATCGCGGTCATAGTAAACGCGCATCTGCCGTTTCTCCTTTGCTACGCAGCTTTTCGCCCGGATTGATCCTTGCGGAGCTTGTCACCCACGCAAAACAAACGCGACCTCTTGGGCGAATACGGCCCGTTCATTCCTTTATTTTGCGCCTGCCGGCAAGATGCTGAATGCATCGGGCCGCGTTTTATGCCTGGAATAAGCGCAGGCGTTACGCCGCCCGCTTCAATGGCACCGCGCTTTCCTCGGCGTATTTCGCCAGCGCCACGCGATACTTGTCCCGCCGCCATTGCAAAAGCTTCCAGGAAGCCTTGGCCGCCATGTCAGAAACCCGCCCGCGCGGATCTAGCCCAATGGTCTTGAAGATCATCCCCATGCCGCGTTCGATGTGGCGGAAGCGATAAAACCCAATCGCGCGGCCCATATAGGCCGTGGTGCAGCGTTCATGGTCATAGGGCGTGCCCGCGCCTTCATTGGCGCTGTGGAAGGCGAAGGCAAGCTCATCATCCTCCGTCTCCCCAATGCGGCCCAAAGCCACGCGCAGGCGCTTGGTGAAGGACAGATTTTCGCGCGCCAGATAGCGCTTCATATGATCATAAAACAGCTTGAAATGCCGGTATTCATCGGCGGCAATCAGCCGGCACACCTGCTTCAGCGCCGGTTCTTCCGTGGAATCACCAAGCGCAGAGTAATAGCTGCTGGTACCGGTTTCCACCATGCAGCGCGCGATCAATTCGCCGGTACGGCTGCCGCGAATGGACGCTTCCGCATCCAGTTGAATCTGATACCCGGCGCGGTAGCGTTCAAACGCCGCAGCAAAATTCCAAGCGGGATCAGCCAACATGCCCCAACGGCCGAGCGCATCTCCATGCTGCGTTTCCTCAACTCCCCAATGTTCGGCAGCCGCGCAGAAATCCGGATCATCGGCGAAAACGCGCGTCAGGTAGGTCACATAATCCGCCGCATTGCGTTCCACCATGGCGGCGGCCTTGATCAGCGGCACAATCTCAGGATCAACCTTCGAAGGATCGAAACGATCCCAACCAATCTCATCAATATGCCAATGCTTCATGAGCCTGCCCCAAGCGCGCCTTGCCATGATGGGCCTTCGCGACCCTTCCGGACTATGTTTTTGTGCCAAGATGCGGCAGTTTCAAGGCAGGCCTGCGCGCAAACCACCCCAAAAGATACGGGCGGCCCAAGGACCGCCCGCTGAAACTTGCGCTTTGATAAGCCGTCAGGCAGCCAAGGCCGCCTCAACCATGGCCCGCGCTGAAAGCAGGCGCGTCATGGCAGCCTCGCGCTTTTCCGGCGTTTCATTTGCAGCGGCGGAAAAGGCTGCCTCTGCTTCAGCCAATCGGCTTTGAGCTTCGGATTTGGACAAGGAGGCAAGCGGCGTGGCCTCATCCGCCAGGATCGTCACGCGATCCGGCGCCACTTCGGCAAAGCCGCCGGCAACGAAAAGCTGTTCCGTCACCTGGCCACCCTCACGCACGGAAATCACCCCGCCGCGCAAAGCGACGATCATGGGCGCATGGCCGGCCAGCACGCCCATTTCGCCTTCTGCCGCCGGAATCACCGCCATCTCCACCTTGCGGGAGAGCAGCAGCTTTTCCGGTGAGACGAGTTCGAGTTGGAAACTCGCCATGGTGATCAGGCCGCCGCCTTGAGTTCTTCGCCCTTCTTCGCGGCGTCTTCAATCGTGCCGACCATGTAGAAGGCCGCTTCCGGCAGGTGATCATAATCGCCACGGCAAATGGCCGCGAAGGACCGGATGGTGTCTTCCAGCTTCACGAAAACGCCCGGTGTGCCGGTGAAGACTTCCGCCACATGGAAGGGCTGGGACAGGAAGCGCTGGATCTTGCGCGCGCGCGCCACGATCAGCTTGTCTTCTTCCGAAAGCTCATCCATGCCAAGGATCGCGATGATGTCTTGCAGCGACTTGTAGGTCTGCAAAATCTTCTGCACTTCGCGCGCCGTGTTGTAGTGATCCACACCAACAACGCGCGGGTCCATGGCGCGAGACGTGGAATCCAGCGGATCCACTGCCGGGAAGATGCCCAGTTCTGCGATGGAGCGGTTGAGCACCGTCGTCGCATCCAAATGCGCGAAGGATGTCGCGGGCGCCGGGTCGGTCAAGTCGTCGGCGGGCACGTAAATCGCCTGCACCGAGGTGATCGAACCCTTCTTGGTGGAGGTAATGCGTTCCTGTAGCGCGCCCATATCGGTGGAAAGTGTGGGCTGATAACCCACCGCAGACGGAATGCGGCCCAGCAACGCGGAAACTTCAGCGCCGGCCTGCGTGAAGCGGAAGATGTTATCAATGAAGAACAGCACATCCTGGCCCTGTTCATCACGGAAGTATTCCGCCATGGAAAGGCCCGAAAGCGCCACGCGGGCGCGCGCACCCGGCGGTTCATTCATCTGGCCATAAACCAGCGCCACCTTGGAACCATCAGTATTGCCATCGCCAAGCTTGATGACGCCGGCATCAATCATTTCATGATACAGGTCATTGCCTTCGCGGGTACGTTCACCCACGCCGGCAAAGACGGAAACGCCGCCATGGCCCTTGGCGATGTTGTTGATCAGTTCCTGAATGGTCACGGTCTTGCCCACGCCGGCGCCGCCGAAAAGGCCAATCTTGCCGCCCTTCAGGTAGGGGGCGAGAAGGTCAATAACCTTAATGCCCGTAACCAGAATTTCCGCGCTGGTCGCCTGTTCTTCAAAGGCCGGCGCTTCACGGTGGATCGGAAAATGCATGGTGGCGGGCACTGGTCCGCGCTCATCAATCGGTTCACCGATCACGTTCAGGATGCGGCCCAGCGTGCCGGGGCCGACCGGCACGGAAATGCCAGCGCCTGTGTCAACCACTTCGGTGCCACGCACCAGGCCATCCGTGGTGTCCATGGCGATGCAGCGCACGGTGCGTTCACCCAAATGCTGCGCCACTTCAAGAACAAGCTTCTGCTCGCCGATCTGCAGCGTCAGCGCGTTCATGATGGCGGGAAGCTCGGCGGGGAACTGCACGTCCACCACGGCACCAAGCACCTGCGTCACCTGACCAACATTATTCTTCATGGCAGCGATCCCTTCTTAAAGCGCTTCAGCGCCGGAGATGATTTCGATCAACTCGCGGGTGATGTTCGCTTGACGTGTGCGATTGTAATTCAGCGTAAGCCTGTTGATCATTTCGCCTGCATTTCGCGTGGCGTTGTCCATGGCAGTCATCTGGCTGCCATAGAAGCCGGCGGAATTGTCCAGCAGCGCGCGATAGATCTGAATGCCCAAATTCTGCGGCAGCAAGCGGGCCAGGATTTCTTCTTCCGTCGGCTCAAATTCGTAAAGCGCGCCGCCATCAGCGGCCGCTTCCGGCAGCGGCGTCGGAATAAGCTGCTGGCCAACCGGCGTCTGGCTGATCACATTCTTGAAGCGATTGTAGATCAGCGTGCAGACATCGAATTCACCGCCATCCAGCATGTCGCTGATTTTGGCGCTGACTTCAGCGGCATCTTCGAAGCCGATGCGCTTCTTATTGGCAAAGCTGATTTCACCCACGAAACGGCTGGCAAAATCGCGCTTGAGATAGACAGCACCCTTGCGGCCAACGGTGATGATCTTCAACGTCTTGCCTTCGGCTTCCAGCGCGCGCACCTGGGCGCGGGCGAAGCGCCCGACATTGGTGTTGAAGCCGCCGCAAAGGCCGCGTTCGGCTGTCACCACCACCAGCAAATGCACCTTATCCGCGCCGGTGCCGACCAGCATCTTGGGCGCATCCGGCGCGCCAACAACTGAAGCGCCGAGCGAGGCAAGCATCCGTTCCATACGCTCAGCGTAGGGGCGGGCCGCTTCGGCCTGGGTCTGCGCGCGGCGCAGCTTGGCAGCCGCCACCATCTTCATCGCCTGCGTGATCTTCCGCGTGGATTTCACGCTATTGATCCGCAGGCGAAGGCTTTTCAGGCTGGGCATTCGTTACTCTCCCGATGGCCCAAACTTAGCCGAAGCTTTTCGTGAAGCCATCAAGGAAGGCCACCAGCTTCGCTTCCGTATCCTTCTTGATCTCACGATCATTGCGG
The DNA here is from genome assembly GCA_020249125.1 of Roseomonas sp. GTDB lineage: Bacteria > Pseudomonadota > Alphaproteobacteria > Acetobacterales > Acetobacteraceae > Neoroseomonas. The sequence goes on along the minus strand of JADCGG010000102.1, from coordinate 12,612 downwards.
ATGCTGGCTACGATATCCGGAGCAGTCGCCTTCAATTCGCTCAGCAGGCGGCTTTCAAAATCGCCCACCTTGTTCAGCGGCAGGCGGTCCAGATAGCCACGCGTGCCGGCGAAAATCGCAATCACCTGATCTTCAACCGCCACCGGCTTGAACTGCGGCTGCTTCAGCAATTCCGTCAAACGCGCCCCACGCGCCAGCAGCGCCTGGGTGGAGGCATCCAGATCGGACGAGAACTGCGCGAAGGCCGCCATTTCGCGGTACTGCGCCAGTTCCAGCTTGATCTTGCCGGCCACCTGCTTCATCGCCTTGATCTGCGCGGCGGAACCAACGCGGGACACAGAAAGACCGACGTTCACCGCAGGGCGGATGCCCTTGAAGAACAATTCGGTTTCAAGGAAGATCTGACCATCCGTGATCGAAATCACGTTCGTCGGAATATAGGCCGAAACGTCACCCGCCTGGGTTTCAATCACCGGCAGCGCCGTCAGCGAACCATTGCCGGCATCATCGCCCATCTTCGCCGCACGTTCCAGCAGCCGCGAATGCAAATAGAAGACGTCACCCGGATAGGCTTCGCGGCCCGGCGGGCGGCGCAGCAGCAACGACATCTGGCGATAAGCAACGGCCTGCTTCGAAAGATCATCATAGAAAATGACCGCATGCATGCCATTGTCGCGGAAATATTCGCCCATGGCGCAGCCCGTATAGGGTGCGAGGAACTGCATCGGCGCCGGGTCGGAAGCGGTCGCGGCCACAATGATGGAATACTGCAGCGCGCCTTGTTCTTCCAGCGTCTTTACCAGCTGGGCAACCGTGGAACGCTTCTGCCCCACCGCAACGTAAATGCAGTAGAGCTTCTTCGATTCATCATCGCCAGCATTGATGGTCTTCTGGTTGATGATGGTGTCCACGATCACTGCGGTCTTGCCGGTCTGGCGGTCACCGATGATCAGCTCACGCTGGCCACGACCAATCGGGATCAGCGCGTCAATCGCCTTGATGCCGGTCTGCATCGGCTCATGCACGGATTTGCGCGGGATAATGCCAGGCGCCTTCACCTCGGCGCGCATGCGCACCACGTCGGTCAGCGGGCCCTTGCCGTCAATCGGGTTGCCAAGGCCATCAACAACGCGGCCCAGCAGGCCCTTGCCCACCGGCACGTCCACAATGTCCCCGGTGCGGCTGACCGTATCGCCTTCCTTCACCGAAAGGTCGGAGCCGAAAATCACGACGCCGACATTGTCAGTTTCAAGGTTGAGCGCCATGCCCTTCACGCCGGAAGCGGGGAAATCCACCAGCTCACCCGCCATGACATTCTGGAGGCCGTAAACGCGGGCGATGCCATCGCCCACGGTCAGCACGGTGCCGACCTCAGCCACATTCGCTTCAGCGTCAAAGCCAGCGATCTGCTGCTTGAGGATTTCCGAAATTTCAGCCGGACGGATTTCCATGGTCAGGCAGCCCCCTTCATGGCGTATTGCAAACGTTGCAACTTGGATTTGATGGAATTGTCGTAAAGGCGGGAACCGATCCGCACGATCAGCCCACCCAGGATGGATTTGTCCACTGTCTCAGACAGGCGAACATTGGAATAACCGGCTTCCGTAAGCCGGGCCACGATCTGCGTGCGCTGCGTATCGCTCAGCGCATGGGCCGTGGTGACTTCCGCGGTCTGCTGGCCGCGACGCGCCGCAATCAGCGCGCCGAAGGCATGCGCCACCGCAGGAAGGGCCGAAAGGCGCCGATTGGCGATCAGCACGCCAACTAGATTCCGCACCTCACCGGTGATGCCGGCGCTTTCCAGAACCTTGAACATGCGTTCCCGCTGGATCGCGGTGTTGAATCGCGGATCGGCGATGAAGCCGCGCATATCCGCATTGTCGCGGCAGAGCGTGAAAAGCGCTTCCAGTTCAGTGCCGATACGGTCAACGGCGCCGGGATCGGTCGCGCGCTTATCATCGGCAAGGTCAAGCAGCGCCTTGGCGTAGCGCGCGGAAACGCCCACAGCGCTTGGCGCCGAAGGCGAGGCCTTATCAAGGGTTTGATCTGTGGCAGCCACGGGTAATCCCGGTCCTGTTCTTGCGCGGATTGATGAGCGGACGAGAGAGCCTCCCGAACGCGGCCGGGCGTTACCATAGGGTTTACCGCACCGCAACCGAGCATGCGCCATTTTCCGCCCGCTTTCGAACGATTTGCACAAATTCCTTTTGCCTTGACCTGCTTGACAGCGCTTCCCCGTCACACGCACGGTTTCAAGCCAAGGGTTTCAAGGCCCACACGACAAAAGGAAACATCCGGCCCATGACACAGAATATCACCCGCCGCACGGCGTTCTTGGCTGGTGGTGCGGCGGCATTTCTGCCGTTCCGTTCGGCCTTGGCATCCTTTCCGGAACGCGCCATCACGCTGACGGTGAGTTTTCCGCCGGGCGGGGCGACCGATATCCTGGCCCGAATCCTGGCCCCGCCGCTGAGCGAGGCCTTGGGCAAGCCCGTCATCATTGAAAATCGCGGCGGCGCCGGGGCCAATATCGGCATTGGCCATGTCGCTCGTGCGACGGGGGATGGCTATACGCTGCTGGTCACCTCCAGCGCTTTCGTCGTCAATCCAAGCCTTTACCGCAACCCGCCCTATGATCCCTTCCGGGATTTCGCGCCGATTTCAACGCTCGGCGCTTCCCCCAATGTGCTGGCGGTGCGCCCGAATAGCGGCATTGCCTCACTCCAGGATTTGATTGCCCAGGCCAAGGCCAGCCCGGACAAGTTCAATTATGCCAGCCCGGGGATCGGCACCACGCCGCATCTGGCGGGCGAATTGCTGAAACTCCGCGCCGGGTTTGAGATGCAGCACGTGCCTTTCAGCGGCGCCGGCCCCGCGACGCAGGCGGCGCTCGCCGGCACCACCCAGGTGATCAGCGCGGCGCAGGGTTCCGTCATGGCGCAGCTCCGTTCGGGTGAATTGCGCGCCATTGTGCAAACGGGGGCTACCCGCGCGGCTGATCTGCCCGATGTGCCCACCCAGGAAGAACTCGGCATCAAGGACGCGAATTCCGAGACCTTCCTGGCCCTTTTTGCCCCCGCCGCGACCCCGGCGCCTGTTCTCGAAATCCTCTCGCGGGAGGTGGTGAAGGCGCTCCAACGGCTGGATGTGCAGGAACGCTATCGGCAGGCCGGCGCGCCGGTGGTGGGTGGCGGGCCCGAGGAACTCCGCGCCCGAGTCGCCCGTGAAGTGCCGATCTGGCGGGCAGTGATCCAGGTATCGAAGATAAGCGTCCAGTAAAGTCAGGGTTTTGGCGGAATAGGCGGGGCAGGTTCAGCCGGCGCCGGGGCGGCGAGCCCGGCGCAGAGAAAGGGCAGGATCTGTTCCACCGCCATGTCGAAATCGCCCGAATCGCAAACCCCGCCCGACATCATCTCCAACCGGCCAGACCGCAGCAGGGTGTAGCGATAGGCCCCCATCATGAAATAAAGCCGCCAATACAGAGCCTCGGGCGGCAAATGGGGCAGCACCTGCCGGAAGGCTTCCACGTAAGCGAGGGTCGTATCGTCATAGACTGTGCTGAGCACTTCCCGAGAAATATCATCAGGTTCCGTGTTCAGCCGGGCATGCATGCGCATGGTGGCGCGGCCTTCGGGGGTTTTGCCATTCAGCATGAAGGGCGTGACAAAGGCGCGCACCAGCACTTCAACCGGGATGCGCCCATCGGGCCAGGTGGCCCTGGCGCCTTCCAGGGCCTTGCGCCGCGCCGCCGTGACCTGTTCCGCCCCGCGCATATAGGCCGCGCGAAACAAATCCCGCTTGGATCCGAAGTAATAATGCAGCTGCGCCAGATTGACGCCAGCGGCAAGCGCAATCGCGCGTGTGGAGGCGCCAGTATAGCCATGATCAGCAAACAGCATCTGCGCCACATCCAGGATGCGGTCGCGGACACTGGCTGAAGGGTCAATCGGGGCAAGCAGGCTGGTCATGGGCTCCGGGCTTTGGTCGGGTGACCAATTCGGTCAATCTAGGCCGATTCGTGCCAAGGGCAACAATAAAGCAGGAAATTGACAGAAATCACCCTGCGCGGTATTTGGTCAGACGACTGATTTACGCGGGGCCGAGACGGTGCCTTGACCCAATGGCAGCTGCCGGCCCGAAAGCGGGAGGAAGCCTTGGCATGAGCGCAGCGCAGGAAATCACCCAATCCCGCTATGTCGGCGGCGAGGCCCCAGCAGAACGCGCCAAGCGCATCGCCCCCATCATCGCGGCCCATGCCAGCCAGATCGAACGCGACCGCGCCTTGCCCAAGGAATTGCTGGATGCGCTGCATGGCGCGGCGCTGTTCCGCACCCTGCTGCCCCGCGCCTTCCGGGGTGAGGAAGTGCCTTTGCAGGATTTCGTGCAAATGCAGATCGTGATCGCCGCCGCCGATGCCAGCACGGCCTGGTGTGTCGGTCAGGCTTCCGGCTGTTCCATGGCGGCGGCTTATCTGAAGCCGGAAATCGCCTATGAGATTTGGGGCGCTGATCCGCGCGCCGTGTTGGCCTGGGGCATGGGGCCGGCATCCCGCGCCGTGGTCGTGGATGGCGGATATTTGGTCACCGGCAAGTGGCATTTCGCCAGCGGCAGTCGGCACTGCACCTGGCTTGGCGGCCATTGCAAGGTTGTCGAACGCGATGGTTCCTTGCGCACCGATGCGGAAGGCACACCAATTGATCGCACCATGTTGTTCAAGCGCGACGTGCCAAAGATCACCGATAACTGGCGCGTCATGGGCCTGCGCGGCACCGGCAGCGACACTTACGAAGTCAAAGACCTGTTCGTGCCGGATGATTACACGGTGCAGCGTGATTTGCCGTCCAATCGTCAAACCGCCGGCACGCTGTATCACTTCACCACCACCCATGCCTATGCGGCGGGTTTCGCTGGTGTGGCGCTTGGGATTTGCCGCGGCATGCTTGATGAATTCATCAAGCTGGCGGCTGACAAAACCCCGGCGGCGACCACGCGCCCCATGCGCGAAAGCCATGTGATTCAAAGCCTGGTGGCGCGCTGCGAAGCGCGTTGGCGTTCCGCGCGCAGCCTGTTGCTGGAAACGCTGCGCGAATGCTGGCCGCGTGCCGAGGCGGGGCTTGAGATGACGAATGATGAACGCGTTTCCATCCGCCTTGCTTCCACCTTCGCCATTCAAACATCGCGCGAGGTCGTTGAATTGATCTATCAGGAAGCGGGCTCCACCGCGATTTTCGAAGACAATCCTTTTGAACGGCGCTTCCGCGATATCCATGCAGTCAGCCAACAGGTGCAGGGCCGCAGCGCGCATTTTGAAGCGGTGGGCCAGCATCTGCTGGGCCAGACGCCGCATGCACGGTTCCTGTAATTCAAAGGCATAGACGGAGGAAACGAAAATGGGCTTGCATGGCTTGAATCACTACACACTCCGCCCGGTGGATCTTGAAGCCACCAAGCATTTCTATGAAACGGTGCTGGGGCTTGAAGTCGGCTATCGCCCGCCGCTCACTTTTCCTGGCTATTGGCTCTATTGCGGCGGCAACCCGACCGTCCATCTGATCGGAGATCGCCAGGGCGAGGAGGGGCTACCGGAACGCAAGGTCGGCCATACTGGCCTTGTTGATCACATCGCGTTTTCCTGCACCGGGCTTGCCGCCATGCGCGCGCATCTTGATCAGCAAAAGGTGACCTATACCGCGCGCGTCATTCCGCGCGATCGGCAGACGCAAATCTTCCTGCATGATCCGAATGGCGTCGCGGTGGAGCTGAACTACCCGCCCGAAGAAACCCCACCAGACTGATCGGGTGCTTCGCAAAACAGGCGGTGCAGCGTCTGCAGCACCGCTTCGGCCTTTGGGTCAGCCAGGCGATAATAGATCACCGTGCCGGCGCGGCGGGTCGCGACCAGCCCCTCATCGCGCAAAAGCGCCAAATGCTGCGACAGCGCCGATTGCGACAGCCCGACATTGGCGGCAAGGTCATTGACCGATTTTTCGCCTGCCGCGACCAGATCACACAACACCAAAAGTCGCCTTTCATTGGCCAGCGCGCGGAGCAAGCGCGCCGCCAGCGCGGCGTTTTCGGCAAGCCGCGCCGCGTCATCCGCTTCGCGAGGGGGGCTTAACAGGTCGCTCATGCCATTAACCTAAACCTTTGCGTGCGACAGGACCATGGTGCTTGACAGGGGTCAGTTATGTTACATTATAACATTCCATAAATGCTCCGAAAGTCTTTGCCCATGCTTCGCCGCGCCCTGCTTTGCTCCCCCGCCCTGCTGTTGGTCAGGCCCGCCCAAGCCCAGCAGCGGCTCTCAGTCGTCGCCTCCTTCTCCATTCTTGCGGATATGACGCGCCAGATCGGCGGGGATCGCATCGCGCTTCGCACCATTGCCGGGCCGGATGTGGATGCGCATGGCTTTCAGCCGAAGCCATCGGATGCCGCCATGCTTGCCAATGCCGCGGTCGTCATCCGCAATGGCCTGGGCTTTGAAGGCTGGCTTGATCGCATGATCCGGTCTTCCGGCTTCAAAGGCGCCTTGGTGACCACTGCGGATGGCATCACGCCCCGTATGATGGATGCCCATGCGCATCACGGGCATGACCATGGCGGGGCGGGGAGGCGGCAAAATCACAGCGTCGGGCCGCGCCGGGTGCCGGACCCGCATGCCTGGCAGGATCTGGGCCTGGCGCCGCAATACCTCCGCAACATCACCGCCGGGCTGATCGCTGCCGATCCGGGCAATGAGGCGCTGTATCGCCGCAATGCGGAAGCCTATGCCGCGCGCCTTGCGGCGCTTGATCAATGGGTGCGCGCGGAAATTGCCAAGGTTGCGGAAGCGCGGCGCAAGATCATCACCAGCCATGATGCCTTTGGTTATTTCGGCGAAGCCTATGGCGTGCGCTTCCTGGCGCCGCAGGGTGTCTCGACGGAAGCCGAACCCTCAGCGGCGGAGGTCGGTCGCTTGATCCGCCAGATCAAGGCGGAAAACATCTCAGCACTTTTCATGGAAAACATGAGCAATCCGGCGACCTTGCAGCGCATCGCAAAGGAGGCGGGCGTGCGGGTGCGTGGTCGGCTTTATGCCGATGCGCTTTCGGTCGGTTCAGGTCCGGCACCAACCTATGAAGCCATGTTCCGGCATAATGTATCCCTGATGGTACCGGCGATGCGGGGGGACGCGGCATGAAATCGCGCGGCATTCGCCATATTGTCCTTGGTGTCATCGCCAGCCTTTTTGTCGGCGGCGCCCAGGCGCAAGGCTTCACGCCGCATGTCTCGGGTGAAGCTGATCTTGGGCTTTATGGCGTTTCCACCTTCAATGCCAAGGATTCCGCGCGGCGCGGCACCAGCCTTTACCTGTTCGGCGAAGTTGCCACCGGCTTTCACATCGCGCCGGGGCTTTCGCTGCAAACCGTGGTGGCCTTTGAACCAATTGGCGAAGGCGATGCCTTGGGCGGTTTCCCGATGGATGGCGTGATCGGCTTTCGCCGCCAATCCGCCTTCCTGGAAGCGTTTTTCGCGGAATGGAAACCAGATGATGCGCTGACCCTTTATGGCGGGCGGTTCGTCGCACCCTTCAGCCGCGGCCATCATGATTTCCCCGGCATCCTGACGCGTATTCGCGCGCATGAAGTGCAGATGATTGGCGATGCCATGGGCGTGGGCGGCACCTGGAATTTCCTTGCTGACCCGCGCTTTGGTGAACATGACATCTCCGCCGCCGCCTTCACGCTTGACCGGACCTTTTTGTCTTCAACCTGGCTTACGCGCCGGCGCTGCTGTGATGAACGTTATGAGCGCTATAATCGCAATACCGAACATCAGGGCGGGCCTTCCAATACCGGACAGATGGATAGTTTCGCCCTGTCGCTGGATGGCGATAAATTCGATTTCGCGCCGGGACTTTCCTATCAGCTTTCGCTGGTCTCCCGCGCCGCAGGCAAGGAAGATGGCACGGCGCGCGAATGGGGCTATGCCGGCGCGCTGCGCTATGAACAGCGCTGGTCAGCGGCGCATCGCACATTATTCTTCGCCGAAGCAGTGCAATTCCGCAACGCCGATGGGCGCCCAAGTTTTGAGACAGATACGGGCGATGAAACCACCATTGCCGAGCGACGCAATTTCATCACGCTTGGCGCGCAGCATCGCCTTGATGAATGGCGCGGCACGCTCGCTTTGCAGCGCGATCAACGCAAGCGCAGCGTGGATACCCTGCCCACGGAAAACTTTTTGGAAGCATCCATCGGGCGCGATATCGGCCATGGCTTCGGGCTTGATGTCGGCTACCAATATGGTCGCCAGTTGATTGAGGAATCGGGCCAGCTTGGCACCACCCATGCGGTGCTGGCGCGGCTTTCCTGGCGTGGCGGGTTTTGAGGCAGAAAACTACCTGCTCAACCCGTCCCAGAATTCCTTGACCTTGGCAAAGAAGCCCTCACTTTCCGGGCTGGTGCGCCCGCCTTTTTCGGCCTCGGCTTCAAATTGCTCCAGCAATTCGCGCTGCTTGGGTGACAGGTTTTGTGGTGTTTCCACCATGACCTGCACATACATATCGCCCCGCGCCGCGGACCGCAGCACGGAAAACCCCTTGCCGCGAAGGCGGAATTGATCACCCGTCTGGGTTCCCGCGGGAATCGTCACCTTGGCGCGCCCGCCATCAATGCTTGGCACTTCCACATGCCCACCAAGCGCGGCCTGCGTCATGCGCAGCGGCACCCGCACCAGAATATTCGCGCCATCACGCTGGAATATGGGATGCGGCCTGACCACGATGTCCACGTAAAGATCACCCGCCGGCGCGCCGCGCTGCCCGGCCTCCCCCTCGCCCGTCAGGCGAATGCGCGTGCCATCATCAACGCCGGCAGGGACGGAGACATTCAGGCTCCGTTCGCGCTGCACGCGCCCCGCGCCACGACAAATCTTGCACGGATTCTTGATGCTGCGCCCGGCGCCGCCGCAAGTGGGGCAGGTGCGCTCCACCAGGAAAAACCCCTGCTGCGCCCTGACCTTGCCGCTGCCCTGGCAGGTGCCGCAGGTTTGCACGCCAGATGCCGCGCCACCTTCAGCACCAACGCCCTTACAGGCTTCGCAGGAAACGCTGGTCGCGAAGCGGATGGTTTTCTTCGCCCCGGCGAAGGCTTCTTCCAGCGAAACCTCCACCTGAGTGCGCAAATCCGCACCACGGCCCGCCGCCGCGCGCTGACCGCGCCCACCGCCGCCGAAGCGGCCAAACATTTCCTCAAAAATATCTTCAAAGCCGCCGCCGCCAAAGGGGCCGCCACCTCCGCCGCCGCCACCAGGCCCGCCCTGTTCAAAGGCGGCATGGCCGAAGCGGTCATAGGCGGCGCGCTTTTCGGCATCCTTCAGCACATCGTAAGCCTCATTCAATTCCTTGAATTTGGCTTCCGCTTCGGCATTGCCCTGATTGCGGTCAGGGTGCCATTGCATCGCGAGCTTGCGATAGGTTTTCTTGAGGTCATCTTCGCCCGCATCGCGCGCGACGCCGAGAACCTCATAATAATCGCGTTTTGCCATGCTGGGGCTACCTTTGCGGCCAAAGAACGCCCCCCGGCGCCAACCGGCACCAGGGGAACATTTCAGCCAAGGCTGCCATCACCCGGAAGGGATCAGGAAGGCTTCTTCTTGTTCGGGTCCACATCCTCGAACTCGGCGTCAACCACCTTGTCCTTGGAACCGCCAGCGGCATCCGCACCTGCCGCGCCTTCTTCTGGCTTCGGCGCGGCCTGTTCGGCCTTATAGAGCGCCTCACCCATTTTCATCGCGGCCTGGGACAGCTTTTCAGAAGCCTCACGGATCAGATCGGCATCCTGGCCTTCCATGGCGGTGCGGGCGGCGGCGAGCGCCGATTCCACCTCCAGCTTTTCAGCCGGCGGCACCTTATCGCCGCTTTCCTTCAGCGTCTTGTCGGTGGAATGCACCAGCGCATCAAGCCCGTTGCGCGCTTCCACCGCCTCACGCCGCTTGCGGTCCGCATCGGCATTGGCTTCGGCATCCTTCACCATGCGTTCGATATCGGCATCCGAAAGACCCGATTTCGCCTGGATGCGGATTTGCTGTTCCTTGCCGGTCGCCTTGTCCTTCGCGCTGACGCTGACAATGCCGTTCGCGTCAATGTCAAAGGTCACTTCCACCTGCGGCACGCCACGCGGCGCGGGCGGAATACCCGTCAGGTCAAAGGTGCCAAGCTGCTTATTGTCGGCAGCCATTTCACGTTCGCCCTGATAGACCTTGATGGTGACCGCAGTCTGATTGTCATCCGCGGTGGAGAAGGTCTGGCTTTTCTTCGTCGGGATGGTCGTGTTGCGATCAATCAGGCGCGTGAAAACCCCACCCAGCGTTTCAATACCAAGGCTGAGCGGTGTCACATCCAGCAGCAGCACATCCTTGACATCACCCTTCAGCACGCCGCCCTGAATGGCCGCGCCAATGGCGACGACTTCATCCGGGTTGACGTTGCGCGCGGGTTCCTTGCCGAAGAATTGGCGCACCGCTTCCACAACCTTCGGCATGCGAGTCATGCCGCCGACCAGGATCACCTCATCCACCTCATTGGCGGCCAGGCCAGCATCCTTCAGCGCCTGGCGGCAGGGTTCCATGGTGCGGCTGATCAGATCATCCACCAGCGCTTCCAGCTTGGACCGCGTGAGTTTCATGACCAGATGCTTGGGGCCAGAGGCATCCGCCGTGATAAAGGGCAGGTTGATTTCGGTTTCCTTGGAAGAGGAAAGCTCGATCTTCGCCTTTTCCGCGGCTTCCTTCAGGCGTTGCAGCGCAAGCTTGTCGCCGCGCAGGTCAATGCCCTGTTCCTTGCGGAATTCATCGGCCAGATAATCAATCACGCGCTGGTCGAAATCCTCACCACCCAGGAAGGTATCGCCATTGGTGGATTTCACTTCAAACACGCCATCGCCGATTTCCAGCACGGAAACGTCGAAGGTGCCGCCACCAAGGTCATAAACCGCGATGGTGCCGCCCTTTTTCTGTTCCATGCCGTAGGCAAGCGCGGCGGCAGTCGGTTCGTTGATGATGCGCAGCACTTCAAGCCCGGCAACCGTACCGGCTTCCTTGGTGGCTTGGCGCTGGGCGTCATTGAAATAGGCAGGAACGGTAATGACCGCCTGGGAAACCTTTTCGCCGAGATGCGCTTCGGCGGTTTCCTTCATCTTGGTCAGCACCATGGCACTGATCTGCTGCGGCGCGTAGGTTTTGCCATCCACTTCCACCCAGGCATCGCCATTCGGCGCCTTGGTGATCTTGAAGGGGGCAAGCCCGATATCCTTTTGCACCATCGGGTCATCAAAGCGGCGGCCAATCAGGCGCTTCACCGCATAAAGCGTGCCCATGGGGTTGGTGACCGCCTGGCGCTTCGCCGATTGCCCGACCAGCCTTTCGCCATTCTTCGCGAAAGCGATCATGGAAGGCGTGGTGCGCGCGCCTTCGGCGTTTTCAATCACGCGCACATCCTTGCCTTCAAGGATGGCGACGCAGGAATTGGTGGTGCCAAGGTCTATGCCGATAACCTTACTCATCTGTAGTCTCCTCTGCGGCGGATCGCGGCGGCCCGGAAAGGCACCACGGCGACCCCCTGTGCTATACGATGGCCAAGGCCACCGTCGATGGGGTTACAATAGCTTTGCCCTGAACGGGCAAGACTGACCGCTGGGATGTATGTAACTGCCCCCATTGAGACAAGATGCCCCGGCCCGATCTGTCGCAAAAAGACGGGTCAACGCGGCCCGCGGCGGCGGTTGCGGTCAAGCTCCTCCGCATTAAGGGTGAAGGACAACCGCACACGGTACTCTGCCGGGTTGCGCCCGGCGGGGAAGACAATGCTCTCGGGCGCGGTGGTCACCCGGGCGCGGGTCTGATTACCCTCAAAATTCACGAAAAGCAGGGCGTCCTTGCGCTGAACCAAATGGCTGTCATCGCCCGAGGTCACGGCAAGGAACCAGGGGACTTCAACCCGAGTCCCGCGCGCAGCCGGGCCGCGTTCCACATCCACGATGGCGGCGATTTTTACCTCGACGCCGCCGCCCCGGACATAATCGCAGGTGAAACTGACCCCGGCCATGCGGCCATCCACCACCATCGCGGCCAGATCGGGCGGCGCGCCGGGGCGAAAGCGCGTCACATCCGACCCATCGGCCAGAATTGTCACCCTGGGGCAGGGTGCGAGCGCAGTCTCCCGCGATGAGGAGCCAGACCCGCAAGCCGCGACCAGCCCCGCCAGAATCAGAACCCAGAAGCGCCCCATGCCGAAACCCCCTTTGAGCCGAACGGCCCTCCGGTCTACTCTCACCATTCTTCGCGCTGCGCCGCAACCCGTGGCCGGCACTAATGGATGGACCCAAGCGCCCATGGCCTCTGCCAAGCCGACCCTTCAGCTTCTGCTCGCCGGCCCGCGCGGCTTTTGCGCCGGCGTGGACCGCGCCATCAAGATTGTGGAGGAAGCGCTAAAGCGCCACGGCGCGCCGGTTTATGTGCGGCATGAAATTGTCCATAACCGCTTCGTGGTGGAAAGCCTTGAAAAGCAGGGCGCGGTCTTCGTCGAAGAATTGCACGAAATCCCCGATGATGGTCAGCCCGTGGTATTTTCCG
>JADCGG010000101.1 GCA_020249125.1 Roseomonas sp. | reverse complement strand
GAAAAAGCCGGATGCTTATGTGGATTCCACCATTGTCGGTGGATCATCCTTTGAAATTCATGTGGCGCATGCGCAAGCCGCGATTGAAGCGGGGCTTTGTTCGGTGGCCGTGGTTGCTTATGGCAGCACGCAGCGATCAGCGGGGCGGAAGAATGCCTCGCCGCGGGAATTCAACCCTTATGAAACACCCTTCAGGCCCTTCATGCCTTCCACCGCCTATGCCATGGCGGCCAGCCGCCACATGCATGAATACGGCACCACGCGGGAAGAATTGGCGGAAGTGGCGGTGGCGGCGCGGCGTTGGGCGCAGCTCAATCCCGTTGCGTTTGATCAAAGGCCGCTTGATATCGCGGGCGTGCTTGGGGCGAAGATGGTGTCCTATCCTTTCACCGTGCGCGATTGCTGCCTGGTGACGGATGGCGGGGGCGCCATTGTGCTGACCTCAGCCGCGCGGGCGAAGGCGCTGAAAAAGCCGCCGGTTTACGTGCTGGGAACAGGCACCAGCATTACCCATGCGAGCATTTCCAATATGCCGGATCTGACTCGGACGGGGGCGATTGCCTCAGGCGCGCGGGCCTATCACGCGGCGGGGCTTGGCCCCAAGGATATGGATATGGCGCAGCTTTATGATGCGTTTACCATCAACACCATTCTGTTCCTGGAGGATTTGGGCTTTTGCAAGAAGGGCGAAGGCGGTGCGTTTGTTGCCAATGGCCGTATCGCGCCGGGGGGTGCCCTGCCGGTGAATACCAATGGCGGGGGCCTGTCCTACTGCCATCCGGGCATGTACGGGCTTTACTTGCTGATTGAAGCGGTGCGGCAAATCCGCGGCGAATGCGGCGCGCGGCAAGTGCAAAAGCACGATACCGCCATTGTGCATGGGAATGGCGGCGTGCTGTCGGCGCAGAGTACCGTTATTCTCGGTGGGGCGGGGGCGGTTTAGCGGCTGAGCCCCTCTGGTGCCCGTTTTGAAAGGGCAACGCAGCCCCAGTCCCGACCGCACAGGGCAATTCTTATCTTGACACAGCATCAAGTTTTTCGTATCCAGTTTCCCTGAGGGATTTCTCTTGGGGGTATTATGTTTCGGAGTAAGGAAAGCGCCTCCCTCGGCGTTTTGCTGGCCCAAGGTGCGGCTATTGTCTGGAGCCGCCACGCCACTGAGCGTGCGTATGAACGCGGGGTTTCGAAATTGGATGCGGAACGCGTGATCAGGCGGGGCCGCGTCACCGGCCTTGATATGCAAGCGGACGGGCAGGAGCGTTGGCAGCTTGCCGGCAAGGACGAGGATGGCCTCGCCTTCACCGTTGTGGTCACCCCGATCGCGCCGGATGTCCTGGTTGTTACTGTCATCACATGAAAGGGAGAGAATGCCATGCGGCGCGTATTGCCACGATATGAGGAAAAGGGCCTCGGCCTGCCCTATCCGGTCGTGCTTATCAACGCGGCCGAGGAACATTCTGACGCGGCCGGCAATGTGCTTGGCGTTTCGGTCCCTGATCTTGAGGGCCTGGTGGCCGCCGTTGCGGTCGCGCGTGCCTTTCTGCCGGTGGAACTGACCGGCAGTGAGGTGCGTTTCATGCGCAAGGTGATCGGCATGTCAGCCAAGGATTTTGCCGAGGCGCTGAAGCTCGACCCCGCGTCTCTTTCCCGGTGGGAGAACAACAAGCAGACGCTGGGTGGCTGGGCCGAAAGCCAGGTCCGGCTTGCGACCGTCGCCATTCTTGCGCAGCGCATGCCAAGCCTGAAGCCGGATATGGAAAAGCTGTTTCGTATGGTGCCGCGCAAGCGCGAAGAAGGCGAAGCCTGGCCGCTGTTTGAAATGCGCCTTGAACCGCAGCACGTAAACGAAGCCCCGCGCGCTGCGGGTGAAAGCTGGGCGGCGCTTCAGGCGGCGTGAAGGCCCCTCGCGCTTTCGCCCATCACCCTTTATGTCTCCCGCCCATGGAGTACATCTCAACACGCGGGCAGGCGCCGGCCCGGGATTTTGAAGGCGTATTGTTGGCGGGCCTCGCTGAGGATGGCGGGCTTTTCGTGCCGCGCCATTGGCCGGAATTATCCCCCGCCGAATGGCGCGCCATGCGCGGGCTTTCCTATCCGGCATTGGCGGCGCGCATCATTGGGCTATTCGCCGGGCCTAGCTTGCCGCTCGAACGGCTCTGCGCCGAAGCCTATGCCGGCTTTGGCCATCCGGCCATTGTGCCGCTGGTCCAGCTTGATCAGCGGTGTTTTGCGCTGGAACTGTTCCATGGCCCAACCCTCGCCTTCAAGGATATGGCGCTGCAATTGCTGGGGCCGCTTTTCGATCATGTGCTGACCAAGCGCGGCGAACGCGTGACGATTGTCGGCGCGACCTCCGGCGATACGGGTTCCGCCGCCATAGAAGCCTGCAGGGATCGCGCGGCGGTTGATATCGTCATCCTGCACCCGGAAGGCCGCACCAGCGAAGTGCAGCGCCGACAAATGACCAGCGTGCTGGCGGGCAATGTGCGCAATATCGCGATCAAGGGCGATTTCGATGCCTGCCAGGACCTGGTCAAGGCCATGTTCAATGATGCGCCCTTCCGCCAGGAAATGCGGCTTTCGGCGGTGAATTCGATCAATTGGGCGCGGATTGCGGCGCAAATTCCCTATTATGTCGCGGCGGCACTTGCGCTCGGCGCGCCGGATCGGCCTGTCGCTTTCAGCGTGCCCACCGGCAATTTCGGCAATGTGCTGGCGGCCTGGGCCGCGATGCGCATGGGCCTGCCGGTGGCGAAGCTAATCGTGGGATCGAACCGCAATGACATTCTGGCGCGCTTCCTCGCTGCCAATGACATGACCGCGCGGCCCGTTGAACCCTCGCTTTCACCTTCGATGGATATTCAGGTTTCGTCCAATTTCGAACGCCTGTTGTTCGAAATGCTGGGCCGTGATGGCGCCATTACGGCGGAGGCCATGCGCCGCTTCCGCACCGAAGGGCGCATGCCCATCCCTGATGCAGCCTGGCGGGAAGCGACCAGGCTTTTCGCGGGCTTCACCCTGGATGATGCCGGGACACTCGCCGAAATCCGCCATTTGCATCAGGCGGCGGGGTATTTGGCTGATCCGCACACGGCGGTTGGCACCGCTGCCGCGCGCGCCCTGGCGCCGGAAGACCCGGCTATTCCCGTCGTGGTGGCCGCCACCGCGCATCCAGCGAAATTCCCCGATGCGGTGGAACGCGCGACGGGGCTCCGCCCCCCTCTGCCCGTGCGCCTGGCCGACCTATATGATCGGGAAGAACGCTTTTCCGTCCTGCCCGATGATCTGGGCGCGGTCGAAGAAGCGGTTCGTGCCCATGCCCGTCGTAATGCAGCTTGAAAAGATAAACGCACCCATGACCGAAGCCGTCCGCGTGACCCGTCTGAATAATGGCCTGATCATTGTTTCCGAAAACATGCCGCGCGTGGAAACCGTTTCCTTCGGCGCTTATGTCGCTGTCGGCACACGGCATGAAACGCCGGAAGACAATGGCGTTTCCCACTTCCTGGAACATATGGCCTTCAAGGGCACGGCGCGGCGCGATGCGGCAGCGATTGCGCGTGAGATTGAAAATGTCGGCGGGCATTTGAATGCCTATACCGCGCGCGAACAAACCGCTTATTACGCCAAGGTCTTGAAGGAAGACACCGCACTCGCTGTTGATATCATCGGCGATATCCTGACGCATTCAACCTTCGAGCCTGAGGAAGTTGAGCGCGAACGCGGCGTGATTTTGCAGGAAATCGGCCAGGCGAATGATACGCCGGATGATATTGTGTTCGATCACTTCCAATCCACCGCCTTTCCGGATCAGCCCATGGGCCGGCCCGTGCTGGGGACGGAAGGATCAATCAAAGCCATGACGCGCGATGCGCTGAAGGGCTATATGCGCCGTAATTACGGGCCATCTTCCATGGTGATTGCCGGTGCGGGTGCACTGGAACATGAAGCGCTGCTTGATCTGGTCGGCAAGCATTTCGCCGATTTGCCTGAGGTGAGCATCCCCGCTCCGGAAGCAACCCGCTATGCCGGCGGTGAATTCCGCGAAGACCGTGATCTGGACCAGGTGCATATCGTGCTGGGCTTTCCCTCCGCGCCCTATCGTGACCCGATGCATTGGCCAACGCAGGTGCTCGGCACGCTGCTCGGTGGCGGCATGTCATCGCGCCTGTTTCAGGAAATCCGTGAAAAGCGCGGGCTGGTTTATTCCATCTATGCCTTTGCCTCGCCCTTCAAGGATGGCGGCCTGTTCCAGATTTATGCCGGCACTGGCGAGAAGGAAGCGGCGGAATTGATGCCCGTGACGCTTGAGGAATTGCTCAAGGTTCAGCGCGATGTGACCGAGGATGAATTGGCCCGCGCCAAGGCGCAGCTCCGCGCTTCCTTGCTCATGTCGCTTGAATCCACCGGCAGCCGCTGCGAACAGCTTGCGCGGCAATTGCAGGTGCATGGCCGGGTAATCCCGATTGAGGAAACCAAGCAGCGCATTGCCTCCGTCACCGTTGAGCAGGTGCAGCAGGCAGCCGCGCAGGCTTTCCGTCAGCGCCCGACATTGGCTGTGATGGGACCATCAGCGCAGGTGCCATCGCTCGGCACCATCATGGAGAAACTTGCGGCATGAATCGGCTGGATGTGCTGGCTGATCTGATCAAGGCTGCCCGTGCAGCAGGGGCGGATGCGGCGGATGCGCTGCTGATCGGTTCCACCTCGCTTTCCGTGGAACGGCGGCTTGGGGCGATTGAAAAGCTGGAACGCTCGGAAAGCCAGGATCTTGGCTTGCGGGTTTTTGTTGGTAAGCGCCAGGCGATTGTGGCTTCCACGGAACCGAACCCGAAGGGCTTTGCCGCGCTCGCGGAACGCGCGGTGGCGATGGCCCGCGTGGTGCCGGAAGACCCTTTCGCTGGCCTGCCGGAAGCGGTCGCCATCCCGGCCCGCGCGCTTGATTTGGAAGACCCGAGCGAACCCACAGCGGAAACCCTGCTGGCGCGTGCCGCCACGGCGGAAGAAGCGGCGCTGGCGGTGAAGGGCATCACCAATAGCGAAGGGGCCGGCGCCGGCTGGGGCCGGACGGAGATTGCGCTGGTCGCTTCCAATGGCTTCGCTGGCCAATATGCGCGCACATCTCATGGCATTTCCGCCACTGCCGTCGCCGGTGAGGGCACGGGGATGGAACGCGATTATGATTATTGGCAGGCGGTTTTCTTGGCCGATTTGCCGGACCCGGCCTTGGTTGGGCGCGTGGCGGCGGAAAAGGCGGTGGGCCGGCTGAACCCGGTACGCGCCAAGACCGCGCGCATCCCGGTGGTGCTGGACCCGCGCGTTTCCGGTTCCATGCTCGGGCATTTGCTGGGGGCCATCAATGGCGCGGCGGTGGCGCGGGGTACGTCCTTTTTGAAGGATTCCATGGGCCAGCAGGTGTTGGCGGCGGGGCTGACTGTGCATGACGACCCAACGCGCCCGCGTGGCTTGCGGTCCCGCCCCTTCGATGGGGAAGGCATGCCGGGAGAAGCGCGCGCCCTGGTGCGGGATGGCGAGCTGACAAGCTGGGTGATGGACTGGCGCAGTGCCCGGCAATTGGGCCTGGCTTCCACCGGCCATGCCAGCCGGGGCACGGGCGGCCCGCCTGGGCCGGCGCCGAGTAATCTTTGGCTTTCCCCTGGCACGCTCAGTCCTGCGGAACTCATGGCCGATATCAAGGAAGGGCTTTATGTCACGGAATTGATCGGCATGGGCGTCAATGGCGTTACCGGCGATTACAGTCGTGGCGCCGCGGGTTTCATGATCCGTGACGGGGTGCTGGCGGAAGCGGTGAGTGAGATCACGGTTGCGGGGAACCTCAAGCAGATGTTCCTGAATATGACCGCCGCGAATGATCTGGTCTTCCGGCGCGGGACGGATTGCCCGACGCTCAGGATCGAGGGCCTGACCCTGGCGGGGGCGTAACACGCACAGGGCAATCGCTTGAACTTGGCAGGGATTCCCAAAAGCAT
>JADCGG010000100.1 GCA_020249125.1 Roseomonas sp. | reverse complement strand
CAGCACATAGCCACCCTTGGAACCAGGGACAGCGCCCTTGATCAACAACAGACCTTTTTCGGCATCCACGCCCGCCACTTCCAGATTCTGGGTAGTGACACGCTCAACACCAAGGTGCCCCGCCATCTTCTTGTTCTTGAAGGTCTTACCGGGATCCTGACGATTACCGGTAGAACCATGCGAGCGGTGGCTGACGGACACCCCGTGCGAGGCTTCAAGCCCCGAGAAGTTCCAGCGCTTCATCGCACCCGCGAAGCCCTTACCGACCGTCACACCGGTCACATCAACCTTCTGCCCGGCAACGAAATGCGCCGAAGACAGCACGGAGCCGGGTTCCAGCATGGCATCAGACGCCACGCGGAATTCGACAACCTTGCGCGGCGCTTCCACACCAGCCTTCGCGAAATGACCCTTATTCGCCTTGGAGACGTTCTTGGGCTTCGCAATGCCAATGCCAAGCTGAACGGCTTCATAGCCATCCTTATCGGCGCTACGCTTCGCCACCACGCGCACATTATCCACATGCAACAAGGTGACGGGGACGGTCGAGCCATCCTCATTGAACAGCCGGGACATGCCCAGCTTTTTGGCGATCAGGCCAGTGCGGCCATTTTTCGCGGCCATGATGGTAAACTCCCCCGGCCCTTCAGATCTTGATTTCGACATCCACGCCAGCGGCGAGGTCGAGCTTCATCAGCGCGTCCACTGTCTGCGGCGTAGGATCAACGATATCAAGAAGACGGCGATGCGTACGGATTTCGAACTGCTCGCGGCTTTTCTTGTCAACATGCGGAGAGCGGTTCACGGTGAAGCGCTCAATATGCGTCGGCAGCGGAATCGGGCCCCGCACGCGCGCACCTGTCCGCTTCGCGGTATTCACGATTTCCCGCGTGCTGCCATCCAGCACGCGGTGATCGAACGCCTTGAGGCGGATGCGGATATTTTGGCTGTCCATGATCTGGAACCCGATACCCTGTTCTTACGCCGTGATCTTCGCGACAACGCCGGCGCCGACGGTGCGGCCACCTTCACGAATGGCGAAGCGCAAGCCTTCATCCATCGCGATCGGCGCAATCAGTTCCACATCCATCGACACATTGTCACCCGGCATCACCATCTCCACACCTTCCGGCAGAGACACAACGCCAGTCACATCCGTCGTGCGGAAATAGAACTGCGGACGATAATTGGTGAAGAACGGCGTATGACGCCCACCTTCTTCCTTCGTCAGCACATAGGCTTCCGCCTTGAACTTCGTGTGCGGCGTGATCGAACCGGGCGCCGCCAACACCTGGCCACGTTCCACATCTTCACGCTTCGTGCCACGCAGCAGCGCGCCGATATTGTCGCCCGCCTGGCCCTGATCCAGCAGCTTGCGGAACATTTCAACGCCGGTCACCGTCGTCTTCACCGTGGCCTTAAGGCCGATGATTTCAACTTCTTCACCCACGCGCACAATCCCGCGTTCCACACGACCCGTCACCACCGTGCCGCGACCAGAGATCGAAAACACGTCTTCAATGGGCATCAGGAACGGACGGTCCACCGGGCGCTCAGGCTGCGGAATATAGGCATCCACCGCTTCCATCAGCTTCAGGATCGCCTGCTCACCCTTCTCGGGATCGCGGTCTTCCAAAGCACACAGCGCCGAGCCATGGATGATGGGGATGTCATCGCCCGGGAACTGGTAGCTGCTCAGCAGCTCACGCACTTCCATCTCAACGAGTTCGAGCAGATCGGGGTCCGCCATATCAACCTTGTTGAGGAACACCACCAGCGCCGGCACACCAACCTGGCGCGCAAGCAGGATGTGTTCACGCGTCTGCGGCATGGGGCCATCGGCGGCAGACACAACCAGGATTGCGCCATCCATCTGCGCGGCACCCGTGATCATGTTCTTGACGTAGTCGGCGTGGCCGGGGCAATCCACATGCGCGTAGTGACGGTTGGCGGTTTCATATTCCACATGCGCCGTGGAAATCGTGATGCCGCGGGCGCGTTCTTCCGGCGCCTTGTCAATCTGATCATAGGCCGTGAAGGTCGCCCCGCCAGCCTTCGCCAGAACCTTGGTGATCGCCGCCGTCAGCGACGTCTTGCCATGGTCCACATGCCCGATCGTCCCGATGTTGCAATGCGGCTTGTTCCGCTCAAATTTCGCCTTGGCCATGGCCTTTTCCCGCTACCCTCATTGAACCGTTCACGAAACAACCCCGCACGCCCGCTGGAGCGGGTGACGGGAATCGAACCCGCACAACCAGCTTGGAAGGCTGGGGCTCTACCATTGAGCTACACCCGCGCCGAAGCGCTGTTCCCAACCCCCCTGCCCGAGCCTTGGCGCGAACCAAGACCGACAAGCGCTGATATGGAGGGGGTTGGATTCGAACCAACGTAGGCGCAAGCCAACGGATTTACAGTCCGTCCCCTTTAGCCACTCGGGCACCCCTCCACAGCCGCTCGCCCGGTACCGGGGCTGGCGGGAGCGGGCGGACTATCCGCATTGGCGGTTTCCTGTCAACGGATGGGGCGGAAAAAGCGCGAGGTTTTCATTCTGGCGCGCCCGGCGCATCATGGGTGGGATGCAACGCCCCCCGAAGCGGCCCCCTGGCCGCGCCCGCCCGCAAGGCCCTGCCCCCCAAGCACCGCGCCGCCCGCGCTTTGAAGACGCCGCCGAAGCGCCGCGAGGGCGCCGTGGGCCGCCCAGCCGATTTCAGGAACAGGAAGCGCCGCCGCCGCGTGGCCGCCGAGGGGAAGGCCCGGCGCCGATGGAAGCCGATTCTCCTGCCCCGCCGCGCCCTGGCGCTGGTGCGGGTTCCGGTGCCTTTTGGCTTTACGGCGAACACGCAGTCGCGGCGGCTATTCGCAACCCCAGGCGCAAGAACAGGCGCCTGCTGGTGACGGAAGACGCGGAGAAAAGCCTGCGCGCCGCGCTGAACCGCCCCTGGCGCCTGCCGCCGGAACGCATTGAACGCCAGCGCTTCGGCACGTTTTTGCAGGAAGACGCCGTACATCAGGGTGTCGCGCTGCTGGTGGAACCACTGGAACCCGTGGCGTTGGAAGACGCCATCGCCGCTTCCGATGGGCCGGTCTTGCTGCTGGATCAGGTGACAGACCCGCGCAATGTCGGCGCCATTCTGCGTTCCGCTGCCGCCTTTGGTGCCGCTTGTGTGGTGCTGCAAGACCGCCACGCGCCGCCCGAGACCGGCGCCCTGGCGCGTGCGGCATCCGGCGCGCTGGATATAGTGCCGGTGGTGCGGGAAGTGAATCTCTCCCGCGCCATTGCCAGCCTGCAAAAAGCCGGATTCTGGGTGATGGGGCTCACCGGCGATGCCAGCCGCACCCTGGCGGAAGCGCGCCCGCGAGATCGGCGCATTGCGCTGGTGCTGGGCGCGGAAGACACTGGGCTGCGCCGCCTGCAACGCGAAACCTGTGATGAATTGGTGCGCCTGCCGATTACGCCGGCGATGGAAAGCCTGAATGTCGCGGCGGCAGCGGCGGTCGCGCTTTACGAAGTGATCCGCGAAGACTGAGGAGAAATCGGGGGGGTTACCTCCCCCGATCTGATCTCACTTTTCTTTCGCCGCGATGATGGCGCCGGAAAGGCTTTCCGGAATGCGCTGCGTCCAGCGCCCGCAATCCACCTGCGTCACGAAATCAAGCACGGCGCGGTTGAAGGCATCCGGGTCTTCCAGATTCATGGTGTGGCCGCATTTCGGCATCACCAGCAAGGCGCTGCTCATGATGGTGCGCTTCAGGAACAGGGATGGCTCCAGCGTGGGGTCATCCTCATCGCCCGCGATCACCAGTGTTGGCACCTTCATCTGCTTGAAGCCGGCTTCCAGATCAAACAGTGACGGGCGTTCACGCTGCACGCCCTGCATGGTCAGCGCGGAGCCTTCGGTGGAATGTTCCGTAAGCTGGGTCTGGAATTCCTTGAAGCCGCGCGGGTCTTTTTCTTCAAACACCAGGCGCGTCGGGCCGCGGGAATAGGTCATCGCCATCTTGTCCATGCCCTCGGCACGGATGCGCGCGGCGGTGGCATCCACCTCGGCGCGGAATTGGTCGCGCTTGCCGGGGGCGGCGCCATAGCCGACGCCGGCGGCGACCAGGCTGCGCGCCAATTGCGGGTGGCGCAGGCCAAGATGCAGCGTGGCAAAGGCACCCATGGAAAGGCCAACGACATGCGCCGGCGCGAGATTGAGCCCCTTGATCACGGCGGCGATGTCATCCGTCGCGCGATCCTGGCTGTAGGAAGCTGCTGAATTGGGCACGGCGGATGGCGGATAGCCGCGCGCATTGAACACCACGCAGCGATAGCGGCGAGAGAAAAACCGCATCTGCATTTCCCAGGAACGCGAATCGCCCGCGAATTCATGGACGAAAACCATGGGGGTGCCGCTGCCGGCTTCCTCATAGAACAGGTCAACACCGTCATCGGTTCGCAAAAAGGGCATGGGATCATCCTGTCAGGGGTTGTGATTGGCCGCAGAATGGGCGCGACGCGGCGGCCCGTCCAGCGCTTGACAGGGCGGGGGGGAGGCCTCATTTGCAATTCGGACCTGATTAGTCCGGATTGCCAGGAGGATTGCCCGGTGCTGCGGCTTTCAAAGCTGACCGATTACGCCGTTGTGGTGCTGACGCGGCTGGATGACGCGGCGGAAGGCAGCGTGCTGACCGCGCCGGGGCTGGCGCAGGCCACTGGGCTGGCTGAGCCGACCGTTGCCAAGGTCTTGAAAATACTCGCTCATGCCGGGCTGGTGGAAGGCCGGCGCGGGGCTTTGGGCGGCTATCGGCTGACCCGCCCGCTGGCTGACATGCCGCTGATTGAGGTGATCACCGCCATGGATGGCCCAATCGCGCTGACCGCCTGCGTGGATAATTCCTTCGGCGTTTGTGATTCTGAGGATTCCTGCCCCGTGCGCGGCCGTTGGGACCCGGTGAATGAGGCGATCCGTCGCGCGCTGACCGGGATTTCCATTGCCGATCTTGCCGGCCCGCCCGCCGTGGTGCCGCACCCTGAAACCGCTTCCCCCATTTTTGCCGCGGAGTAGAGGCTGACCATGCCCGCCGTTACCGAAACCATCGAAACCGTCCAGGCCGTCACCGAATCCACTTACAAGTGGGGGTTTGAGACGGATATCGACATGGAATTCGCCCCCAAGGGGCTTTCCGAAGACATTGTGCGCTTCATCAGCGCCAAGAAGGAAGAACCGGCCTGGTTGCTGGAATGGCGGCTGCGCGCCTTTGCCGCCTGGCAGAAAATGGAAGAACCGCGCTGGCCGGCAGTGAAGTATCCGCCGATTGATTATCAGGATGCCTATTACTACGCCGCGCCGAAGCAGAAGGTGGGCCCGAAGTCCCTTGATGAAGTGGACCCGGAATTGCTGCGCACCTACGAAAAGCTGGGCATTCCGCTGAAGGAGCAGGCGATTCTGGCGGGCGTTGAAGGTGCCGGCGAAAGCCCTGCCGAAGGGCGCATGCCAATCGCCGTGGATGCGGTGTTCGACAGTGTTTCGGTCGCCACCACCTTCAAGGATCGGCTGGAAAAGGATGGCATCATCTTCTGCCCGATCAGTGAGGCGGTGAAGACGCATCCCGAATTGGTGCAGAAATATCTGGGTTCTGTCGTGCCGCAGGGCGATAATTTCTTCGCCGCGCTGAATAGCGCTGTCTTCACCGATGGCAGCTTTGTCTACATTCCAAAGGGCGTGCGCTGCCCGATGGAGCTTTCCACCTATTTCCGCATCAATGCCAAAAGCACCGGGCAATTCGAACGCACGCTGATCATTGCCGATGAGGGTTCTTACGTTTCCTATCTGGAAGGCTGCACCGCGCCGATGCGCGATGAAAACCAGCTGCATGCGGCGGTGGTGGAATTGGTGGCCATGGATGATGCCACCATCAAATACAGCACGGTGCAGAATTGGTATCCCGGCGATGCCGAGGGTAAGGGCGGCATCTATAATTTCGTCACCAAGCGCGGCGCCTGCCGTGGCGCGCGATCAAAAATTTCCTGGACGCAGGTGGAAACCGGTTCGGCGATAACCTGGAAATATCCTTCCTGCATCCTGCAAGGTGAGGATAGCGTTGGCGAATTCTATTCAGTTGCTATCACGAATAACTACCAGCAGGCAGATACCGGGACCAAGATGTTTCATATCGGGCCGCGTACGAAATCCACCATTGTGTCGAAGGGCATCAGCGCGGGGCATGGGCAGAATACCTATCGCGGGCTGGTGCGGATTGGCGCCAAGGCAACGGGTGCGCGCAATTTCACGCAATGCGATAGCCTGCTGATTGGCGACCTCTGCGGCGCGCATACCGTGCCCTATATCGAAAATCGCTGCCTGAGTGCGAAGGTGGAACATGAAGCCACCACCAGCCGCATTGCCGAGGATCAGCTTTTCTATTGCCGCCAGCGCGGGCTTTCGCAGGAAGACGCGGTGGGGCTGATTGTGAATGGATTCTGCCGCGAAGTGCTGAAGGAATTGCCGATGGAATTCGCGGTGGAAGCGCAGAAATTATTGCAGATTTCGCTCGAAGGGAGCGTTGGGTGATGTTGGAAATCAAGGGACTGACAGCTGAGATTGATGGCAAGCCCATTCTGAAGGGCATT
>JADCGG010000010.1 GCA_020249125.1 Roseomonas sp. | reverse complement strand
CGGCACCGGCGCGGTTTTCCACGATGAAGGGTTGCGGCAGGCTGCTGCGCAACGCCTCGCCAATTGCGCGCACCAGAATATCCGTCCCCCCACTGGCGGCATAGGGCACCACCACGCGTATGGGTTTAGTGGGCCAGGGGATGTCTTGCGCTTGTGCAAGGCCCGGCAAAGCGCTTGCGGCCAGGGCGCCGAAAAGCGCGCGTCTTTCGATTTTCATGAGAGGTTCCCTTAATCCACTCGCGCACCGGTGGCCCGCACAATCGGCACCCATTTGTCAATCTCGCTCGCGATAAAGGCGCGCGTTGCTTCCGGTGTCATGCCATCGGGGATGGTATTGCCAAGCTGGATCACGCGGTCGCGCACATCGGGCTTGCGCAGCGCGATGGCGATTTGTTCATACAGAAATTGCCGGATCGGCAGCGGTGTGCCGAGCGTCGCAGACCATGGCGTCCAGGTTGTGGCCTGGAAGGCGGGCAGGCCAGCCTCGGCCGAGGTCGGCACATCCGGCGCCATGGGGGACCGTTCCGGCGTAGCAATGGCAAGCCCGCGCACCGTGCCGGCACGTATGTGGTCCGCGAGGAATGAGATGGTATCCGATTGAAAGCCAATGCGTCCAACGGCAAGGTCAGCGAAGGAAGCGGCCGAACCGCGATAGGGCACATGCTGCGCCTGCACGCCCAATAGATGCAGTAAAAGTGCCGAGGAAATATGGCCGGTCGTGCCATTGCCTGAGGAGCCGAAGTCAAACTTGTTTGGATTGGCGGCAAGCAGCGCACGGAATTCTGAAAGCGTATTGACACCAAGCGAAGGGTGCACCGCCAGCACAATCGCGGAATGACTGCTGATGGTGATGTGATCAACGCCGGTCAGGGGATGCACGCGCAGCCTGTCACCGTAAAGCCCAATATTCAGCGCATGGGACCCAAGCGCACCAACCAGCAATGTGTAGCCATCGGGTGGTGTCTGCGCGAGGGTTTCAAAGGCAACCGTACCACCGCCAGAGGGGCGATTTTCCACCACGAATTGCTGCCCCAATTGCTGGGATAGCGCGGTTGAAATCAGCCGCGCATTGATATCGGCATTGCCGCCAGGGGCAAGGGCGACCACCACGCGCACGGGCCGGTTTGGATAATCCGTTCCCGGCGCCCTGGGCTGCGCCCAGGCAGGCAGCGCCAATAACGCGGCCATGGCCGCCAGCAGAAAACGCTTTGTCATTCTTGCCTTCCCTTCATTTCAACCAATCGCATGTTCCAAAACGCCAACACGTTCCACTTCCAGCCGCAACTTGTCGCCCGGCTTCAGATAGCGCGGCGGATCGCGGAAATGCCCAACCCCGGCTGGAGTGCCGGTTGCAATCACATCACCCGGTTCGAGTGTCATGTAGCGCGAGAGGAAGGCAATGAGCGCCGAGACGGAAAAGATCAGATCGCGCGTATTGCCGTGTTGTACTTCTTCGCCATTCAGCCAGCATTTTACGTCCAGCATCCAGGGTTCGCCCACTTCTTCGGGCGTTATGATCCAGGGGCCAATGGGGCAGAAGCCATCCATGCCCTTGGCGAAGGATGTCATGGCAAGCGGTACATCGAATTGAAATTCGCGCGCGCTGACATCGTTCAGCACGGTGTAGCCGGCCACATAATCCAGCGCCACACCTTCCGGCACATCCCGCGCGGGCTTGCCGATCACGACGCCAAGTTCCACTTCCCAATCGGGCTTTTTCACATCGCGCGGGATTTTCACCACCGCGCCGGGACCAACGACGGAACTCGTCGGCTTCATGAAAATGCGCGGCATATCAAGCTTGGGGCCGCCCACTTCCTTGGCATGGTCGCCGTAATTGCGCCCAACGCCGAGGATCTTGCCTGGCCGCAACGGTGCCAAAAGCTGCGCGCGTGCAAGTGGCTGGCGCAGCGCCGCATTTTCCGCCCGCGCGGCAAAGGCAAGCGCGCGTCCTGCTGCGGTCATTGCCGCCTCATCGCCCAGCAGCGCCACCATATCGGCGGGGATCACGTCGCTGCTGCGATCAGCCTCACCAGCGGCGCGCATCGCTGCCGATAGGGCAGGGCGCAGCGCGACCAGGCTTTCGCCAACCACACCGCCAAGCGTTGGGCCATGCGCACCCTGAAATGTGACCAGCTTCATGCCGCCAGCGCCGCGTAATCGAGTGTCGCCATAACCTGCACGCGCAGGATGTAGCGATCCTCACCGGGCAAATAATCCGCCACCGCATTATGCATGGTGCCGATATTGTCCCAGATCAGCACGTCACCTTCCGACCATTCATGCGTATAGAGGTATTTGTCCTGCGCCTGATGGCGAAACAAATAATCCAGCAGCGCATCTGATTCCGCGCGGTCCATGCCTTCGATATACATGGCATAGCCGCAATTGCAGTAAAGCACGGGCCGCCCGGTGATTGGATGGGTTCGCACAATCGGCTGTTCCACCGGCGGTTTTTTTGCGCGCTGTTCGGGCGAGAGGGGGCCGCGAATGCTGCCCGGGCGCTGGCGCATCATGTCCCAGAATTTGCTGAAATCATGAATGGCGACACGGCCTTCGATGCGCGCCTTCACCTCGGCGGGCAGATCGGCATAGGCGGCGTGCATATTGCGGAATTGCGTCGCCCCCAACACCTTACCATCGCGCCGCGGCACGCGTTTGGCATGCAGCATATTCGCCAGCGCGATTTCCTTGGAATAGGACATATCGGTGTGCCAGCCCTGGCCGGCATCATTCAGGCCGAGAGGCTTGCCGGCCTCATCCTTCATATTGGACAGGATCATCACTTCCGGATGGCCTGGCGCATGGAACAGATTGGCGACATTCACTTCCAAATCGCCAAAGCGTTTGCCAAAGGCGGCCACTTGCGGCGCTTCCAGATCCTGCTTTGGGAAACACAGCACGCCATATTCGCCAAGCGCGCGCAGCAGCGTGCGGAAATCCGCGGCCGAGGCGGTCTCGCGCAGGTCAATCCCTTCGACACGCGCGCCTAGCCCGGCATTATTGGGGGTGATTTGCATGCTGGCATCCTCCGATTGGGGCAAAAGTGATGCCCCGGCTTGCAGGCGTCAACCGGGCGCTTCCCTGGGGCTTAAGACTGCGTCAGGATGGGGCCATGGAAACGCAATCCCCCAAGCCCGCCCCGGTGATTATCGGGGGAGGCATTGTTGGCCTGTGCATCGCCTGGCATTTGGCGCGGCGCGGGCTGAAGCCGCTGGTGCTGGAAGCCGGCAAGGAAGGCGCGGCCTATACCGGCAATGCGGGCGCCATCAGCCATGGGTCGGTGGCGCCGCTCGCCATGCCGGGGGTGCTGGCGCAGGTGCCGAAAATGCTGATGGACCCCGCCGGCGCTTTGCATATCCCCGCGCGCTATTGGCTGCGCGCCATGCCCTGGCTGCTGCGCTTTGTCGCTTCCGCCCGGCGGGAGAAGGTCGAATCCGCCGCCGTAGCGCTTTCGGCGCTGCTGTTTTCCGCGCCCGATCGGCATCGCGAAATCCTGGCGGCGGAAGGTGCTTCGGACCTTATTCGCGAAGAAGGCCAGATGTATCTCTATCGGAATGAGGAGCAGCTGGCGAAGGATAACGCCTCGCTGGCGCTGCGGCAGAAGCATGGGTTGAAAGTACAAAAGCTGGTCGGGCCGGCGCTGCGTGAATTGGAATCTGAAGTTTCGGAAGATTACCAGAT
>JADCGG010000001.1 GCA_020249125.1 Roseomonas sp. | reverse complement strand
GCGCACCCGCTTTTCAAGATCAACATAGCTGAACAGGGAACCTGCCACCGCATCATTGCCGCGCATCGCAACCTCAAACAAATGCGATGACAGTGAATCATAGATAGCGAAATCAGGCTACGAATTTCAGCAGCCTGCTAGAGAGCGAGGGGGACCCATCAGATCTGCTGAACCCATCCGGCGAACGGGAAATAGCGATCCAATGGTCCAGCGCTGACCTTGGCGACATTCAGGTCCGCGTGAGGCTGCTACCCAAGGACTATCTGCTTGCCCTGCGGGCTCATGCCGCAGGGAGGCCAGTATCGGTCAGTGGCACGCTTGAGAAGCGTGGGCGTACATGGGTGCTCACTGGCCCATCCGATTTTGAAGCACCCTGAGATTTGTGTCCGAGATCACCGCACAGCGAAAATCTTAAGTCCATCTGAGGTTACGCTCAATCGATATAGAGTGACTCCACGAACCCCTCGCGGCCCCGTACCCCCGGTTCGATTTCTAAGTACGGATTTCGTGCAAGTGCTATTCGAACCGCGCCACATTTCCGCCACAAGAACTTCTCTCTATTTCAATGACTTACGAAATCCGTACTAAATCGGCCAAGTCAACAGGTTCGGAGAGAATTGGCCCTAAGAGAGAGAATTTGGGGCTATTCCGGGCCAAGGCAGTCAACAGGTCCGCCCTCAAAACCCTATGAAACCTAAAGTTTTTCCGGCCTGCAGCCTCGGCGGAGAACGGGATTCGCTAAATTTCTGGCGGAGGGGATGGGATTCGAACCCACGATAGGACTTTAGATCCTATAACGGTTTAGCAAACCGCCGCCTTCGGCCACTCGGCCACCCCTCCGCAGGAGTGGAAAGTCACACGGCGTTGCAACACGCTGCTTCTAGTGCCACGGCGGGGCAGCGTCAAACCCGGAAGGGCAGCTCAGCCGAGCGAAACCTCAAACCCGCGCTTCGTCGCAGGCCGCGCCATCATTGCCTCATACCAGCGCTTCACATTGGGCAAGCCGCCAAGGTCCACCTGATGGCGTTCATGCCGCCAGGCCCAGCCCAGAATCGCGAAATCGGCGATTGAAGGTTCGCTGCCCGTCGCCACAAAATCGCGCCCTTCAAGCCGGCGGTCCAAAACACCATACAAGCGCTTGGTCTCATCATGGTAGCGTTTGAAGCCATAATCCCGCGCCGGGCCTTCGGGCTGCATCAGGAAGTGATGCACCTGACCGGGCATCGGGCCAAAACCGCCCATTTGCCACATCAGCCATTCATAAACCGGCACGCGCGCGCGCAGGTCCTTCGGCATGAATCGGCCAGTCTTCTCAGCCAGATAGAGCAAAATCGCACCACTTTCGAAAACCGTGATCGGCTTGCCATCCGGCCCATCCGGGTCCTGGATGGCGGGGATACGGTTATTCGGGCTGAAGGCCAGAAATTCAGAGTTGAATTGCTCGCCCTTGCTGATGTTCACGGGCCGCACCGAATAGGCCAACCCCATTTCTTCCAGCGCCACGCTGATCTTGCGCCCATTGGGCGTATTCCAGGTCCAGAGGGTGATGCTCATGGGCGGCAATCCTTGGGTAGGCCGGCAGCCCGCGAAGCGAAGCCGCCGGAGATTCAGATCAAAGCGCGGCCAGAACCGCTTCGGCCTTGCTCACTTCAAAGGCGCCGGGGGCTTCCACGGCCACATGCGTCACCTTGCCGTCCTTCGCCACCAGGGCAAAGCGCTGGCAGCGCACGCCAAGGCCACGCGCCGTCAGGTCGAATTCCAGGCCCATCGCCTTGGTGAAGGCCGCCGAGCCATCGGCAATCATCGTCACCTGGTCCGTGATGCCCTGATCCTTGGCCCAGGCGCCCATCACAAAGGCATCATTCACCGCCATGCAGGCAACGGCATGCACGCCTTTGGCCTTCAGGGCGGCCGCGTGTTCCACAAACCCCGGCAAATGCTTGGCCGAGCAAGTCGGCGTGAAGGCGCCCGGCACGCCGAAAAGCACCACCGTACGGCCCTTGAAGAATTCCGCCGCATCAAGCTCCTTCGGGCCATCAGAGGTGCCTTGCATAACCTTCATTGCGGGGATGCTGTCGCCAATCTTGATCGTCATGGATGTCTCCTTGCTGGTATGGTGGATTTACCCCCCCATCCGGCGCCTGTCACCTGGGGAGGCGCGCTCCTTCAGGGCCCACACCTCGCCCCGTGGTTGAGTTTTCAACCACTTCGCGTCTAAAAGCGATAAGTCATGCGCGCGATCCCCCCCATGGCCCGAAGCGGCACCCTGCCTTTGATGGCGCTGGTGCTGGCGCCATTGTGGTTCGGAACCCCCGTTCCGGCCATGGCGCAAAGGGCCACTCAGACCGCAGCCTTGCCCACGCTTATGTCGCGTGCTTCGGCCAGCATAACCCTGCCTGCGGCGCCCGCCGATGCGGCGGCGCTGCAAGGCGTGTTTGCTTTGCAAGCCTCAAGAGATTGGGATGCCGCGGAACGCGCGACAGCGCAGCTTTCGGACCGCAGGCTTGAAGGCCATATCCTTGCCGATCGCTGGCTGAACCCGGCCGCACCAAGGCCGGATCAGGACGCCTTGCGGGATTGGCTGGCGCGCTTTGCAGATCATCCCGATGCGCCGGCGATCCACGCGCTGCTCCGCCGCACGGCGCCGCGCGGCGCCGCCCTGCCCGCCGCCCCGGCCCTGGACAGCCTGGCCGAGGATGCGGGCATGGTCCCGGAAGAACGCGAAGCCCCGGAACAGGGTTTTGTGCGCAACCCCGCCCTGGACCGCGCGCTGCGTGATCTGGTGCGTGATGGCAATCTGGAGACCGCGCTTCGGCAAATGGAAGCCACGCGCGGCATGACCCCGCCCTACGCCGCCGCACTAATGGCCGATTTCGCCCTGATCCTGTTCCGGCGCGGGGAGGATGAACGCGCCTTCGAACTTGCCTCGGAAGCAACACGCAGCCGCCTCGAACCAATGGGGCGGGCAGCCTTTACAGCCGGGCTCGCCGCCTGGGGGCTTGGGCATTTCGATGTGGCGCTGCCCTATTTTGAAGTCGCGGCGCGCGCCCCCGGCGCATCGCCCGCCAATCGCGCTGCCGCCGCCTATTGGGCGAGCCGCGCCGCCATTCGCGCCAGGCATCCGGGGATGCATGTGCCCTGGCTTTTGCAGGCCGCGCAGGAAACGCGCACTTTTTACGGGCTGATGGCCCGCCGCGCCCTTGGCCTGACCCCCGGTTTCGCCTGGCACGCGGAAGCGGGCAGCGGGGAAGGCATGGCGGCGCTGATGGAAACCGCCGGCGGCTGGCGGGCGCTCGCGTTGTTGCAAATCGGGCAGACTGCCCGGGCCGAGGCAGAATTGCGCGCCCTATGGCCCTTGGCGCGCGGCAATCTACCGCTGCTGAGGTCCATGCTGGCCGTCGCTTCCCAGGCGGGTCTCACGCATCTTTCGGCGCAGCTTGCCGAATTGGCGCAAGCCGCTGATGGCCGCCCCAGGGATTTGGCGCGCTTTCCCCTGCCACGCCTGACGCCCGCCCAGGGTTTTCGCGTGGAACCCGCGCTGCTTTATGCCCTGGCCCGTCAGGAATCGAATTTTGACCCGGCGGCAGTATCGCCGGCCGGGGCGCGCGGCATTCTACAAGTGATGCCGACCACCGCTGCCTACCTTGCCAATGACCCTTCCTTTGCCGGCGATGGTGCGCAGCGCTTGCATAATCCTGGCCTATCCCTGGAACTGGGCCAGCGCTATCTGCATTATCTGGCGCGGAGTGAGGCCGTGGGCGGTGATCTGATCCGGCTGCTGGCTGCCTATAATGCCGGGCCAGGCAATCTGGCGAAATGGCTTTCGGCTGTGCGCCACCGCGGCGATGCGCTGCTGTTTATCGAAGCGATTCCGTTTGATGAAACGCGCAGCCATGTGCAGCGCGTGCTCGCCTATTCCTGGATTTATGCGTCAAGGCTCGGCCTGCCGGCGCCAAGCCTTGATCAATTGGTGCAGGGTGAATTCCCGCGCTTCCTGTCAACGCAGGAAGTGGTCGCCATGCTGGGTGAGGCGCCCCCCCTGCCCGCCCGGCCGCGTTAGACCATGTTGCGCTCACATGAGTTCACGCAACCCGCCCTATGTTGTTGTCTTTCGAGCATCTTCACGCGTTCAAATGATTTCATATGAACGCCATGTACTCTAATCGGCGCGAATTCAGCCCTCAATCTTCACGCCCATCCGCCCCGCCAGATCCTGGATGAATTGCCACGCCACGCGGCCCGAACGAGACCCCCGCGTGACGGACCATTCCACCGCCTGCGCATGCAAATCTTCAACCGTTACATCCAGCCCGTAATGCCGGGCATAGCCTTCGATCATGGCGAAGAAAGTATCCTGATTGGCATTATGAAAGCCAATCCAAAGCCCGAAACGGTCTGACAGCGATACCTTTTCCTCAATCGCCTCAGACCCATGGATTGCGGCGCTGCGTTCATTTTCAATCATGTCGCGCGACATCAGATGCCGGCGATTGGATGTGGCGTAGAACAGGACATTGGCCGGGCGGCCTTCAATGCCGCCATCGAGTACAGATTTCAGCGCCTTGTAATCGGCATCTTCCCGTTCAAACGAAAGATCATCGCAGAATACCAGGCAGCGGCGCGACCCCGCGCGCAAAAAGCGCAGCAATTCCGGCAGCGACTTGATGTCTTCCCGATGGATTTCAATCAGCGCCAGGCTGCCTGGAACTTGCGCATTGGCCGCGCCATGCGCTGCCTTCACCAGCGATGATTTGCCCGTCCCCCGCGCGCCCCAGAGCATGGCGTTATTGGCGCTGAAGCCGCGCGCGAAGCGCAGCGTGTTTTCCATGAGGATTTCTTTCTGCCGATCCACCCCTTGCAGCAGGTCAAGCGGCACCGCCGCCACCTTGGGCACTGGGGAAAGCCGTGCGACGGGTTCGGGATGCCAGATGAAAGCATCGGCCCCGGTCAGGTCAGGCGCCGCGGCGGGTGGCGGGGCCAGGCGTTCAAGTGCCTCAGCAATGCGGGTCAGGGCGGGGAGAAGCGAAGAATGTTCCATGGCCGCGCGGAATAGGCCGGGACGCTATTGACGGAAAGGGGGCGGACGCTAGTTTCCGCCCCATCATCGCTCAAGGAATGCCGGACCATGGAAAAACTTTTTGGCATCAGCCCCGCCTATGCCCAGGATGCCGGCGGCACCGCCGCTGTTGTCATGCAATTGCTGCCGCTGGTTTTGATTTTCGTCGTCTTCTACTTCCTGCTGATTCGCCCGCAGCAGAAGAAGATGAAGGATCACCGCGAAATGCTCGGCCAATTGAAGCGCGGGGACCGCGTGGTGACCGCGGGCGGCATTGTCGCCACCATCACCAAGGTGAAGGATGGCTCTGACGAGATCGAGGCTGAAATCGCCCCCAATGTGAAGGTCACCGTTGTGCGCGGCACCATCGGCAGCGTGCTGCGCCCGGAAGCCGCGAATGACGAGGCGAAAAGCTGAGCCTTTCAACAGGCAACGAAAAAGGCGCCGAGGGTCTCCCCCCGGCGCCTTTTTTAGTGCCTTCGCGGCGGATCAGGCCGCTTGGCCGGACACAAGACCGCCCTTGCCCATCAGATCCGCGACCACTTCCCAATTCACGAGCTTGTTCAGGAAATTATCCAGGTAATTTGGGCGCACATTGCGGAAATCCAGGTAATAGGCGTGTTCCCACACATCCACGCCCAGAATCGGCTTGCCTTCGCCGGTGGAAATCGGGTTGGCGCCATTCGGCGTCTTCGTCACCTTCAGCTTGCCATCGGCGCCGATGATCAGCCACGCCCAGCCAGAGCCGAACTGCGTCACACCCGCCTGCTTGAAGGCTTCCTTGAAGGGCGCCATGCCGCCCAGGTCGCTATCAATCTTCGCGGCCAAAGTGCCCGGCAGCTTGTCGCCACCGCCGCCCGGCTGCATCACCTGCCAGAACAGGATGTGATTGTAGTGCTGCCCCGCCTGGTTCAGCACCGGCAGGCCATCAGCGCCCGCCTTGCCGGCTTCGGCGCAAATCGCTTCCAGCGACTTGCCAGCCAGGCCCTTGGCTTCGATCAGCCCGTTCAGCGCCGTGACATAGGCGTTGTGGTGCTTGCCATGATGCAGTTCCAGGGTTTCCTGGCACATGCCATTGGCGGCAAGCGCAGTGGTGGAATAGGGCAGCGCGGGCAGGCTGAAGGCCATGGGGGTTTCTCCGTTCCTCAGATGATGAGTGATTAACTCTATGTCTGAGGTAAGCGGCACCTTGCCTTGCGTCAACCGCACCCTTCCCGCGCCGCGCCCGCCCGTGCATATCAGCACGCGTGAGCCTTTCCCCGCTTGCGGCCTTTGCCCGCGCCCATGACCCGGACCGCTTCCTGACCGCGCTTTTCGCGCCGGCGGAAAAGCGAGAGGCGATCTTCACCCTGATTGCCTTCAACCACGAATTGGCCCGCGCCCGAGAGGCCGCAAGCCACCCCATGGCCGCGCTGATCCGCCTGCAATGGTGGCGCGATGCGCTGGAGGAAGCCCGCCAAGCCTGGCCCGCGCGCCGGCATGAGGTTGCCGAACCGCTGCATGCCGCGATCACCGCCGGCAGCCTCAACCCCGCCGCGCTTGATGCCATGATTGATGCGCGCGAAGCCGAGGCCGAGGAAGCCGGCCTTGCGACCGAGGCCGATTTCGTGACTTGGCTGCGCGGCACCGCAGGCGGCTTTGCCTATGCGGCGGGCCTGGCCTTGGGCGGCAGCGTTGAGGAGGCTGAAAAACTCCGCGCCCTTGGCGCCGCCTATGGGCTGGCCGGCGTGCTGCGATCCATCGCCGCCCATGCCGCGCAAGGGCGCTGCCTGCTGCCGCTGGACCGGCTGGCGGCGGCGGGGCTGAGCGCCGAGGCGGTGATCAGCACACCGGGACAGCCCGCGCTAGCGACGCTTTGCGCCGAGATGGCGGCTGAGGGGTTGGAGGCTTTGCAGAGCGCGCCCTGCGATGTGCCGAAAGGACTGGTGGCCGCAGCACTTCCGGCGGTGCTGGCGGGGCGGGATTTGCGTCGGATGGCGGCGGGAAAGGCAGTGCCGATGCCGCGTGGCGTCGCGGATCGGGGGGCGGTGATTTGGGCGGGGTGGTGGGGGTGATGGCAGGCCCGATGCTGCCGCCGCAAGAAAAGACAGGCGGGGATTTCTGTTTGCGCGTGGTTAAGGATATGGCAGAATCAGGGCATGGCTGACATGACCGATGGCGAACGCATTGCAGAGGAACGGATAGCGGAAGCCGCGCGCACGGGGCAGGATTGGTTGGATTTGGGTGATCTGGGTTTGGCGAGGTTGCCGGAAAGGCTAACTGCACTGACCCACCTCAAAAGATTGAATCTCGGAACCTATTTCATTTTGACATCAGAAGGGGCGGATGGCAGGCGAACCCGGTATGAACCAAACGCCTTCGCAAGCATCGAATTGCTCTCCGCGCTGTCGAATTTACGCGAGTTATATCTTGACAGTACCGGATGCGCAGATCTGGCTTCCATCTCTTCGTTGGCCAATTTAGAGTATCTCAATCTTACAGATACGCGGGTTAGAGACCTATCCCCCCTGACGCCGCTAAAGCAGCTTCGCAAGCTTCATTGCAATAGCACACAAATACGAGACCTATCGCCTCTCACTGAACTGAACGCGTTGGAACACTTGGATTGTGGACAGACCGAGACGGATGACCTTTCCCCGCTCTCGGCCCTTCGGCAACTAGTCGAACTCCACTGCGGCGGTACGCTGGTCAGCGACCTAAGCCCATTGGGCGGACTGATCCTTCTCCGCCATCTAGTAATTTCGCAAACAAAGGTTCGCCACCTGAAGCCATTGAAGGACTTATTCCAGCTTCAGCACTTGGTTTTTAGCGAAACAGAGGTCGACGACCTCAGCCCTCTTGCGACCCTGTCACAACTAAAGTCCCTTAACTGCAATGGGACGCAAGTAACCGACCTCACACCTATAAGCGAGCTTCAACAATTGGAGACGCTGCATATTGGAGGCACGCCAATATGCGACCTAATGCCTCTAAGCGGGCTGAAGCGACTAAGCCACCTCGAGCTCGTCAAGACCAAGGTAAGTGACCTGAGGCCTTTACAGGAACTGGCTGAGCTGAGGCAGCTTAGTTTAGCAGGCTGCTGAAAAGCCCTCATTGAGCATCGCAAT